>JAUYEI010000114.1 GCA_030691385.1 Azonexus sp.
GGTGACTTCTTCCGGGCGCTCGTCGATCAGCAGGACGATCAACACGACTTCCGGGTGGTTGGCGGTGATGGCGTGGGCGATGTTCTGCAGCATCACCGTCTTGCCGGTCTTCGGCGGGGCGACCAGCAAGCCGCGCTGGCCGCAGCCGACCGGGGCGATCATGTCGATGACGCGGCTGGTGATGTTTTCCTCGGACTTGATGTCCCGTTCAAGCTGGAGATGCCGTGTCGGATGCAACGGCGTCAGGTTCTCGAACATGATCTTGTTCTTGTTGGCTTCCGGCGGGAAACCGTTGATGCGGTCGAGCTTGGTCAGGGCGACGTAGCGTTCGCCGTCCTTTGGCGTGCGGATCTCGCCTTCGACGGTGTCACCAGTGCGCAGGTTGAAGCGGCGGACCTGCGACGGGGAGACATAGATGTCGTCAGGGTTGGCCAGGTAGGAGGTGTCCGAGGAACGGAGGAAGCCGTAGCCGTCGGACAGCACTTCCAGGGTGCCGTCGCCGTAGATGGTATCGCCATTTTTTGCCTTCGCCTTGAGGATGGCGTAGATCAATTCCATCTTGCGCATGCGGTTGGCGTTCTCGATGGCGAGTTCGGTCGCCATGTCGAGCAGTTTGCTGACGTGCAGGGTCTTGAGTTCGGAAAGTTGCATGTAGAGTAAGGGCGCCGTAAATGGAGCGCTGGCGACAACCCGGAGGACGGGGCGCGGTAGCTGGTGTGCTGGGGGGGGAGGGGAAATGACGCCGGGGCCGATGGCCGATCGCGTCAGCCTGACGGCGCAGAACGCACCGTCAGGTCGGCAGACTACGGAGATTAAAGATTGCTGTCAATAAAGGCGGCGAGTTGCGACTTGGAGAGCGCGCCGACCTTGGTGGCCTCGACATTGCCGTTCTTGAAGATCATCAGCGTCGGGATGCCGCGAATGCCGAACTTGGCCGGGGTTGCCTGGTTGTCGTCGATATTGACCTTGGCCACCTTCAGCTTGCCGGCGTATTCGGCGGCAATTTCGTCGAGAATCGGAGCGATCATCTTGCACGGGCCACACCATTCGGCCCAGTAGTCGACGAGCACGGGTTGCTGCGATTGCAGCACATCGGCCTCGAATGTGTCGTCGGTAACATAATGGATATGTTCGCTCATGCTTGCCTCATGGAGTGGAATTCAGGGAAGGGGCGATGCCGGGGCGGCAATCGGATTTCGTTGGGATGCTAGCGAAAAACCAGGCACTAGGGAAGCATCAGGATCCAGCTTTCAATAAATTGACCAGTTCGACGGCTGTTTTTACCTGCATCTTGTCGAAAATGTTGGCGCGGTGCACCTCGACGGTGCGCATGCTGATGTTCAGTTCGTCGGCGATGACCTTGTTGAACTTGCCGGCGA
>JAUYEI010000023.1 GCA_030691385.1 Azonexus sp.
TGCGTTGCTCGGCACCTCTCAAGGGGCCCGGTGAAACGATCCATGCTGAAACAGGGGCGCCGTCATTCCCGCGCAGGCGGGAATCCAGCAGGGGCATGGACTCCCGCGTCGCCCGCCGCGAAGCGGAGTCCCGGGTGTGTCGAGGCCGCGGGAGTGACGGGGTTTGGGCATGCGAGCGCCGCCGGAAAATTTCATTTTTGGCCGTTTTTTCCGGTTGACCGTGGGAGTCCGTTTTTTGCGCTACACCCGTCGAACCCGGACGCCTTTGGGGCCCCCGTGGAAGGCGCTGAGCAACGCAGGAAGGCCGGGGGCCTTCGGCGAGGACTGTTTGAGGGCGAAGCCCGAGTTCCGCAGCCGCCCGGCGTTCCGAGTAGCGCAAGGGACCGGCGTAGCCGGCGCCGCCCTCGGGGTCGCCTTCTTCTTTGGCTACTTTCTTCTTGGCGAAGCAAGAAGAAAGTACGCCCGCCAGCAAAGCGGAACCCCAAGCCAATTAAGCAGAACCCCCGATCAGAACTGCTTGACCTCAATATTCAGCGTCTGAATCCGATAGGCAATCTGCCGTGGCGTCATGCCCAGAATGCGCGCCGCCTTGGCCTGCACCCAGCCCGCCTGTTCCAGCGCGGCGATGACGCGTTCCTTTTCCGACAGGTTCGGATCATCGATGTCGATTTCCGGATTTCCCCCGGCATTCGGGTTGACCGCAGGACGATGGAAGTTCTCCGACGGGGCGCTGGCAGCGGAGCGGACCGGGCGCGGGCTGGTCCGCTCGCGGACGCTGGGGAAGCGGATCAGATCGACGTCGATGTTGCCGTCGTCGGACAGCACCGCGGCGCGTTCGAGGCAGTTTTCGAGTTCGCGGACGTTGCCCGGCCACTCGTGATTGGCCAGCCGGCGGTTGGCCATGTCGGTCAGCTTGAGCTTGCGTTTCTGGTCGTTGCCGATCTTGGTCAGCAGGTGACGGGCGATTTCGGGAATGTCCTCGATCCGTTCGCGCAGCGGCGGCAGGAAGAGCGGCATGACGTTGAGGCGATAGAACAAGTCTTCGCGGAAGTCGCCCATTTCGACGGCGGTCTCCAGATCGCGGTGCGTCGCCGCGATGATGCGGACGTCGACCTTGATCGTCTTGCTGCCGCCGACGCGCTCGAACTCGCCTTCCTGCAGGATGCGCAGCATCTTGGCCTGAAAGGCGGCCGACACTTCGCCGATTTCGTCGAGGAAAAGCGTGCCGCCGTGGGCCTGTTCGAAACGGCCCTTGCGCGCTTCGACGGCACCCGTGAAGGCGCCGCGTTCGTGGCCGAAGAGTTCGGATTCGAGCAGGTTTTCCGGCAGCGCCGCGCAGTTGAGCTTGACCAGCGCGTTGCGGGCGCGCGGCGAGTTGTAGTGGATGGCATTGGCGATCAGTTCCTTGCCGGTGCCGGTTTCGCCGCGGATCAGGACGGTCGTGTTCCATTTGGCAACCATGCGCGCCTGGTCGAACACCCGGCGCATGACGGCCGAGCGGCCGACCATGCTGTCGAAGCCGAACTGGTGGCGGACGGTGCGCCGCAGCAGGTCGCGCTCTTCGAGCAGCGAGGACTTTTCCTGAGCGACGGCCATCGACAGGCTCAGGCTCTGGCCGATCAGGTTGGAAACCATCTCGACAAACTGGGCGCGCTCCTCGAGCAGGCCGTCTTCCGGTGCTTCGGGCTGGACGGCGAGAACGCCCTTGAGATCGCCGCCGACCTTGATCGGCACGGCGATGAAGGGCAGTTCCGGCGAATAGACCTGGGCGCGGTTCAGGAAGCGGGCTTCGTCGGCAACGCGCACGAGCTTGATGGTGCGCGGCTTTTCGAGCACCAGGCCAATGATGCCTTCGCCCGGGCCGTACTGGGCGTCGTCGAGGATCGGGCCTTCCGGGCTGTAAATGGTGTGGATGTTGAGCTTGCCGCTCTCCGGGTCGAGCACGCTGATCAGGCCGCGCGTCAGGCCGGCCTCGTCGTGCAGGACGCGCAGGACATCGCGCAGGGTTTCGTTGAAATCGAGCGAACGGCTGAGCACCCGGCTGACGGCGTAGAGCGCTGCCAGCAACTGGATGTTGAGCTCGTGCGTTCGGCAGAAACCGCCGGGCGGCGGGCATTCGTCGGAGAGGGAGTGAATGATGTGTTCGTGCATGCTGTTCTCGTTGTTGTTCTTCTTAGATGGGGTCGCCATCGACGCGGAATTCGACGATCGCCGCCAAACCGCCGCTCGGGCTGTCATCGAGATCGATGATGCCGCCATGGTCGGCGACCACCTGCTGGGCGCGCGACAGGCCGGTGCCGATGTGCTTGCCGCTGCCGCCCTTGGCCGTGAAGAAGGGCTCGAAAGCCTTGTGCCGCCATTCGTGCGGAATGCCGGGGCCGCTGTCGATGACGGAAACGACGATGCATTCGTTGCTCAACGCGCTGATCAGCGACAACTCGCGCCGCTTCCAGCCCTTGATGTTCATCGCCTCGATGGCGTTGTCGACCAGCGCCTTGAACAGCATGCGCAACTGCAGTGGGCGACCGAGCATGGGCGGCAGGGTCGAGGCTGGTTGCCAGTCGACGGTGATGCCGGCCGAGAGCAGGCGCGGCGTGCTGACTTCAAGCACGTCGCGGAGGATTTCATTCATGTTCACGCTGACGACGATTTCATGCGGGCTTTGCGGGATGACCTGGCGCAGCGTTTCGAGATGCTCGCGGCTGCCGCTCAGCGCTTGCTGCAACATCGCGGCACTGGCCGGGTCGCGGCGCTGGAGCACCGAGATGGCCGAGGTCATGACGTTCATCGGCTCTTCAAGGCGGAAGATCGCCGCCGACAGGCCTTCGCGGATCGCCGCCGTGCGCTCTTCCTCGGCCAATACCGCTTGCAGCGCCGAAGCGCGGGCGCGCTCCTGCTCGTCGCGCAGGCTGGTGATGTCGGAGATGACGACGAGCAGGCCGGGCTGGCCATCGGCGCAGAAATAGCTGTCGGCGCAGTCGCTGTGCATGTCGATGATCGACGAGGTGACCGACAGCCAGCGCGGGCGGCCGGCGGCGCGGTCGATACGCGCTTCGCGCTGGGTCACCAGGCATTCCTGCGGGCGGGCAGCCAGGGTTTCACGCCAGGCCGGCAGCAGGCTGTCGAGAATGGTGTGGGCCGGCTCCTTGAGGCGCAGGTCGCTGACCATTTTCTTGTATTCCTGGTTGTCGAGCACGACGCGGCCGCTCGGGTCGAGCAGGGCGAAAGCCATCGGGGCGGCATCGACGACCGATTCGATGAGGTGCTTCTGGTTGCGAACCAGGCGTTCGAGGCGGTGCATCTCGGTGATGTCGCGGTGCATGCCGACAAAATGGGTGGTCTTGCCATCGGCGTCGAGCACCGGGGAAATGCTCAGTTCGGCCAGATACAGCCCGCCATCCTTGCGCTTGTTGAGCAGCTTGCCGGCCCACGGCTTCTGCGCCGAGAGGTCGGCCCACATCGACTTGTATATCTCGGGCGGGGTGGTGTGATTGGACAGCGTCGATTCGTTCTTGCCGACGATCTCGTCCTTGCTGTAGCCGGTGACGCGGGTGAAGGCTTCGTTGGCAAACAGGATGTTGGCCCTGGCGTCGGTAATTGAAATCGCCAGATCGGCCTGGTCGACCGCCTGGCGATAGGCTTCCGGTGGCAGTGCGGTTTCCTGCGCCGTATTGGCGCGGGCTTGGGCAAGCGGTGTGGCCGACATCGAAAGGCTCCTCAATAAATCATTTTTGATTGATTAGCAGAATCCGTGCCGCACTTTGAATTCAGGGCCGATGAGGGCTCGCGGCGCGGGTTTCGGGGGAAATGCGACGAATTGCTGTCGCCTTTGCGACATTTTTTCCTTGAGCAAGTGCACCGCGTTGGTGCAATAGCTGCGAATGGCGCATCAGCGTGGGGTTTTGTGCGGTGCGCAAGGATTGGCATGGCTTATGCAGTGAGGTCGGTGAAAAAACAGGAACCACACCACCATGAGCGAATTTCTCCTACTGCTGCTTTCCACCGCGCTGGTCAACAACGTGGTGCTCATCAAGTTCCTTGGACTCTGCCCGGTGATGGGCGTCTCGAAGAGCGTGGATAGCGCCCTCGGCATGGGGCTGGCGACGACCTTCGTCATCACCCTGGCCGCCGGCGCTTCGTGGATGCTCGACAACTGGATGCTGCAACCCTTCGGCCTCGGCTACCTGCGCATCCTGACCTTCATCCTGGTCATCGCGGCGGTGGTGCAATTTACCGAAATGTTCATCAAGAAGGCGAGCCCCGGGCTTTACCAGTCGCTCGGCATCTACCTGCCGCTGATCACCACCAACTGCGCCGTGCTCGGCGTCGCGCTGCTCAACGTCGAGCAGAAGTTCAGCCTGTTCAAGAGCCTGCTCTACGGCTTCGGTTCGGCGCTCGGCTTCACCATCGTGCTGCTGATTTTTGCCGGGCTGCGCGAACGCATCGCCCTGGCCCGCGTGCCCGGCGCCTTCGCCGGCGCGCCGATTTCGTTCGTCACCATCAGCCTGCTGGCCCTGGCCTTCATGGGCTTTTCTGGTCTTAACGTTTAAGGAGGAATGCCCAAATGATCGCCGCCATCCTCAGTCTGACCATCCTCGGTGCCGCGCTCGGCATCATCCTCGGCATTGCCAACAAGCTGCTCAAGGTGGAAGGCAATCCGGTTGTCGAGGAACTGATTGCCATGATGCCCGGCTCGAACTGCGGGCAGTGCGGTTTTCCCGGCTGTTCCGGCGCGGCGACAGCCATCGCCGACGGCAGCGCGGCGCCAACTTGCTGCCCGCCGGGCGGCAAGTCGCTGGCCACGGCCATCGCTGCCAAGCTGGGCTTGACCGTCGATCTCTCGGCGATGTCCGACGACGGTCCGAAAATCGCCGTCGTTTCCGAAGAGTTGTGCATCGGCTGTTGCCGCTGCAGCAAGGTTTGCCCGACCGACGCCATCATCGGCGCCGCCAAACAGGTGCATAACGTCTTCCGCGAAGCCTGCACCGGCTGTTCGAGCTGTATCGAAAAATGCCCGACCGAGGCGCTGGTCATGAAGCCGGTGCCGGTCACCCTGCAACACTGGGTGATGCCCAAACCCCTCGCCGCGTGAGACAAGACATGGGATTCATGAACCTCTTCAAGCACTTCCTCGGCGATGACTGGGGTGTGCATCCGGATGACCACAAGCGGCCGGCTGCCGATCAGCCGGTGCGTGTCATGCCGGTGCCGGCCAGGCTCTACCTGCCGCTGCAGCAGCACCTTGGCGGGCCGGCCCGGCCGGTCGTGCTGGTCGGCCAGAAAGTCAAGAAGGGTGAGCTGATCGCCGAGGCGCAGGGCATGGTGTCGGCCCCGATCCACGCGCCGACTTCCGGCACGGTCGCTGCCGTCACCGAAATCACCGCACCGCATCCCTCCGGCCTGACGCTGCCGGCGATCATTCTCGACGCCGATGGCGCCGACGAGTGGATAGCACTGCACGGCTGCGCCGATCCGTTTGCCCTCGACCCGGCCGAAATCGGCAAGCGGGTTGCCGCGGCCGGCGTCGTCGGTCTGGGCGGCGCCGCCTTCCCGTCGGCCGTCAAGCTGATCGGCGCTTCGAAGGCCAAGGTCACGACGCTGGTCATGAACGGCGGCGAGTGCGAGCCCTACCTGTCCTGTGACGACCGTCTCATGCGCGACGCCGCCGCCGGCATCGTCGACGGCATCCGTATCATGCTCCACGCCACTGGCGCCAAGGTGGCGCTGGTCGGCATCGAAGACAACACGCCGGAAGCCATCGCCGCCATGCAGGCCGCGGCAGCCGGCTTCGACACCGTGCAGATTCGCCCGGTGCCGGCCCGTTACCCGATGGGTTCGGAGAAACAGCTCATTCAAGTCCTGACCGGCATCGAAGTGCCGGCCGACGGTCGTCCGGCCGACATCGGCGTCATCGTTCATAACGTCGGCACGGCGCTCGCCCTGCGTACGGCGGTGCGCGAAGGCAAACCGCTGATTTCGCGACTGGTCACGATCAATGGCAACTGCGCCAGCCAACCGGGCAATATCGAGGTGCGCGTCGGTACGCTGGCCGAAGAGGTCATCGCCTTCGCCGGCGGCCTCAAGGGCGAAGGCCTCGGCCTGGCCCGCCGGGTCATGGGCGGCCCGATGATGGGCATGCAGATTCCGCACTGGCGCGTGCCGGTGGTCAAGGGCACCAGCGGTATCCTGGCTTTCGATACGGTCGAGGTCGCCGAGCAGGAGCCGAACCCTTGCATCCGCTGCGGTTCGTGCGTCAAGGCCTGCCCGATGGGCCTGCTGCCGCTCGAAATGAGTTCGCGCATTCGTAACGAGGCTTACGGCGAAGCCATCGATCTCGGGTTGAAAGACTGCATCGCCTGCGGCTGCTGCGCCTATGTCTGTCCGTCGAAGATTCCGCTGGTTCAGTACTTTGTCCATGCCAAGGGCGAACTGGCCTCGCAGGACCGCGCCAAGCTGCGGGGGGATGCGACGAAGAAGCTCGCTTTGCAGCGGCAGGAACGTTTGGAGCGCGAGGCGCGGGAGAAGGCTGAGGCCAATGCCAAGCGCAAGGCCGAGCGGGAAGCGGCGGCGAAGGCCAAGGCGGCGGCTGAAGCTGCAGCAGCTTCGGCAGCTATTTCTGCGGGGCAGGGGGCGGTATGAGTTTGGCTTGGGGTTCCGCCTTGAGGGCGTCTTACTTTCTTTTGCTTCGCCAAAAGAAAGTAAGCAAAGAAAAGGCGACCCCAGGGTCGGCGCCCTTCGGGTACCTTGCGCTACTCGGCAGGCCGGGCGGCTGCGGAACTCGGGCTACGCCCTCAGACAGTCCTCGCCGACTGCCCCCGGCCCGCCTGCGTTGCTCAGCGCCTCTCATGGGGGCCCCAAAGGCGTCCGGGCTCGACCAGAGTGCCAAAAAATCCGATTCCTACGGTCAACCGGAAAAAACGGCCAAAAATGAAATCTGTTATTTAGTCGCACCCTCCCAATCCCCGTCACTCCCGCGGCCTCGACACACCCGGGACTCCGCTTCGCGGCGGGCGACGCGGGAGCCCATACCCCTGCTGGATTCCCGCCTACGCGGGAATGACGGCGCCACTGCCCAAGCGCGCGACGGTTTACCGGGCCCCTTGAGAGGTGCCGAGCAACGCAGGGGCTGGCGGATAAAGGGCGAGGACTGTCT
This sequence comes from Azonexus sp., assembly GCA_030691385.1. Taxonomy (GTDB): domain Bacteria; phylum Pseudomonadota; class Gammaproteobacteria; order Burkholderiales; family Rhodocyclaceae; genus Azonexus. The sequence continues at coordinate 7,154 of JAUYEI010000023.1, forward strand.
GAGGGCGAAGCCCGAGTTCCGCAGCCCCCGCCAGAACCGAGTAGCGCAGGGAACCGGCGCAGCCGGCACCGACCCAGGGTCGCCTTTTCTTTGCTTACTTTCTTTTGGCGAAGCAAAAGAAAGTGAGACGCCCCTCAAGGGCGGAACCCCCCGCCAAATGGGTCGAACCCCATGCCATTCCACCGGAACCCCGGTGCTTGAAAAGCACCCAGAAGGAGCCCCCGTATGAACACGGCCGCATTGACCGCCCAGCCGGTCGCCTCCCCCCATGCCCATGGCGGCAATTCGGTCACCCGCACCATGTTCCGCGTCCAGATGGCGCTGGTGCCGGCGACGCTCTACGGCTTCTGGCTGTTCGGCTGGCCGTCCTTCTTCCTGTGGCTGCTGACCATCCTCTCTTGCCTCGGTTTCGAAGCCCTGTCGCTCAAGATGATGGGCGTCACGCGCATCAAGCGCACCCTGTTCGACGGTTCGGCGCTGCTCACCGGCTGGCTGCTGGCGATGACCTTGCCGCCCTGGGCGCCGTGGTGGGTCGCCGTGGTCGGCGGTTTCATCGCCATCGTGATCGGCAAGCAGGTTTTCGGCGGGGTCGGGCAGAACGTCTTCAATCCGGCCATGGTCGCCCGCGTCGCGCTGCTCGTTTCCTTCCCCGTGCCGCTGACCATGTGGGTCTCACCACTGCCGCTGACTTCGCTGGCGGCGCCGGACTTCATCGACGGCCTGCGCATCTTCCTGACCAGCCTGCCGCAGCCGGATGCGATGGCCAGCGCTTCGCTGCTCGGCCATACCAAGACCGAGCTGTCGCGTGGCATCGACCTGTTCCATTCGCTGGCCGGCGAGCATGCGCCGGTGCTGTCGTGGATCGGCGCCCGTTCCGGTAGCCTGGGCGAGTCGGCGTCGCTGCTCATCCTGGCTGGCGGACTTTATCTGGTCGGCGTCGGCATCATCAGCTGGCATACGCCGGCTGCCGTGCTGGCCGGGCTGGCGATTCCGGCCGCCATCGGCCACAGCGTCGATCCGGCGCATTACCTGAGCGTCTCGGCCCACCTGCTGTCGGGGGCGGCGATGCTCGGCGCCTTCTTCATCGCGACCGATTACGTGACCTCGCCAAACACGACGAGCGGGCAGATCGTCTTCGGTCTCGGCATCGGTTTCCTGACCTGGGTGATCCGGACTTACGGCGGTTACCCGGAGGGAATGGCCTTCGCGGTGCTGCTCATGAACGCGCTGACGCCGGTCATCGACCGTTTCATCAAGCCGCGCATCCTTGGCCGCGACCGCAAGGGCAAGCCGCTCGATATTCCGGAAGGGAAGGAGGCCTGACATGAATCTCGAAGCCATCCGCGAAAAGATCGCCTACCAGCCCATCCTGCTTGGCATTTTCGCCTTGCTCGCCAGCGGGGCGCTGGCCCTTGCTTCCAGCGCGACGGGCGGCGCCATCGCCGCCGCCGAGGCCAAGGATTTGCGTGACTCGCTGTCGGAAGTGTTGCCGCAGGGCATGGCCGACAACGATTTCCTGACTGACACGGTCGACCTGAAAAAAGGCGAAAAAACGGTAACCATCTACCGCGCCCGGCAGGGCGGGGTGGTCAAGGCCGCCCTGTTCAAGGTCGCCGAGCGCGGCTACGCCGGCGACATCCAGGTGCTCATGGCGGTCGATACCGACGGCAAGACGCTCGGCGTGCGCGTCCTCAAGCACGTCGAAACGCCCGGCCTGGGCGACAAGATCGAGGTCAAGAAGGACAAGTGGATCAAGGATTTCGACGGCAAGTCGCTGGGCGATCCGAGCCCGGAAAAATGGGGCGTCAAGAAGGATAGCGGGGTCTTCGACCAGTTTGCCGGGGCGACCATCACGCCGCGTGCCGTGGTCAAGGCGGTCAAGGGCGGGCTGGAATTCTTCGCCGCCCACAAAGCGGAAATCACAGGCTAGGAGCGGATGATGAGCGAGTCTTACGGCAAGTTGATGAAAGATGGCCTGTGGGAAAACAATGTCGTTTTCGCCCAGTTGCTGGCCATGTGTCCGACCATGGCGGTGACGACGAGCGGCACCAACGGCCTCGGCATGGGGCTGGCGACGACGGCGGTGCTCGTCGTCTCCAATATTCTCGTGTCGATGATCCGCCACACCGTCAGTTCGCAGGTGCGCATCCCGGTTTTCGTCGTGCTCATCGCGACGCTGGTGACCGTGGTCGACATGGCGATGAATGCCTGGCTGCACGAGTTGTACAAGGTACTTGGCCTGTTCATCGCGCTGATCGTGGTCAATTGCGCCATTCTCGGCCGGGCCGAGGCTTATGCCGTCAAGAACGGCGTCGCCGCCTCGGCAGTCGATGGCCTGGCCATGGGCCTGGGTTTCACCGGGGCGCTGACCTTCATCGGCCTGATCCGCGAGTTTCTCGGCTCGGGCACGCTGTTCGCCCAAGCCTCCAACCTGCTCGGCCCATCCTTCGCCTTTCTTGAAATGAAGCTGCCCGGTTACGGCGGCGCGCTGCTCATGATCCTGCCGCCAGGCGGCTTCGCCATTCTTGGCTTTCTGCTGGCCGGCAAACGGGTGATGGAGCGGCGACTCGAAGAACGTGCGGCACAAAAAGCCGAACTGGCTGCGGCCTGAGGAGAAAAACAATGCAGATCGGTGTTGCCTATTCCGAACCGGGCCAGCAAATCTGGCTGAATATCGAGGTTCCCGACGAATCGACCGTGGCCGAGGGTATCGAGCGTTCGGGCATACTCAAGCAGTTTCCGCATATCGACCTGACGGCGCAGAAAGTCGGCGTCTTCGGCCGGCTGGTCAAACTCGATGCCGCCCTCAAGCCGGGCGATCGGGTCGAAATCTACCGGGGCATCATCGCCGATCCGGAAACCGTGCCGCGCAAGGACATGGCCGACGATTGACACCCTACGGGAAAGTCCGAACTTGAAAACCCGACCATGGCGGTCGACAATGTCGTCGTTTGCCGGTCGGGGTGCAGCCTGAAGGACGTTTTTTTCGGGTTGCCTTGCAGCGCCAATAACCAGAATTTCAACATCCACGAGAACAGCCATGCACCGTTTATTACCCGCACTCCTGTTGCTACCCGCTTCCGTTTTTGCCGCCGATGCCCTGCCCGGCGTCGGCGGTATCCCCATTGATTTCATCCTCTTCGGGCTGACCCTGCTCGGCGTCGCGCTGTTTCACCACTACACGCTCTACGTCGCGCTGACCGGGCTGGCGACCATCACCCTGTACAAGATCATGTTCACCGGCTTCAAGACCGGCGCGGGCGTGCTTGGTTTTGCCGGCCACCTCGGCCACGAATGGGTCGTGCTGACCAACCTGTTCTGTCTACTCACCGGCTTCGCGCTGCTCGCCCGCCATTTCGAAAAGAGCCATGTGCCGGTCATCCTGCCCAAGTTCCTGCCGGATGACTGGAAGGGCGGCTTCCTGATGCTGGTCATGGTTTTCGTGCTCTCCAGCTTCCTCGACAATATCGCCGCAGCGTTGATCGGCGGCGCCATGGCGCACCAGTTGTTCAAGGCACGCGTCCACATCGGCTACCTGGCCGCCATCGTCGCCTGCTCCAACGCCGGCGGCTCGGGCTCCGTAGTCGGCGATACGACAACCACCATGATGTGGATCGACGGCATCAGCCCGCTGGTCGTGCTCGATGCCTACGTCGCCGCCGTCGTCGCGCTGGTCATCGTCGCCTACTTCGCCGCCAAGCAGCAGCACGCCTATTCGCCGATCATCAAGAACGCCCACCATCACACGCACGTCGACTGGGGGCGCATTTTCATCGTCGCGCTCATGCTCGTCTTCGCCGTCGGTACCAATGTCACGGTCAACATCAAATTCACCGAACTGGCCGACCACTTCCCGTTCATCGGCGTCGCCGTCTGGGTGGCGATCATCCTGACCATCCCGGTGCGTCGTCACGACTGGGAGCTGATGCCGGAAACCATCAAGGGTTCGGTCTTCCTGCTCTCGCTGGTGCTCTGCGCCTCGATGATGCCGGTCGAACAACTGCCGCCGGCCACCTGGGTCTCGGCGCTGGCGCTCGGCTTCATCTCGGCCGTCTTCGACAACATCCCGCTCACCGCGCTGGCCTTGCGCCAGGGCGGCTACGACTGGGGCGTGCTGGCCTACGCCGTCGGTTTTGGCGGTTCGATGCTGTGGTTCGGTTCCTCGGCCGGCGTCGCGCTGTCCAACATGTACCCGGAAGCCCGTTCGGCCGTGCAGTGGATCAAGCACGGCTGGCATGTGCCGGTCGGCTACGTCGCCGGCTTCGCCGTGATCATGCTGGTGCTTGGCTGGCATCCTGACGAAGGCCACAAGAAAGTGGCCGAGTCGGTCGTCGTCGAAGCGCCAGCCGCGATTCCGGCCCCGGCGCAGTAATCCCGTGGTCATCCGGGATTGCTACGGTCAACCGTAAAAAATGACCAAAAATGAAAAAAGGCGGCTTCTGTCGCCTTTTTTCATGTCGGCTTTGCGACAAAAACAGCTTGTTTTTGCGCACCATTCCAGTGCCTTGAAAACAATACTAACTACATGATAAAAAACGAAAATTTGGCCATATAATGCGCCTCCACGATAGACCGAACAGGTATCAATTCATGACACAAGACATTTCCGGAAACGCCCTGGCCAGCATTGGCGCAACGCATGGCTACTGTTTTGACGGCGATTCCGTCCAGATCAATGCCGAACTGAACTTTGCCGACGCCGCGCTGGGCGCCGCCTCGCACTGGGCGCTGCAATTGTGGAGCAGCGCCTCGGCTTTCCCGGCCGGCCAGCTGGCTGGCGTCAAGGTTGCCGAGTTGGCCGTTTATCCGGCCGCCGGCTATCAGAGCCTGACCGCCACCGTTGCCGCCATGCCACCGGCCGGTACGGATGAGCAGGACATGGCGCTGGCCCTGGTTTTCTGGGGCGAAAACGGCTTGCCGAGCGTCGCCGATCTGGCCGTGTATCCGGTCGCCGAGAGCTTCGTCCAGCCCAAGCTGGCCGGCAATGTGACCTGCGCTCTGGCCGACGGCATGGCGACGCTCAAGGTCGACGCCATCGAAAACCCGCGTGCCGAAGACAACCTGAGCGGCACCCTGGCCCTCGAAGTGTGGGCCCTCGACGAACCCTATGCTGGCGGTAGCTGGCAGGGTATCCCGGTCGCCAGCATGATTCTCGGCGTGCTGGGCGGTGGCAATGCGCTGACCGACTGCAATTTTGTCGTGCCGGCCGCAGCCCCTGAAGGCCCGGGCGTGCTGACCCTGATGCTGCGTGAATGGGGTCCGGCCGGTTACGTGACGCGTGACTACTGCAATCTCTCGCTCGAAGCGCCGGCCAAGTCCAAGGCCAAGCCGAAGGCTGCTGCCAAGGAAAAAGTTGCGAAGGAAAAAGCGCCAAAGGCCAAAGCTGAGCCGAAGCCGGTGACCGAGGAGAGCAAGGCTGCCGCCAAGGCAGCCAAGGCTCCGGTCGCCAAGGGCGTTGCCGTCAATGCCGCCAGCGAGGCTGAATTGCTCGCCGTCAAAGGCCTGAGCGCCGCCGTGACCAAAGCCATCATCGCCGGCCGTCCCTATGCGTCGTTCGACGATCTGGCCAAGGTCAAGGGCGTCGGCCCCAAGCTGTTGGTCAAGCTACGCGACGAACTCGCCCTCTAAGCTGACGCGAAATGCTTGCCCCGGCCGGTAACGGTCGGGGAAAGCTCATCAGTCGTTCTCGGCCTTGACGCAGATAACCGGTTTCGTTGCCAGATGAAGCACCTTGCGCGTCACCGAACCCAAAGCCAGCGCCGCCAGCCCGCCCAGGCCGCGGGTGCCCATGACGATGCTGTCGCAGCCCAGTTCGTCGGCCAGCGCGACGACGATTTCGGCAATGTCACCCTGCCGGACGTAGGTCTTGTGGGTAATGCCCGCCTCGTTCAAGGCGTTGAGGACAGGCTTCAGCGCAATGTGCGCCCGGGCCGTCAGGTGGCCCTGGATCGCCTCTTCTTCCATGCCGTGGGTTTGCCAGGCGACCGGTGCCGGTTCAACATTGACGACATGCACCTCGAGCGAACCATGCAACTTGGCAAACTCGATCAGGTAGAGCGCAGCGGCGAAGGCATGTTTCGAGCCGTCGACCGGAAGTAGTACGGAACGCATTTGAATCTCCTTTTGCCTGGTTTTGAATCATTCAACCTTGAAACCTCAGTTGACCGCTTATCCCTGTCTGGTCTACCGCGTGAATACGGGCTCCCCTGCCTTCGATGCCATTCACCCGTTGGCTGACAGCGCGACGCGGCTGCTGGCACGTCTGCTCGGGCCTCCGGCTTGGTCCCTTCTCCTTGCAGGCATGAGCCTGCTGCGGCGTCGCTTGGCGCCGGCCATCCCGCCCAGGCGCACCATCAGCCGCCTCCAACTGAGGTTTCAAGGTTCAATCGGCGGATTTGCTTCACCTCTCATTAACTGTAGAGCCTGTTGGTAAATTTCGGTAGCGGCATCGCCAAAGCCGTCGTGTTTTTGTCGATAGATACGCGCCTTGTCGCAAAGGCGACAATTTTCCCGCTTTTAAATCCATATAAATCAATGGACTGAAGGTGGCACCCGTCTTGCTAATTGCTATACAGACCTCTGGAGAACAGCATGAAAGCCAGCGAAATCCAGGCACTGCTCGACGAGCCGGCCTGCACCCATAACACCAAGGAAAAGTCCGGCTGCGCCAAGCCCAAGCCTGGCGCCACGGCCGGCGGCTGTTCCTTCGACGGCGCGCAGATTGCGCTGCTGCCGATTGCTGACGTTGCCCACATCGTGCATGGCCCGATCGCCTGTGCCGGCTCCTCCTGGGACAACCGCGGCACGCGCTCTTCCGGCGTCACACTCTACAAGATCGGCATGACCACCGACCTGTCGGAAACCGACGTGGTCATGGGCCGTGGCGAGAAGCGGCTGTTTCATGCCATCAAGCAGGCCATCGACAGCTATTCGCCGAAAGCGGTCTTCATCTACAACACCTGCGTCACCGCGCTGATCGGCGACGATGTCGGGGCGGTCTGCCGCGATGCCACCGAACGTTGGGGTACGCCGGTCGTCCCGGTCGATGCCGCCGGCTTCTACGGCACCAAGAACCTCGGCAACCGGCTGGCCGGCGAAGCGATGTTCAAGCACGTCATCGGCACCGCCGAACCGGCGCCGGTCGTGCCGCGCGCCGATGGCCTGCCGACTTACGACGTCAATCTGATCGGCGAATACAACATTGCCGGCGAGTTCTGGCATGTCGCGCCGCTCTTCGACGAACTCGGCCTGCGCATTCTGTGCACGCTGTCCGGCGATTCGCGCTTCCATGAAGTGCAGACCATGCACCGCGCCCAGGTCAATATGGTGGTCTGCGCCAAGGCGCTGCTCAACGTGGCGCGCAAGATGCAGGACACCTACGGTCAACCGTTTTTTGAGGGCAGTTTCTACGGCGTGCAGGATGTCTCCAATGCCCTGCGCGATTTCGCCAAACTGATCGGTGATCCGGATCTGAGCGCCCGCACCGAAGCCGTCATCGCCCGCGAAGAAGCCAAGGCCCACGCCGCGCTCGAACCCTGGCGCGCCCGCCTCAAGGACAAGCGCGTGCTGCTTTACACCGGCGGCGTCAAATCGTGGTCCATCGTCTCGGCCCTGCAGGATCTGGGCATGAAGGTGGTCGCCACGGGCACCAAGAAATCGACCGAAGAAGACAAGGCGCGCATCCGCGAGTTGATGGGCGAGGACACCAAGATGATCGACGATGGCAGCCCGAAGGCGCTGTTATCGACCTACCACGAGTACAAGGCCGACATCCTGATCGCCGGCGGGCGCAATCTCTACACGGCGCTCAAGGCACGGATTCCCTTCCTCGACATCAATCAGGAACGCGAATTCGGCTACGCCGGCTACGCCGGCATGAGCGAACTGGCCCGCCAGTTGGCGCTGTCGATGGAAAGTCCGGTGTGGGCCGCCGTGCGCAAGCCGGCACCATGGGCGAAACAGAGTGGGCCTGGCATCGTTCTGGCGGCCTAGAGTGCCGGAAATGGCCGCCTCGGCGCTGCGACAATTTCAGGACAAGGCCACGCCCCACTGATCTGAGCCTGGCGAAAGCGAGGCAGGGAACCCGGTGTCGATTGCTGCGGTCAACGACTGACAGCGTTGAAGAACGCTGCTTGGCAGCGAAAACCCCTTTGTTTATTTATATGCAGCGTGAATTTGCCCGCTGTAGGGTGAAGGCGTTTTGAGATTTCACTGAGAGCCGAGGCGCGCAGGTTGGTGGCAGGGTTTTTCGCTCGATTATTGGTCTGGAAAATCTAGGAGGTATCCAATATGTCACGTACTACCCAACACAGCGACCGGCAGCAAACCGGAAAGGCCAGCCCGGATTTTGGCATCACTATCCCCTTGCAGATGGCCATGACGATGGCGGAATCGCGAAAGCGTCTGCAAATCAAGCAAATCGAAGCGACGCTCGCGGCTACTTCGGAAAACTCCCTGTACTGCAAATCGGTCCTGGAGAAAATGGCGGACAGTTCCGGACTGCTCGCCCAGTGGTCCGCCCTGTGCAAGCACAAGGCGCAGCGCTATAACGAATTTGCCTATGCCTGCATTGACATCATGTCGCAAAGTGCAGCGGACATGAACCGCCTGGTTTCGGAATCGATCTCGGAGATCGCCGGCACCTTCAAGAGCGCTGACAGCCGGAACAGGGGAGCTTCCCATGAGCGGCGAGTGAGCGCGGCGATAATTTCCTTCCCCGACCGTCGTATCGCTACCGCATCCGTATTGATGCAGACGCATTCAGGTTCGCGCACCGCCCAAAAACGGAATGCTGCCTGAAGCTGGCGGCACAGTTGGAAGAAAAAGCCGGGGCTTGCCTCCGGTTAGCTCGCTTTCAGCTTAAGCGCATTCATCACCTGGGCGAAGCCGAGACAGCCATGGTTTTTCGCTCAGTTCCTGGCCCATGAATTCCAGGAGGTATCCGATATGCCCCGTACCACTCAACCAACTACCTGGCAGCAATCCGGAAAAAGCAGCCCGGAGGCAGCAATCGCCATTTCGCTGCAGATCGGCTCAGCACTGGTTGACGCGCAGCAACGGCTGCAAATCAAGCAAGTCGAAGCGCTGCATGCCACCATTTCAGAAAATGCCCTTTACTACAAATCTGCCCTGGCGAACATGGCGAGCGGCCCCACGCTCTTTGCCGAATGGGCTGCGTTGTGCCAGCACAAAGCCCAGCGCTATAGCCATTTGGTCAGTGACTACCGAAAAGTAGTCGTGGAAAGTGCCACAGAAATTAACCGCCTGGTCGCAGAGTCGGTGTCCAGCGTGAATCCAGGCGCCTTCATCAACCTTGTTCGCGGGGTAACGTTTTTCCCTGCTTTCGAGCGGCGGGCTGCCTCCCAGGTCATTGCCTTCCCGGATCGCCGCAGCCAGGCTACGTCGGCGCAAATGGCAGCGCGCTCGGGGAATTCCGGACACCAGCGCATGGCGCAATAAGGCGGCGCGTCGCTGGCCGTGGCGGGCGCTGAATCGGCTGCTGCGGTAGATTTCGATTTTGGCTGATTTTCCGGGTTGACCGTGGGATCAGCCTTTATTTCCATGGTCGCTGGAAGCGACGCCCGCGGGTTCTGGAAGGCCGCGGCGAATCAGTCAGATCTTTGCCGTTTCGGTAGGGTTTGATTGGCGCATCAGCTTCCAGTGGACGATTGTCTGGTTTGTGACATCACGTATTTTCATTATCTAGTTGTTTTTACGGTTGTTTTCGATTGGCGCGTTCCTTGCTGTGAATGTGGTAACTCCATTCGGGCAATGTCGTCATGGCTGAAATCATCCACTCCAAGAAGGCTCTGGCGGTCAATCCGCTCAAGGTCAGCCAGACCATCGGCGCCTCGCTGGCTTTCCTCGGCCTTAACCGCAGCCTGCCGCTGATGCATGGCTCGCAGGGCTGCACGGCTTTCGGCAAGGTCTTCTTCGTGCGCCACTTCCGCGAGCCGATTCCCTTGCAGACGACGGCGATGGATCAGGTGTCGAGCATCATGGGCGCTGACGAGAACATCATTGAGGCGCTGCGCACGCTGTCCGACAAGAGCAAGCCGGACATCATCGGGCTGGTCACCACCGGTCTCTCGGAAACGCAGGGCACCGATATTCGCCGCTGCCTCGGCGATTTCCGCCGGGCTCACCCCGAATTTGCCCATGTCGCCGTGGTCCCGGTCAATACGCCGGATTACGTCGGCTGTCTGGAAAGCGGCTACGCGCTGGCCATCGAGTCGCTGATCGAAACATTGGTGCCGGAAAGCGCCTATGCTGGCAAGCGGCCCAAGCAGGTCAATGTGCTGGCCTCGGCCATGCTGACGCCGGGCGATATCGAGGCGATCAAGGAATGGGTCGAAGCCTTTGGCCTGCGCCCCATTGTCGTGCCGGACATCGGCGATTCGCTTGATGGCCATCTGACTGAAGCCGAGACTTCATCCCTGACCATCGGCGGTACGCCGCGCTCGGAAATCGAGATCATGGGCGAGTCGACCGCAACCTTGGTCGTCGGCCCCTCGCTGCACAAGGCGGCGGACATCCTGAAAACGCGCACTGGCGTTCCCGACTACCGTTTTGCCGGCCTGATGGGCCTGGACGATTGCGATGCCTTCACCCAGGCGCTGGCCGAGATTTCCGGCAAGCCGGTGCCCGAAAAGATCGAACGCCACCGCGCCCAGTTGCAGGACGCCATGGTCGACAGCCATTTCATGATCGGTTTCGCCCGTGTTGCGCTGGCCGGCGATCCCGATCTGGTCGGCATGCAGGTGCGTTTCCTGACCAGCATGGGGGCCGAGATTGTCAGCGCCGTGGCCACGCACAAGCATGAAAGCCTGGCTGGACTGCCCATCGCCAAGGTCATCGTCGGTGATCTGGAGGATATGGAAAAAGAGGCAGTGCTGGGCGGCGCACAACTGATCGTCGCCAATTCCCACGCTGCCGATACCGCTTCGCGGCTGGGCTTGCCGCTGCTCCGGGCCGGCTTTCCGCAATACGACCACGTGGGCGGCTACGCCCGCACCTGGGTGGGCTACCGCGGTACGCGGCAGGCCCTGTTCGATCTCGCCAACCTTATGCTGGGACAACACCATGAACTCGCACCCTATCGATCAATCTACTGGGCCGACGACCGCGATGGCGCCGGCAAACAACATGTCATCTCGTCGGCTACAGCTAGTCTGGTCCATTAGGCAGGAGCCGGACGCCATGATCAAGGTCGCTTTTGCTTCCACTGACCGGACGCGGGTCAATCAGCACTTCGGTTCGGCCGAGGGCTTCGTGATCTACGAAGTGACACCCGACAAGGCGACGCTGGTTGGCGTTGCCGAGTTTGCCGAAGAGGCGATGGATGGCAACGAGGACAAGCTCGGCGCCAAGGTCGATTTCCTTGAAGGCTGCGCCGGGGTCTATGTCATGGCGATTGGCGCTTCGGCCATCAAGAAGCTGCTGGCCAAGGGCATCCAGCCGATCCGTGTCGATGAGGTCGACACGGTCGACGAGCTTTTGGGGCAAATTTCGAAAGCGATGAGCGAGGGCGGTGTGGCCTGGATCGACCGCGCCATCGCCGCCCAGGCCAAGGCCAAGGAAGAGAATCGCTTCGCTTCCATGGAAGAAGAAGGGTGGGAAGGATGAGCGCCAACATGATCGAACACCGCGGCATCGTCCAGCGCGTCGAGGCGGGCAAGGCCATCGTCGCCATGGAAACGGCCGGCTGCTCGTCCTGCGGGCAGGGCAGCAGTTGCGGCATCGGCAAGATGGCCAGCGGCCGTCCGGCCACCTTGCTGACCCTGCCGGTTTCCGGCGACATCAAGGCCGGCGACATGGTGATGATTGCGCTACCGGCCAGCCGCCTGACTTTCTCGGCCCTGCTCGGCTATCTCTTCCCGGCCTTTGCCATGATTTTCGGCGCCTGGCTCGGTTCCCTGCTCGATGGTAGCGACGGGGCCACGGCACTGGGCGCCATTGCCGGCTTTCTCGGCGCGCTGGCTGTGGCCCGCATCGCCATCGGCCTGGTGCCCGGCCTGATGCCGGCGCCACAACTCATTCCGGTTTCCAACCAATCCAACCCATTTCCCAAGGAGTATGACCATGACTGAAGCCATTGCCGTCGATCCCATCTTCGAAACCGATTTCGTCAAGGAGATGGCCCGCCAGATGCGCGCCCTCGATACCTACGGCACCTACGCCGGCTGGACGGTCAAAAAAATCCTCGATCCCTACATCCTGACCAAGGAACGCAAGGCCAACATCCCGATGATCGGTGATCCGGACGACGAGACCATCTCGCGCGTCAAGGCGTTCTACAACGCCATCGCCGTGCTCATCGAAAAGGAATGCAAGCTGCTCGCCGTGCCGCTCGTGCACCTGACCCACGAAGGTTTCGGCCGGGCCATCATCACCGTCGGCAAGCTGGTTGCCGTTGAAAAGACCCTGCGTGACGTGCATCGCTTCGGCTTTTCGAGCCTGTCCAAGATGAAGGATGACGCCGACAAGATGCTCGGTATCGCCCTGGAACGTATCGGTCAGTATCCGAACGTCGCCGGGCTGTAAGGGCAGGGGGCAACATGACTGACGAAGAACTGGCCGCCCTCGACAAGGAAGTCAAGAAGCTCAAACGGATCGCTTCCGAGTGGGCTTCGCAGATGCACGACCTCGTGGAAGACCGCCTGCCGGCGGGCTTTCATGAAATTCCAGCGCTTTCCCAATCCACCTACGATGCCTGCCAGGCGTGGGCCGATGCCAGTGCCCGACTCGCCGCAGCGCAGAAAGGACAACCAGCATGATCACCGGACTCACCAAAGGCGGCACCGAATGGACGCCGCAATTCGCCACCAGCCTCGATCAGGCCAAGTGCATCGGCTGCGGCCGCTGCTACAAGGTCTGCCCGCGCAATGTGCTCGATCTCGTCGAGCGCGAGCTGGATGACGATGATGATGACGAAGACGACAACATGATGGTCATGTCGCTGGCCAATCCGGCCGACTGCATCGGTTGTGGCTCCTGCGGACGGGTTTGTCCGAAGGACTGTTACACCTACGCGCCGGCCTGAGCATGGCGCTGCACCCCGATCCCGCGCTGGGCGACGTCGTCTGCGCCGCCTTGCGCGGCCAGGTGGAAAAACTCGGCCTGACTATCGGCGACGAGCCGGTGTGGGCGGAAGCGAGCTTCGCCGAGGAGGCCGATCCCTACTCGCAGGAAGTCAGCGTGATCGCTACCTGGCGCGGCAAGCTGCGCTACGGCACGGCCACCTTTTTTCCCGACGGGCGCATCTTTGCCGAGTATCAGGTGCTGCTACCGCATCCGGCCAGGGAAGACAGTTACGTGGAATCGGTGCAAATCTGGGGTCGACCGGAGAAGTTGCGCGGCGACCCGGTGATTGCCGAGTACATGAAGTAGGCAATGATCCTTGAAACCTCAGTTGACCGCTTACCCATCCCCGAACAGTCGCATGAATACAGGCCTTTGTGCCTTCGATGCTATTCACCCATTGGGTGACAGCGCTACGCAGCCGCTGGCACGTCTGGTCGGGCGTCCGGCTTTGTCGCT
>JAUYEI010000055.1 GCA_030691385.1 Azonexus sp.
AACGCCTGTGTTCGGTCGACAAGATGAACGTGCTCGAATGTACCCAACTCTGGCGCGACGTAATGATCGAGATTGCACATGATTACCCGGATGTTGAACTGAGCCACATGCTGGTCGACAACGCCGCCATGCAACTGGTCAAGGCACCCAAGCAGTTTGACGTGATGGTCACCGGCAACATGTTCGGCGACATCCTGTCCGACGAGGCATCGATGCTGACCGGCTCGATCGGCATGCTGCCGTCGGCTTCGCTCGATGACAGGAACAAGGGTCTCTACGAGCCGTCGCACGGTTCTGCCCCGGACATTGCCGGCAAAGGCGTCGCCAATCCGCTGGCAACTATTCTGTCGGCTGCGATGATGCTGCGTTACACTTTTGCTCTCGAAGAACAGGCACTGCGCATCGAAAATGCGGTCAAAAAAGTCTTGGCACAGGGCTATCGGACCGGCGACATCTACGAGCGCGGCACCAACAAGGTCGGTACGAAGGAAATGGGCGACGCCGTGCTGGCAGCTCTTTGATAGGATCGAGTTATTAGGATCGAGTTATTAGGATCGAGTGGTCTTGCTAACAGCGCTAACCCCTCGATCCTGGGCAACTAACAAGATCCTGAGCAACTTGCTATAAAGGAAATGACATGAAAAAGGTTGGTCTGGTTGGTTGGCGCGGTATGGTCGGTTCGGTCCTCATGCAGCGCATGGTGGAAGAGGGTGATTTCGCCCATATCGATCCGGTGTATTTCTCAACTTCGGCGGCTGGTGGCAAGGCCCCGGTGTTCGGCGGCAAGGAAGCCTCGTTGCCGCTGCAGGATGCATCCAATATTGATGCCCTGAAGGCCTGTGAAATCATCATCACCTGCCAGGGTGGCGACTACACCAAGGAAGTCTTCGCCAAGCTGCGCGCCACCGGCTGGGATGGTCACTGGATCGATGCGGCATCGTCGCTGCGCATGGCTGACGACGCCGTGATCATCCTCGACCCGGTCAACATGCATGTCATCAAGGACGCGCTGGCCAAGGGCGGCAAAAACTGGATCGGTGGCAACTGCACGGTTTCCCTGATGCTCATGGGCCTCGGCGGCCTGTTCCAGAACGACCTGATCGAATGGGCGACGTCCATGACCTATCAGGCCGCCTCCGGTGCCGGTGCGCAGAACATGCGCGAGCTGATTTCCCAGATGGGCGCCATCCACTCGTCGGTTGCCGACCTGCTGGCCGATCCGGCTTCAGCCATTCTCGACATCGACCGCAAGGTTGCCGAGACCATCCGCTCCGATGCCTTCCCGAAGAAGAACTTCCGCAACACGCCGCTGGCTGGTTCATTGATCCCGTGGATCGACGTGCCCTACGAGAACGGCCAGTCGAAGGAGGAGTGGAAGGGCGGCGCCGAATGCAACAAGATCCTCGGCAAGCCGGCATTCCGTTCGGCCGGTTCCATCCCGATCGATGGTCTGTGCGTCCGCATCGGCGCCATGCGTTGCCATAGCCAGGCCCTGACCATCAAGCTCAAGAAGGACGTGCCGCTCGACGAAATCAGTGACATGCTGGTCAAGGCCAATCCGTGGGCCAAGGTCGTGCCGAATGATCGCGAGATCTCCGAGCGTGAACTGACTCCGGCGGCGGTGACCGGTACGCTGACCGTTCCGGTTGGCCGTCTGCACAAGATGGCCATGGGCCCGGAATATCTGGCCGCCTTCACCTGCGGCGACCAGTTGCTGTGGGGCGCTGCCGAGCCGCTGCGTCGCATGCTGCGTATTTTGCTCGACGCCTGATCGGCATCATCCTTTCGCCAAAAAGCCGGGGCTTCGATCCCGGTTTTTATTTGTTGGGGATATGCAAAAAGAGCAGGTTTGAGAAACTAATTCAGCTTGCATTGCTAAGTACATGATGTTAATTTGAAAGTCCCAAATTTGACGCTCAGGGTTTCGCCGTGAACGGAACTGTACATACCAGGTTCAAGAAACGCGCTGCCGCGCTTGCTGTCGCTTCTTGTCTTTCAATTTCCCCGTGGATTGCAGAGGCTGCCGGGCTGGGCAAACTCACGGTGTTGTCGGGTATTGGGCAGCCCTTGCGGGCCGAGCTCGATATCGGTGCGACAAAGGACGAACTGGGCGGAATGACCGCTCGTCTCGCGCCTCCGGATGTCTTCAAGCAGGCTGGCGTCGATTTCGCCTCTGTTTTGCTGGACCTCCGATTTACTGTCGAGAAGCGCCCCAATGGGCAGTCGGTGGTCAAGGTCAGTTCGGTCAAGCCGATCAACGAACCCTTCCTGGACTTTCTGGTTGAGCTGAACTGGCCGGCTGGACGTCTGGTCCGCGAATATACCTTCCTGCTTGATCCACCGGAAATGATGGCCTCCCAGTCGTCGCGCCCGGTCGCCGAGGCGCGGATCGTGGAGACGGTGCGCGGTGGTGGTTACGCTGGTGAGTCAAGGTCGGCACCCGTCAAGGCTGCACCTGCACCCCGTCCGGCTCCAGCTCCCAAGCTTGCGGCCGAGCCCGAGCCCAAGCCAAAGCCGGAGAGCACCGGGTCGCATGTTGTGAAGCAGGGCGAAACGCTGCGCAAGATCGCTGCCGAAAACAAGTACGAGGGGGTTTCCCTCGAACAGATGCTGATCGGCTTGTTCCAGCGCAATCCGGATGCCTTCGTTGCCCAGAATGTCAATCGCCTTAAAGCGGGCGCCATTCTGAATTTTCCTGAACAGTCGGCGGTCGAGTCGGTTTCGCCGGCCGAAGCAAGGAAAGTCTATGTCGCCCAGGCGCGTGACTGGAATGACTATCGGCAAAAGCTGGCAGCATCCACGGCCAGGACGCCGGCAGCGGATGCCGCTGCGACCCAGAGCAGCGCCGGAAAGATCACGGCCAAGGTAGAAGAGAAAGCGGTGCCGGCCGAGCAGTCGAAAGATCAGGTCAAGGTAGCGCGCACCGACCCGGCAGCCAAGGGTGTTGCTGCCGGCAAGGCAGCCGAGACGGCCGATCAGTTGGCCAAGGACAAGGCGCTCAAGGAAGCGCAGGATCGCCTGCAAACGCTGGAAAAGAACGTCAATGAGTTGCAAAAGCTTCTGGAGATGAAGAACCAGAAGCTGGCTGAACTGCAGCAACCGCCCGCCAAGAAGGAAGAGCCCAAGGCGGTTGAAGCGGTGAAGCCCGCTGACCCGCCGAAGCCCGTCGAGGCGGTGAAACCGGTCGAGCCGAAGGTTGTGGATGCTCCCAAGCCTGTCGAGCCGCCGAAGGCACCCGAGGCGGTCAAGCCAGTTGAGCCAGCAAAGCCGGTCGAACCACCAAAACCTGTCGAAGCCCCGAAGCCGGAGGCGCCGAAGGTGGCGGCTCCCGTGCCGGCGCCCGAGCCGGGCTTCGTCGACTCCTTGCTCGAAGACCCGCTTCCGCTCGTTGGCGGCGGCGGAGTTCTTGCCCTGCTGGCCGGTTTTCTCCTGTACAACCGTCGGCGTACCCGGAGCGCGTCTGTTGAAACGACGGCGCTGCCGATGCCGTCCAGCCTTGGTCCCAATTCCGTATTCCGCATGACCGGTGGCCAGAGCATTGATACGGGCAATACCCCGCCACAGACGGGTGAATTCAGCCAGACTGGTCCGGGCACCATTGATACCGATGAGGTCGATCCGGTTGCCGAGGCTGATGTGTACATGGCCTATGGTCGCGATACCCAGGCTGAGGAAATCCTGCTCGAGGCATTGCAGAAGGATCCTCAGCGTACGGCCATTCATGCCAAGTTGCTGGAAATCTACGCCAACCGTCACAGCGTCAAGCAGTTTGAAACGCTGGCTGGCGAGTTGTACGCCCAGACGGCTGGCGTTGGCCCGGATTGGGCAAAAGTAGCGCTGCTTGGCCTGGGACTTGATCCGAATAATCCGCTGTATTCAGCCTCGCATGCCCAGTCTGTACCGGAAGTGCCGGCTGAGCCGGAAGCGCCGATGGCCGACGCGACTGTTGATATTCCTGTCGACGTACCCACGACGATACCGGAGTCGCCGGCGACTTTCCCCGAATCAGCGCTGGAGCCTGACGCAGAGGCTGTCCCTGTAGCACTCGATCTTTCGGGCGACTTCGAGCTTGACACCCTGGTTCTCCCGAAAGAGCCGGAGCCGCAGGCCGAAAATGAGGTCGCTGCCGAGACGCTGGACCTCGGGCCGGATGCAATGACCCTTGACTTTGATCTTGGCGCGGAAACGATTGCCCCCGAAATCAAGAGTCAAATGGCCGCGGATACTGAGGCTGAGCCGTATGCCGATACCATGGCTTCGGTGAATGATTCGGATGCGCTCGATTTCGATCTGGGTAGCGAGCTGGCACCTGCTGCTGTCGTGGAAGCAACCCCGCCGGAAGAGTCGAGCGACACCGGTCTGGATCTCGATTTCAACGTTGCTGAGCAAGCGCTGATTGAAGAAGAGCCGGCTGCGTCGACGCCTGACTTTTCTCCGGACGGCACCCTGGTCATGCCGGCGGCTGTTGCCGAGATGGCCGAAGATCTAGATGTTGGCCTGGGCACCTGGGTTGGTGGAGAAGAGTTGCCCGAAGAGCTGCGCGCCGAGGTTCCGCATCATGACGAGCCGCAGGTTGTCGAGTTTGGTCACGATGCAGATGCAGCGATGTCCCGGACCGTGGTCAATCAGATGGCGGGCACAGATACCCTGATCGATTCCAATATCCTTGATTTTGGCGGTGATGATGACAATGCCAAGTTGGCTGACACCGTGGTCAACGCAGGTATTGTTGATAGCGACTCGCTCGAGTTCGATGTCAAGCTGACTGACTCTATGTTCCTGGGCCAGCCCATGGGGACGCAGGAGTTTGATATCGGTTCGATCAATCTTGATCTCTCCACGCCGCCGGAAGCAGCGCCGCCTGAAGTAAGTGCCGAGCCGGCTGAAATGGCGCCGCTTGATGCACCGTCGGCTGACGCGGCTGTTTCGGATGAGGCGCCGGTGCACAACGAACATTGGGAAGAGGTCAATACCAAACTCGACCTGGCCAAGGCCTATGAAGAAATGGGCGATCTCGAAGGCGCTCGCGAACTGCTGCAGGAAGTGGTGGGCGAGGGTTCGGTTGATCTGGTTGAACAGGCTCGCACGATACTCGGCCGCATAGGCGGGTAGAATTCAGGCTTGTGATCGGCACATGGCCCCGCAAGGGGCCGTGTGCATTTTGGGAGCCCGTTTTTGCATCCTTCTTGCGCATTGATCATCTGGCTGGCCGCGGTTGTCGGCGTGCAGTTCGTCGGCTATGCCGGTCTGCTCCTGCTCGTGGCTGGGCTCTTGCTGCTGACACCGGCCTTGATTGGCCGCTGGTGGGCTTACGTCCGGCGGGCTCGCTGGCTGCTGCTGACCCTCTGGTTGATTCTCGCCTACAACACGCCGGGTGAGGCGTTGCATGACCTGGCCTGGGCACCAACCTTTGAAGGCATGGCCGAAGCGAATCTGCAGGCAGCCCGCCTGGTGACGATGCTGGCCTGCCTGGCCTGGCTGTTCCTGCGTCTTGGTCACGAAGGAATGATCGCCGGATCGTGGGGGCTGTTGCAGCCGGTTCGAGCGCTTGGCTTTGATAGCGAGCGGGTCGTCGTGCGTCTGTCGCTGGTGCTTGAGAACCTCCAGGAGCCGCTGGAAAAAGGCGCCTGGAAGCAGATGTTGGTGGCCCAGCCGTCGGTGCTGGCCGGGCAGGAATCCCTGCATCTGAGTTTGGCGCCTTGGCATCTGCGCGACAGCTTGCTGGTGGCGCTGTCCGGCCTTGGCTTGATGGGAGCGGCATGGTTGTGAGAATTGCCTTGGGCGTCGAATATTGCGGCACTGCCTTTCATGGCTGGCAAAGCCAGGCCGGCGGCGGCACGGTGCAGGATGCACTGGAGTCGGCGCTGCGCGAAATCGCCGGGATGCCGGTGGGTGTGATGTGCGCCGGGCGGACCGATGCCGGGGTACATGCGAGCCATCAGGTCGTGCATTTCGAGACTTCGGTCGACCGCCCGCTGACGGCCTGGGTGCGCGGCGTCAATTCGAATTTGCCGGCCGGCGTTGCCGTGCGCTGGGCGAATGAGGTGGACGACGAGTTTCATGCGCGCTTCAGTGCCCGTGGCCGGCGTTACCGTTACCTGTTGCTCAACCGGCCGCAGAGGCCCGGCTTGTGGGCGGGGCGGGTTGGCTGGTTTCATGGTGCGCTTGAGCTGGTGGCGATGCAGGATGCCTGCGGTCGACTGCTTGGTGAACATGATTTTTCGGCATTTCGTGCCGCCGGGTGCCAGGCCAAGTCGCCGATCAAGACGTTGGCGCGGGCCGATGTCCGGCAATGCGGCAGCCTGTTCGTCTTCGATTTTGAAGCCAGCGCCTTCCTGCATCACATGGTGCGCAATCTCGTTGGCACCCTGGTCTATATCGGCAAGGGCGCGCAGTCGCCTGGCTGGATCGACGAACTGCTGCAGATGCAGGACCGGACCCTCGCGGCGCCGACTTTTTCGCCCGATGGCCTGTATTTTCGTGGCCCGATCTATGAGCCGCACTGGGGACTACCCGAGCCGGACGATGATTTTCTTGATGGGCTGCTCAAATGATGTCTTGGGCGGCAGCGATTTCAATTTTGACCGTTTTTTCCGGTTGACCGTAGGAATGAAGGATTTATGAAAACACGGATCAAAATCTGTGGCCTGACCCGCGAAGAGGATGTCGACGCAGCCGTCGCGGCCGGTGCCGATGCGATCGGCTTCGTCTTCTATCCACCCAGCCCACGCTATGTCACGCCACAGCGCGCCGCCGAATTGGCCAAGCGGATTCCGCCTTTTGTCGATATCGTCGGCCTCTTTGTGAACGAAGCGCCGGACGTCGTCCGCGCCGCCAGTGAAACCCTGCCCATCAACGTCCTGCAGCTCCATGGCGATGAGGACGCAGCTTATTGCCGTCAGTTCGCCCGGCCCTATCTACGGGCGGCACGGGTGAGGCCGGGGCTTGATCTGGTAGAATTCGCCGGCTCGTTTCCCGACGCCCGGGGTCTGTTGCTGGATGCCTTTGTCGAGGGCTACGGCGGCGGTGGCCATGTCTTTGACTGGACACTGATTCCGCCAAATCTCCCCTCGTTTCTGGTGCTTTCCGGTGGCCTGACCGCAGACAACGTTGGCGATGCCGTGCGGCGCGTGCGCCCGGTGGCCGTCGATGTCTCGTCAGGCGTCGAAGCGAGCAAGGGAATCAAGGATCACTCGAAAATCGCTGCCTTCGTGGCGGCTGTACGGAAAGCCGATGAGTCAATATAACTTCCCCGACGCCAAGGGCCATTTTGGTCCCTACGGTGGCGTCTTCGTGGCCGAGACGCTGTTTGGCGCGCTCGATGAATTGAAGGAAGCCTACGCCGTAGCGCAGGCTGATCCGGCCTTCCGGGCCGAATACGAATACGAGCTCAAGCACTTCGTTGGCCGTCCGTCGCCGATCTACCATGCCAAGCGCTGGTCCGAAATGCTCGGCGGTGCCCAGATCTACCTCAAGCGCGAAGACCTCAACCACACCGGCGCCCACAAGGTGAACAACTGCATCGGCCAGGCCATGCTGGCAAAACGCATGGGCAAGCCGCGCGTCATCGCCGAAACCGGCGCCGGCCAGCACGGTGTTGCCACGGCTACCGTCGCCGCCCGCTACGGCATGGAATGCGTGGTCTATATGGGCAGCGAAGACGTCAAGCGCCAGGCGGCCAACGTCTATCGCATGAAGCTGCTCGGCGCCACCGTCGTGCCGGTCGAATCCGGCTCGAAGACGCTCAAGGACGCGCTCAACGAAGCGATGCGCGACTGGGTCACCAACATCCACAACACCTTCTACATCATCGGCACGGTCGCCGGTCCACACCCCTACCCGATGCTGGTCCGCGATTTCCAGAAAATCATTGGCGAAGAATGCCTGGTCCAGATGCCGGAAATGACCGGCCGTCAGCCCGATGCGGTGATCGCCTGTGTCGGTGGCGGTTCCAACGCCATGGGAATTTTCTACCCGTACATTGATGTCGAGGGCGTTCGCCTGATCGGTGTCGAAGCCGCCGGTGACGGCATGGAAACAGGCCGCCATTCTGCTTCGCTGACCGCCGGCGTGCCCGGCGTGTTGCATGGCAACCGGACCTATCTGCTGCAAGATGAAGACGGCCAGATCATCGAAACGCATTCGATTTCGGCCGGCCTGGATTACCCGGGCGTCGGCCCGGAACACGCCTGGCTCAAGGATATCGGCCGTGCCGAATACCAGCCCATCGACGATAGCGAAGCGCTGGCCGCCTTCCACACCCTATGCCGCATTGAAGGCATCATCCCGGCGCTCGAATCCAGTCACGCCTTGGCCTACGCCGCCAAACTGGCGCCGACGTTGCCGAAGGACAAGATTCTGCTGGTCAATCTCTCCGGCCGGGGTGACAAGGACATGCACACCGTGGCCGAAAAATCCGGGATCGTTTTCTGATGTCGCGCATAAAGACCGCTTTTGACCGGCTCAACGCCGAAGGCCGCAAGGCGCTGATTCCTTTCATCACCGCCGGCGATCCCGATGCCGCATTGACCTTGCCGCTCATGCAGGCGCTGGTTGAAGCCGGTGCCGACGTGATCGAACTCGGTGTGCCCTTCTCTGACCCGATGGCCGATGGCCCGACCATCCAGCGCGCTTCCGAGCGCGCCCTGGCCAAGGGCATGACGCTGCGCAAGGTGCTGCAACTGGTCAGTGCCTTCCGCACGCTCGATGACAAAACGCCGGTTGTGCTGATGGGTTACGCCAATCCGATCGAGGCGATGGGTCTCGAGAAATTTGCCGAGAAGGCAGCGCAGTCAGGGGTCGATGGTGTTCTCGTCGTCGATTACCCGCCCGAAGAGGCCGCCGCCTTTGGCGCCGCGATGAAGGCGCACGGCATGGATCCGATCTTCCTGCTGGCCCCGACTTCGAACGCCGAGCGCATCGCCCAGGTGGCCGAAATCGCCAGTGGTTATGTCTATTACGTCTCGCTGGCCGGCGTCACCGGTTCCGGCGCACTCAACGTCGAGGCGGTGGCCGAGCGCCTGCCGCTGATCCGCGAAAAGACTGGCCTGCCGGTCGGTGTCGGTTTTGGCATCCGTGACGCGTCGACCGCAGCACGCATTGCCGCTATCGCCGACGCCGTTGTCGTCGGCAGCCGGATTATCGAAGAAATTGAAAAATCGACCGTGGAAACTGCCTGCGCCAATGTGAAAGCCCTGGTTGCAGACATCCGTCGCGGTGTGGATGAGGTAAAAAAATGAGCTGGCTGACCAAACTGCTGCCCCCCAAGATCAAGCGCGAGCAAGGCGCCCAGCGCCGCGGCAACCTGCCCGAAGGCCTGTGGAGCAAGTGCCCGTCCTGCGAGGCCGTGCTCTACGCGACCGACCTCGAAAACAACCTGCAGGTCTGCCCGAAATGCGGCCATCACAATCGCCTCAATGCCCGCCAGCGCCTCGATATCCTGTTGGATGCCGAAGGCCGTTTCGAGATCGGCGCCGAGGTCTTGCCGGTCGACAGCCTCAAGTTCAAGGATTCCAAGAAATATCCCGATCGTCTGATGGATGCCAACGAATCCAGCGGTGAAAGCGACTCGCTGGTTGTCCTGCAAGGCGCCATCAAGACCATGCCGGTCGTGGCTGCGGCCTTCGAGTTCGACTTCATGGGCGGCTCGATGGGCTCCGTCCTCGGCGAGCGCTTCGTACGCGGCGTGCAGACGGCCGTCGAGCACAAAATGCCCTTCATCTGCATCACCGCTTCCGGCGGCGCCCGTATGCAGGAAGGCCTGTTTTCGCTGATGCAGATGGCCAAGACGACGGCATCGCTGACCAAACTGTCCGAAGCCGGTCTGCCCTTCATTTCCATCTTGACCGACCCGACCATGGGTGGCGTTTCCGCCTCCTTCGCCTTTGTCGGCGACGTGGTCATTGCCGAGCCCAGGGCGCTGATCGGCTTTGCCGGGCCACGCGTCATCGAGCAAACCGTGCGCGAAACACTGCCGGAAGGCTTCCAGCGCTCCGAGTTCATCATGGAAAAGGGCGCCATCGACATGATTGTCGACCGTCGCGAACTGCGCGATCAGGTGGCCCGAGTCCTGGCGCTTTTGCTCAAGCTGCCGGCGGCAGCTTGAGCGAGTTGTTAGTGGTTAGTTGTTAGCTAGCAACCAGCGACTAATAACTACCGACTGGCGACTAATGACTATCCAAGACTGGCTACAACATCTCGAAGGCTTGCACCCCAAGGGTCAGGCCGGCATCGAACTGGGCCTGGACCGCATTCGCCTGGTCAAGGATGCCCTGGGCCAGACGCAACACTGCCCGGTCATCGTGGTCGGTGGCACCAACGGCAAGGGGTCGACCTGCGCCTATCTTGAAAACATCATCGATCGCGCCGGCTACAAGGTCGGCTGCTACACCTCGCCGCACCTGCTGGCCTACAACGAGCGGGTGCGCCTGAACGGCAGGTCAGTGAGCGACGACGCCTTGTGCGCCGCCTTCGCTCGCGTCGAAGCGGCCCGCCAACAGGCCGGCAAGGTCGCGCTGACCTATTTCGAATTCGGTACGCTGGCCGCCTGGGAAGTCTTTGCCGAAGCGGGTGTTGAAGCAGCCGTCCTCGAAGTCGGCCTCGGTGGCCGGCTGGATGCGGTCAACGCCTATGTGCCCGATGTTTCCATCGTGACCACCGTGGCCCTTGATCACACCGACTGGCTGGGGCCGGATCGGGAGAGCATCGGTTTCGAGAAGGCCGGCATCTATCGCGCCGGCAAGCCGGCCTTGTGTGCCGACCCGAATCCACCGCCAAGCCTGCTTGACCACGCCGCCGCCATTGGCGCCGATCTGCGCCTGATTGGCCGCGATTTCGGCTTTGAGCGACCGAGTGCCGAAACCAGTGAAAACCGCCTGCAATGGCGCTGGTGGTGCCGCTCCGGCGGCCAGTTGATCAAGCGTGCGCTGGCCTATCCCGGCCTGCGTGGCCCGACCCAGCTCTACAACGCGGCTGTCGCGCTGGCCGCGCTCGATGCGCTGGGCGACAAGCTGCCGGTGACCATGCAGGCCATCCGCCCCGGGCTGATCGAAACTGAACTGCCCGGACGCTTCCAGGTCGTTCCTGGCAAGCCGGCCATCGTCCTCGATGTCGGCCACAATCCACAGGCGATCCGGGTGCTCGCCGACAACCTGTCGAGCATGGGCTTTTTCGACCGAACCTTTGCCGTACTCGGCATGTTGAGCGACAAGGATATCGTCGGTGCGCTGGCGCCCCTGAAAGGCAAGGTCGATGTCTGGCATCTGGCGACACTGAGCGGGCCACGAGGGACGAGTGCCGAGACGCTGGCCGGGATTATTGCCGAAACCGGGCTTGGTGGCGAGGTGGCTTGCCATGCCTCGGCACAGGCTGCCATGCAAGCCGCCAAGGGGCAGGCCACTGAAAGTGATAGAATCCTCGCCTTTGGATCTTTCTACACGGTAGCCGGCGCGCTAGAAACGCTACGAAAAAACCCATAGTCATGGACGACAACGACGCCCAGTTGCACCTCAAGAAACGCGCCCGCCGCCGTCTGGTCGGGGCGGTTTTTTTCGTGTCCGTGGTTGCCGTGGTACTGCCCATGGTGATGGATCACGAACCGCGCCAGACCGTGCAGGATGTCGAAATTCGCATTCCTGGGCAGGACGAAAAATCGTTTGCGCCGAAATTTGCTGCCGCACAGGTTGTGAAACCCGAGCCAAAGCCTGCCGAAGTGCCGACCGTGCCGCCTGTGGTCGGCGCCGATGCCGTAGTGTCTGAGCCGGCGGTCAAACCGACTGCCCGTGTTACCGAGGTCGCCAAGGATGCCAAACCGGCCGAGATGCCGATAGAAAAACCAGCAGAAAAACCGGCTGTCAAAGCGCCTGAAAAACCGGCCGAAAAGCCCAAGGCCGACGATGCCAGGCGGGCCGCGGCGATTCTGGCCGGTCAGCCGGCCGAGGCCAAGCCAGCGGCAAAAAATGGCGAATATCTGGTCCTGATCGGTGCCTTTTCCAACGAGGCGAATGTCAAGAGCCTGAAGGCCAAGCTCAGCGAGGAGGGCATCAAGACCTTCAGTGAGCCGCTCGATACGCCGCAGGGCAAGAAAACCCGTGTTCGGGCCGGACCGTTTGCGAGTCGCGAGGCGGCCGACAAGGCGCTGGAAAAAATGAAACGGATCGGGGTCAGCGGAGTCGTTGCGGCCAAGCCATGACTGGTTTTGACTATGTCGTGTTCGGGATCGTCGCTGTCTCGTTGCTGTTTGGTCTGTGGCGCGGCGTGGTCAGCGAGATCATCGCGCTGGTCGCCTGGGGCGTCGGGATTTTTGCCGCGATCGAGTTCGGCGCCCCGGTCGGGCACTCGGTTTTTGCCGGCTTGAGCGATCCCGCCTTGCGGACGCTGGCCGGTTGTGTGGTGATATTTGTCGGCATTCTGGTTTCGATGGCGGTATTGAACATGGTGGTCCGCAGCATGGTCAAAGCCTTGGGCCTGTCCGTGTCGGATCGTATTCTCGGCATGATCTTCGGACTGGCGCGCGGAGTGCTGGTGTGCATGGTGCTGGTTGGACTGGGTGGCATGACTTCAGCGCCGACGCAGCCATGGTGGCGAAATGCGACGCTGGCAGCGCCTCTGGAAACCGTCGTTATGGCAGTCAAGCCTTGGCTGCCGGACGATTTGGCAAAACGAATTCGATTTAGCTAAGCAGGAAATACTATGTGCGGGATTTTGGGTGTAATGGCGACAACGCCGGTCAATCAGCTACTTTACGACGGCCTGATGGTGCTGCAGCATCGTGGCCAGGATGCGGCGGGGATCGCCACGGCGGAGAGCAATACTTTTCACCTGCACAAGGGGCCGGGGCTGGTCCGCGACGTCTTCCGCACCCGCAACATGCGCGCCCTGCCGGGCAATTGCGGCATCGGCCACGTCCGTTACCCGACGGCCGGTTCGGCCTACAACTTTGCCGAGGCGCAACCGTTCTACGTCAATTCGCCGTTCGGCATCTGTCTCGGCCACAACGGTAACCTGACCAACGCCGAGCAGTTGAAGGGCGAAATGTTCCGTCTCGACCGGCGGCACATCAACACCAATTCTGATTCCGAAGTCCTGCTCAATGTCCTGGCTCACGAGTTGCAATCGGCGGCACATGGCTACGAGCTCGACGTCGATGCCATTTTCCAGGCGGTCGGTGGCGTGCATCGCCGTTGCCGTGGGGCCTACGCCGTCGTTGTCCTGATTGCCGGCTATGGCCTGCTCGCCTTTCGCGATCCGCACGGCATCCGGCCGTTGGTCTATGGCCAGAATGAAACGCCGGAAGGCACGGAGTATCTCGTGTCGTCCGAATCGGTCGCTCTCGATACGCTGGGTTTCAAGATGGTGCGCGACATCGAGCCGGGCGAAGCGGTCTTCATCGACTTCAACTTCCAGTTCCACAGCCGCCAGTGCGCGCAGCAGCCGATGTACGCGCCGTGCATTTTCGAATACGTCTATCTGGCCCGTCCGGACTCGGTGATCGATGGCGTTTCCGTCTACGAATCCCGTCTGGCCATGGGCGAAATGCTGGCCGAGAAGGTCAGGAAATTTATTCCGATCGACGAAATCGATGTCGTCATTCCCATTCCGGACTCCAGCCGCCCGTCGGCCATGCAACTGGCGCAGGTGCTGGGCATTCCGTTCCGCGAAGGCTTCGTCAAGAACCGCTATGTTGGCCGCACCTTCATCATGCCGGGTCAGGCCATGCGCCGGAAATCGGTGCGCCAGAAGCTCAATACCGTCGGCCAGGAATTCAAGGGCAAGCGCGTGCTGCTGGTCGATGACTCCATCGTTCGTGGCACGACCAGTCGCGAAATTGTCGACATGGCCCGCGCTGCTGGTGCGACCAAGGTGTATTTCGCGTCGGCGGCGCCACCGGTGCGCTTCCCCAACGTTTATGGCATCGATATGCCGACGCGGGCCGAGCTGATTGCCACCGGCCGCACCGGTGACGAGATTGCTGCTGAAATCGGTGCCGATGCGCTGGTGTATCAGGATATCGAGGCGCTCAAGGAATCGATTACCTCATTGCGCGCCGACCTGACCCTGTTCGACGCCTCCTGCTTCGATGGCTGCTACATCACCGGCGACATCGACGATTATTACCTCGACGCCGTCGAGGGCAAGCGCGGCGGCAAGGGCGCGAAGAGCGACGATGACGGCGATGGCAAGGCCTCGCAGCAGCTCGTCCTGCAACTGGCCGAGGACGCACGGGACTGAGCATGGCTGATTTTCCTGAATACCGTCCGGAGACGCTGGCTGTTCGTGCTGGCCAGCAGCGCAGCCAGTTCGGCGAACATTCCGAAGCGCTCTACCTGACCTCCAGCTTTGTCTTTCCGAGCGCGGCGCAGGCGGCCAGGCGTTTTTCCGGCGAGGAAGAAGGCAATGTCTACGCCCGCTTCACCAACCCGACCGTCACCATGTTCGAGGAACGCCTCGCTGCGCTGGAAGGTGCCGAGGATTGCGTCGCCACGGCGAGCGGCATGTCGGCGATCATGGCCGCCGTGCTGGCTCACCTCAAGCAGGGTGACCACATCGTTGCTTCGAACAGCCTGTTCGGGGCCACGGTGCAACTATTCAACAACATCCTGTCGCGTACCGGCATCACGACGACCTTCGTCTCGCATACCGATCCGGCAGCGTGGGAAGCGGCGATCCGTCCCGAAACGAAGCTGTTTTTCCTCGAAACGCCATCCAATCCGCTGACCGAAATCGCCGATATCCGGACGCTGGCCGGGATCGCCCACGCCAGGAATATCCTGGTCGCCGTGGACAACTGTTTCTGTACGCCCATCCTGCAGCGTCCGCTCGACATGGGGGCCGATCTGGTCATCCATTCGGCGACCAAGTTCCTCGATGGGCAAGGCCGCGTGCTGGGCGGTGCCGTCTGCGGCCCGAAGAAGCTGACTGAAGAAGTCTTCAAATACCTGCGCACGGCCGGTCCGACGCTGTCGGCCTTCAATGCCTGGGTGCTGCTCAAGGGCCTCGAAACGCTGAAGCTGCGCGTCGAAGCGCAATCAGCCAAGGCGGCGCAACTGGCTGCCTGGCTCGAAGCGCACCCGAAAGTGGGGCGCGTTTTCTATCCCGGTTTGCCTTCGCATCCGCAGTATGAGCTGGCCAAGACCCAGCAGAAATCGGGCGGCGCCATCGTTGCCTTCGAGGTCAAGGGCGCTCGCGAACAAGCCTGGCAGGTGGTTGATAATTGCCGCCTGCTGTCCATTACTGCCAATCTCGGCGACACCAAAACGACCATTACCCATCCCGCCTCCACCACGCATGGCCGCATTTCCCCGGAAGCCCGGGCCGCGGCCGGCATCAGCGAAGGGCTGCTGCGCATCGCCGTCGGCCTCGAAGCGGTGGAGGATCTGCAGGCCGATCTTGAGCGTGGCCTGAGCCTGACCTGATCGTCTGAATTTTTCCGCGCCGCCAGCGAGGGGGCGCAACTGCCGGATCTGGGTGTTTTTTCGGTTAACCGTGTTTGCTACGGTCAACCGGAAAAAATGCCCCAAATTGAACTCCGGTATCTCCTGACCCTCGCTGTCATGTTGCTTCCTGGCCCATCCGGTCAGGCTTTATCCAAGGATTTCCATGCATTTCTCCGATCTCGGCCTCAAGGCCGAACTTCTGCGCGCCGTTGCCGACCAGGGCTACGACACGCCGACCCCCATCCAGCAGCAGGCCATTCCGGCCGTCATGACCGGCCGCGACCTGATGGCCACGGCCCAGACCGGTACCGGCAAGACGGCCGGCTTCACGCTGCCCATCCTGCACCGCCTGTGCAGCGGCCCGGCCGGACATCTCGCCCGCGTCACCAAGAAGCCGCGCGTGCTGGTCCTCGTGCCGACGCGTGAACTGGCCATCCAGGTCGAGGAAAGCGTGCGCACCTACGGCAAGCATCTGCCGGTCGTCTCGCTGGCCGTCTTTGGCGGCGTCGGCATCAATCCGCAGATCGCCAACCTGCGCCGTGGCGTCGACATCCTGGTGGCGACACCGGGCCGCCTGCTCGATCACATTCAGCAACGCACGGCCGATCTCTCGGCCATCGAGATTCTGGTCCTCGACGAAGCCGACCGCATGCTCGACATGGGCTTCATCCGCGACATTCGCAAGATCATCGCCCTGCTGCCGAAACAGCGGCAGAACCTGATGTTCTCGGCCACCTTCTCGTCGGACATCCGCGAACTGGCCGCCGGCCTGCTGCACAATCCGGCCTCGGTCGATGTCGCCGCGCGCAATACCGCGGCTGAAACGGTGGCCCAGTGCGTCATCGAAACCAATCGCGACCAGAAGAAGGCATTGCTCTGCCACCTGTTCGAAACCCGCGGCTGGCATCAGGTGCTGGTTTTCGCCCGGACCAAGCATGGCGCCGATGCGCTGTCCAAGACCCTGGAAAAAGCTGGCATCAGTTCGGCTGCCATCCACGGCAACAAGTCGCAGGGGGCGCGGACCCGGGCCCTCAGCGATTTCAAGGAGGGCAAGCTGGTGGCGCTGGTGGCGACCGATATCGCAGCGCGCGGCATCGATATCGATGCGCTACCCTACGTGATCAATTTTGAGCTGCCCGATGTTGCCGAAGACTACGTCCATCGCATCGGCCGTACCGGGCGCGCCGGCATGGAAGGCAAGGCGATCTCCCTGGTCAGCCACGACGAGCGCGGCAGCCTGCGCGACATTGAACGACTGATCAAGCGCGATCTCGAGCGCCTCGTCATTCCGGGCTTCGAGGCATCGGCCATCGCGCCGCCCAAGCCGGTGCAGCCGCCGCGCGGCGTACGCAAGCCGCAACCGGGTCGGCCGCAGGCGCAAAAAACGGCGCAAAAACCGAGTCGACCGCAGCAACATCACAGCGGCAACCGGCATCGCTGATCGCCAGCCACGCAGGAACTAAAGGCGTGGCTGACTTGTCGGGGGGTGAAAAAACGTCTACTGTGGAAACTTAAGCCGTAACTTCATATTGTTAACGCAGTTTCTTAAGGTGTTTTGGAGGTCGGGATGCCCCCCCCGCAAAAAGTCCGGCTCGGTGACCTGCTGATTCAGCAAGGTTTGCTCACCGAGGAACAACTGAAAATTGCGCTCGACGAGCAAAAACGCACCGGGCGCAAGCTCGGCCGCGTCTTTGTCGAGAGCGGCTACGTCACCGAGGAAGGTATCTCGCAGGCGCTGGCCCGACAGTTGCGGATTCCCTTTGTCGACCTCAAGAATTTCACGCCCAAGCCCGATCTGATCAAACTGTTACCGGAAGCGCCGGCCCGGCGTTTTCGCGCCATGGTTCTCGAACAGTTGGCGGATGGCCGTTTGCAGATCGGTCTGGCTGATCCGACCGACTTGCAGGCCTATGACGAAATCACCCGTCTGGTCAAACGCGAGATCGACCTCGCCGTCGTGACCGAAAGCCAGTTGCTGGCCATGGTCGACCGCGTCTATCACCGTGGCGAGCAGATTACCGGGCTGGCCAAGGAACTGACCGCCGAACTGGGCGACATGCCGATCGAATTCGGCGACCTGCTCGGCCTCAACCCGGGCGCCGAGGATGCGCCGGTCGTCAAGCTGCTGCAAACGGTGTTCGAGGAAGCCATGCGTCTGCGCGCTTCCGACATCCATTTCGAGCCGCAGGAAAAGTCGCTGCGCATCCGTTTTCGTATCGACGGCGTGCTGCACATCCAGACCGAAGCCGACGGCAAGGTTTCATCGGCCGTCGCCCTGCGCCTCAAACTGATGTCCGGTCTCGATATTTCCGAAAAGCGTCTGCCGCAGGATGGCCGCTTCAATATCAAGGTGCGCGCCAATCCGGTCGACGTCCGGATCTCGACCTTGCCGACACAATATGGCGAATCGGTGGTCATGCGTCTGCTCGCCCAGAACACCGGCCTGCTCGAACTCGACAAGATCGGCATGCCGCCCCGCGTGCTCGAGCGCCTGCGTCATGCCTTGAAACGGCCGAGTGGCATGGTGCTGGTTACCGGCCCGACCGGTTCCGGCAAGACGACGACACTCTACGCCGCACTCAACGAACTGAACAGCCCGGAAAAGAAGGTCATCACCGTCGAAGACCCGGTCGAATACCGGCTGGGCGGCCTCAATCAGGTGCAGGTGCACGAAAAGATCGATCTCTCCTTCTCGCGCGTGCTGCGCACCGTGTTGCGGCAAGACCCGGACATCGTGCTGATCGGCGAAATGCGCGACCAGGAAACGGCCGAAATCGGCATGCGCGCCGCCATGACCGGCCACCTCGTGCTGTCGACGCTGCACACCAACGACGCCGTATCGACGCCGATCCGCCTGCTCGACATGGGCGTGCCGCGCTACATGGTCGCGCTGTCGGTGCACATGGTCATCGCCCAGCGCCTGGTCCGGCTGATCTGCAGCAACTGCCGCGAAGCCTGTGCGCCGACGCCGAACGAGCATGAATGGCTGCGCTACGAACTCGGCAATGGCATCGATGACCACACCTACCACCACGGTCGCGGCTGCGCCCATTGCGCCAACACCGGTTACCAGGGGCGGAGCGGCGTCTACGAGTTTCTTGAAATGAGCGACAGCGTGGTTGAAGCGATCAACCATGAAGATCCGGGCGAATTCATGCGGGTTGCCCGCCAGCAGATGGCTGGTGAGACGCTGCGGCGCGATGCCGTCCGTCTGGTGCTTTCGGGCCGGACAACGGTTTCCGAAGCCATGCGCATCAGCAACCAGTTCGAGGAATAAGCCGGCGTGGCCAACTTTGCCTACAAGGGACGGGATGGCGGCGGCAAGCTGATCGAAGGCGTGCTCGAAGGCGCAACGTCGGGCGGCGTGGCCGATGTCCTGCTCGGTCGCGGCATCACGCCGGTTTCGATCCAGGAAACCCGGGCCAAGGTAAAGAGCGCCGGCGATGGCGGCCTGGCCTTGTTCAAGCCCAAGGTCGAACACGTCGATATCCTGCTCTTCTCGCGGCAGATTCATACCTTGTTGAAGTCCGGTGTGCCGATCATGCGCGCCTTGAGCGGCCTGCAGGAGTCGGCGACCAACCCGGCGATGAAGGACGTCATTCGCGATGTGCGCGAAAGCCTGGAGGCCGGCCGCGAACTGTCGGTATCGCTGGCCCGCCATCCCGAAGTGTTCAACCCCTTTTACATCTCGATGGTGCGGGTCGGCGAAGCGACCGGCCTGCTCGACGAAATCTTCCTGCGCCTGTTCGATCACCTCGAATTCGAGCGCTTCATGCGCGAGCAGGTCAAGTCGGCGCTGCGTTACCCCATGTTTGTCGTGATGGCGATGGCAGCAGCCATCGTCGTCGTGAACATCTTCGTCATCCCGGCCTTTGCCAAGGTATTTCAGGGTTTCGGCGCTGAATTGCCGCTGATGACGCAAATTCTGCTCGGTTTCTCCAATTTCATGGTGAACTGGTGGCCGGCCATGCTCGTTGGCACCATTGCTGCCGTATTCGCTTTCCGGGCCTGGGTTGGCACGACGGCGGGGCGCATGCAGTGGGAGTCGCTGGTCCTCAAATTTCCCATTGCCGGCAAGATCGTCCGCAAGGCGGCAATGGCCCGTTTCGCCCGCAGCTTCGCGCTCGGCATGCGTAGCGGCGTGCCGGTCATGCAGGCCCTGACCAACTCGTCGCAAACCGTCGATAACAGCTACATCGCCACCAAGATCGAAGGCATGCGCGATACCGTCGAGCGCGGCGAAAGTGTCGTCCGTTCGGCCATCGCCTCGGGATTCTTCACGCCGGTCGTGCTCCAGATGATCTCGGTCGGCGAGGAATCCGGCGCACTCGACGACATGCTCGAAGAAATCGGCCAGATGTACCAGCGCGAAGTCGAATATGAATTGAAGACGCTCGGCCAGCAGGTAGAGCCGATCCTCATCGTTTGTCTTGGCGCGCTCGTGCTGATTCTGGCGCTCGGTATCTTCCTGCCGATGTGGGACCTCGGCAAGGTGGCGATCAAGAAGTAGGCAGCGTGCGGCGTTACTATGAATTCGCGGTTGTCGTTGTTCTGATCAGCATCCTGGCCTTGGTGCTGATGTACGCGTTAGGGCGCGCTCAGGATGCTATGGAAGAAGCCAGGGTGCAGAGCGAGGCGGCAGCGATACGCATTGGCCTGATCGAGGTGGTGGCGCATCGCGAAGTTTTTGGCGGGGAGTTGCCGAAAAGCGCCAATCCTGTCGACTGGGTTTCTGCCCGGCCGGCAAACTATGTCGGAGAACTGGACAGTCGGCCGGCAAGCAAGTCGGTCTGGTATTTTGACCGCCAGGCCAGGGAGTTGGTTTACCTGTTCCGCGACGGGCACCGGGCCAGGTTTCGGATCAGTCGTGACGCAAGTGTCGATAGTGCAAGAGCAGTCGTCGCAGGGGTTGGCCTGTTGCGGCTTGAAGATAAGCAAGAATAAACTTGAGGAGGAAGGCGGATATGTCTAAAGTAATAAAATTCTCAGTCGTTAAGGCAGATATGAACAAAGAATCCATTTCCGGCAAACGTGGCCAGTTCGGTTTTACGCTGATCGAGCTGATCGTTGTCATCGTCATTCTCGGGATTCTGGCTGCCGTCGCCTTGCCCCGGTTTGTCAATTTGCAGCGTGATGCGCGTATTGCCAAACTTCAGGCGGCGCGGGGCAGCGTTTTGGCTGCTTCGGCACTGGTTCACGCCACGGCGCTGGCCCGGGCCGGGGTTGCCGACGCGGCTCCCTGTCCCGGTGGCGGCGGTACGGCTAATAACATTGTTTCAGGAGCAGGTACGGTGTGCACCGAGAGCGGAGTTGTCAACATGACTAACGCCTACCCGACAGTAACGGCCATCGGCACGGCCGGCATTCTGTCGATGGCTGGTCTGACCGGAATCTTCAACCCAACCGCTGCTCAGTTGCAAGTTGAAGGCTACACCTATGCCGATGCCGGTGCAGTTGCCACTTTTGGCATTGTCGGTGCGACGACTCCGGCAGGCTGTGTCTTTACCTACACCCAGGCGGCGGCCAATGCTGCCCCGATGGTTGGCACTCCGACCACGACCGGATGTTGATTTTTAATTTTAGGAGTTGGTTATGAAAACGATGCAAAAAGGTTTTACGCTCATCGAACTGATTGTCGTGATCGTCATTCTTGGTATTTTGGCCGCGACAGCCTTGCCGCGTTTCATCAACGTCGCGACCGATGCGCGTATTGCTGCAATGAACGGCATGGCTGGTGGCTTGCGTTCCGCTGTTGCGCTGGCGCAATCGCGCTATGTTGCCACGGGCAATCCTGCTGCAACGACCATCAATATGGGCCTGACGGGGGCAGTTCAGGCGGTTGATGTGGCGGCTGGAACCGGTATCCCGGTAGCAACTGCTGCCGGCATTCAGGCGGCAATGCAGGCGACCGATGGTTTCGCTTTAGCGTGTACGGGTGTTATTTGCACCATCACGCAAACGGGTGGCCCCGTAGCTTGTGCCCTGACTTATACCGGCGCGACTGGTGTGGTAAATACTGCGGCAGTAATTGCTGCCAATTGCGGCGGCTGAGAATGAAAAACATCCCCTTGTTTGTCAGGGGGAAATTGATAGAAGCTGGCTTGGTCATTTCGACTACGTGAATACGAAATTCTCCTGCGCTACGCTGAGCCAGCCCAAGAACCCGCCGCGAGGCGGGTTTTTGCCATTGCGCACTGATTTGCGTGGTTTCACGATGGTCGAGCTGGTGGTAACGATCATGGTCATCGGCATTCTGGCCGTGAATATTCTTCCCCGGTGGAGCGGGAGTTCCGGTTTCGACGAGCGTGGTTTTCGCGATCGCGTCGTGGCCGGTTTGCGCTACGCCCAAAAATCCGCCATCGCCAGCCGGCGGACGGTTTGCGCCAGTTTTTCCTCGCCACCGGCAAGTGTCACGTTTCGCCTGGCGGCCTTTGGTGCCGTGAATTGCGCCGTCAGCATTCCACTGGTCGGGCCGGAAAACACGCCGCTGGTGGTGACGGCAACTGGCGGGGTCAATTTTGCCGCCCTGCCGGCCGATGTGATTTTTGATGCGGCCGGGCGACCCGCTGCGGCTGCGTCGATCAATGTCTCCGGGCTTGCTGCCGCGCTGGTGATCACCGTTGAGGCGGAAACGGGTTATGTCCATTAGGCGAATCGCGCAACGCGGCATCACGCTGATCGAGCAGATTGTCTTCATCGTCATCGTCAGCGTCGGTGTGATGGGCCTGGTGTCGGTGATGAACCCGGCGATCCGGGCCAGCGCCGATCCGATGCT
This sequence comes from Azonexus sp., assembly GCA_030691385.1. GTDB lineage: Bacteria > Pseudomonadota > Gammaproteobacteria > Burkholderiales > Rhodocyclaceae > Azonexus. The sequence continues at coordinate 22,210 of JAUYEI010000055.1, forward strand.
GACCAAGCAACTGGTCGCCATTGCCGAATCCCTGCTCAACGAAGTCCTGCACCAGCCGTTCACCTGGTGCGATCCCGATGATGTGGCGGCGTCTACGGCGCAGTCCTACGCCGATTGCGCCAATCCGCAGAACGTCTTGGGGCCGACGCTCGGAGAGACGCGCTATGCGCTTGGCTCTGACCCGGCTTTCGACAACGTGGCGGACTATGCCGGCCCCATGCCCACTATCGACGATCCTTCCGGCAGCAATGCCATGGCCGGCTATACGGCCAACATCGTCATCGCCCGCGTCGGCAATGCCATGGGCCTGGCCGACGATACGGCGGCGCTCAGCGTCACGGTGACGGTTAACCCTGGCGCCGAAAACTTTACCCTGACCGGCATTCGTTTCCGCTATGCGCCGCGCATTTGATTTTCGGCCGTTTTTTCCGGTTGACCGTGGATTCACCCTGGTCGAGATGATCATTTCGATTGTCATCACCGGCATTATCGTATCGATGGTGGCGATGTTCGGGCGCGGGCAGGTCGAGGCCTACCTCGATGCCGGCAACCGTGCCGAATTGTCCGATGCGGCCGATACCACGCTGCGCCGGATCGCCCGTGAATTGCAGGCAGCGCTGCCCAACAGTGTCCGGCTGTCAGGCAATTTCCTCGAATTCGTGCCGATTCACGATGCCGGCCGTTACCGGGCGGAACTCAATGCCACCGGTGGTGGCGACACGCTCAATTTCAGCAGCAACACCGACAATACTTTCGATGTGCTCGGGCCGTCAGTGACCATTCCCGCCGGGGACCAGCTAGTCGTTTTCAATCTTGGGCAACCCGGGTCGGACGTTTATGAAGGCACCAGCCGGCGGGCCGTGACGCCCGGTGTTGGCCTGAGCAACATTACCTTCGCCCCGGCCGGCACGCAGTTTCCGCTGGCCTCGCCGCAACACCGCTTCCAGATTGTCGGCGCGCCGGTGATCTACGAATGCAGCGTGGCGACGGGGCAATTGATCCGGCGCTCGGGTTTCGCCTACGGTCACGCCTGGCCGCCGGTCCCTGCTGCGCTCGGCGGCATCGCGGCGGTCATGGCCGACAACGTGGCGGCCTGCGCCTTCAACTATGTGCCGGCCATCCTGCAACGCAACGGGCTGGTCGTCCTGCGCCTGACGCTGACGCTCAACGGGGAGTCGGTCCAGCTACTGCATCAGGTCGATGTACTGAACACGCCATGATTTCAAATTTGCCCGTTTTTTCCGGTCGACCGTCGGAATCCGGAATTTCGCCGAGAGGGCGCCAGCGTGGCGTTTCCATCGTCACCGGCGTCTTTCTGCTGCTGCTCATGGCGGTCCTGGCTGCGGTGATCGCCAACGTCGTGTCGACCGCACACGTCAACATGGCCGCCGACATCGGCGGTGCGCGGGCCTATCAGGCGGCGCGGGCCGGCGCCGAGTGGGGCATGTACCAGCTCGACCCGAATGCCCAGGGCGCCGGGCTGCCGAACTGTGTCAACGGCACGCCGGCCATCCTGGGGCATGCGGTGACGGTGACTTGCCAGAGCTGGGATACCACCGAAGGTACTCGCCAGCTTCGCTTTTACCGAATTGTTTCGCAGGCGATTGCGGCCGGCGTCAGGGCGCCGGGAATCGAGCGTCAGGTCGAGGTGACGGTGGAGAAGTGCCGGGATCCGGCCATTGTGCCGGCGGCACCTTTCGATTGCTAGGGAGTACGGGGATGGATAAGCGATTTGGATCGAATGGCTGGATGAAACTGTGGGCCGCCTTGCTGCTCCTCTCCTTCAGCCTGCTTGGCTGGGCGCAGACCTACTCCTACCGCTCCGACACTTTCAGTTACGACACGCCGTCGGCCTCGGCGACGACGGTTGCCTGGCACACCACCAATGCCTCGGCCTGTTCCAGCTATCCGAATGGAGACGACGATTATGCTGACGCCAATATCGCCAGCGCCACGTCGCCTGCCAATGATTTCACCTTTACTTTCGCTGGCGTGGCCTACACCTCGCTGCGCATTTACTCCAACGGGATGCTGACTTTCGGAACGGACAATTCCGGCCTGTGGCGCATCTTCGGCAACTCGACCTTGCCGGCTCCCGCGGTGGGGGCCTACTCCGGCAGTTGCCCGGGCGGCACGCCTGCCCGGGTCATCATCCCGTACTGGACCGACATCGTGGCCGGGACGGCAAACAGCACCAGTGGCGCCTCGATCAAATACGAATTGCTGGGGACAAAACCCAACCGGCGTTTCGTCATTTCATGGGTCAATGTGAAGCTCTACAACACGAGCACGCGCTACAACTTCCAGGTCATTCTGTACGAAACGCCGACCGCCGGCGGCAACAGCAACTTCAAGTTCCAATACACCAGCGGCAGTTCGACCGGCGCGGCAGCCACTGTCGGCGTGCAGGTCAGTTCGACTGACTACACCCAGTATTCATACAACCAGGCCTACATCGACCCGACGGTCGGGACGGCCATTCTCTGGTATCCGTCATCCCAATTTACCGGCAAGCAGGCCGAGTATCGTTTCGACCAAGGCTTGTGGAATGGAACGGCGGGCGAAGTCATAGACACGGCTACCGGCACCTACAACGCCGTGCGGACAGGAAGTGCAGTCAGCTCCCCGACCGGCAAGGTATGCCGGGGCGGGAGTTTTCCGTCGAATACCTCCAACGCGACGATCAGTGCCGTGGCAACGCCCATTGCCCCAACATCGCAGGGTGCGATCGACTTCTGGTACCAGTCGAATGTCAGATGGAATGCCTCCGGCTCCGATGCCATGCTGTTCGACGCCACCACGGCTGCTGCGCGGCCGTTCTATCTCATGAAGACGGCAAGCGGCACGCTCAGGTTCGTCGTGACGGATTCTGCCGGAACCGTAAGAATCCTGACCTCGACGGCGCAGTCTTTCAATGCGGCGACCTGGCAACACGTGGGGGTCACGTGGAGCATCAATCCCGGCTCGAATCAGACAGTCCTGAAAATTTTCCTGAATGGTGTCGAGGCAACTTCAACGCGCTATACATCGGCAGCCGGCGCCATCACGGCACTATCGTCGGTTTACATCGGCGATAACCGGACCTCTGGGATTACCCCTTCCGGCGGGACCGGCAATAGCGCCAACGGCTACATCGACGAGGTCAATTTCTACAACAAGGAAATCAACGCCACGCAAGCGATGAATGACATGAATGCGACGCGGGTGAGCTGTACATCCATCGACCATTTCCGCATCGTGCATGCGGGCAGTGTGGTCAGTTGTGATACCGCCAGCGTGACCATCGAAGCGCACGATGCGAGTCACAACCAGATATCGCTGTCCGGGACGACGATCAACCTGACGACGAGTACCAACCACGGCAATTGGTCGCTGCTTACCGGCAACGGCGCAGTAAGCAATGCGGGGAGCGGCGCGGCCAGCTATACCTTCAGTAATGAAGCGGTCGTCGTGCTCGGCCTGAGTAACAGCTATGCCGAATCAACCAACATCAATGTGGCGGCCGGTACCTATACAGAGCATTCCGGCACGGCGGCCAGTTGCGTGGCGGAAGACTACACTTTCGGGACGACCTGTGACGCGAACCTTGTCTTTACCCAAGCCGGGTTCCGCTTTGTCGACTCGGCCGGAAATTTTGTAAGCAATCAGGTGGCCGGGACCAGTTCCGGCACCTATTATCTGCAAGCGGTCCGCAATACCTGTACGGCGGCGGGGGCCTGTACCGGCGTCTGTTCCTCGGTATTCCCGGCGGGAAGCGCGGTGGATATCGGGCTGGCTTATGAGTGCAGTGATCCAACGAGCTGTCAAAGCGGGCAGACGCTGACTTTCGCGCCGGGAGCCGGTGCAGGCTCGGCGGGTGGCATTGCCGGCAACGCCGGGGGGGCAGTGTCGTCTTCCGCCGGCACTTATACGACCAGATCGCTGACTTTCAACGCGACGAGCCCCAACCCGCTGCCGGCAGTGCCGTTCACTTTCAATTACACGGATGTCGGCAGGATTCGCCTGTGGGCGCGTTACCCGGCCACCTCGACCAGCCCCACTGTGGCTGGTTCGTCATCGTTGTTTGTCGTTAAACCCTACAGTCTGCTACTGACCGATATCAAGCAAACGGCGTCGCCGTTTACGGCGAACCCGGCTGCGGCGACGGCGGCCGGAAGTCGATTCGTCCGAGCTGGCGAAAATTTTTCGGCTACGGTTACTGCGGTCAACGCCTCCTGTGCGGCCAATTTGAGCAGCTATACCCTGCTGGCTAGCCTTCCGGTCGCATGCCGAACACCAAACTTTGGCCAGGAGACCGCGCCGGAAACCGTTTCTATCAGCAGTGCACTGGTTGCCGGGCTTGGCCTGACCAATAACCCGGGGATTACCAATCCATCGGCCTTCGGTGCATTTTCCGCCGGCTCGGCCACAGGGACTGCCTTTACCTGGGACGACGTCGGAATCATCACGCTGACCCCCGCTCTCAGCGATGGCGACTACCTTGGCAGCGGTGTTGTGGGAGCAACGGTCAGCGGCAATGTCGGGCGTTTTTATGCCGATCATTTCAATGTGGCCGTGGCAACCCAATGCGCAGGCTTTGTCTATGGCGGTCAGGCGGGACCACCTGCCGTGCCTGGCCAGCCTTTCTCGGTGACAGCGACGGCCCTCAATGCGAAGGGGGCGTCGACACCGAATTACAATTCGACCAGCGGCTTCGCAAAAAGTGTCAACTTGTCGCTGGCTAGCGGTGGCGGCTCAGGCAGCTTGTATGTTGATGCCGTCGCCGGGGGAAATGGCGCCATTCCCGCCAGCAAGTTTTTGGCCGGGGTCGGGACGGTGGCGTTCACCGACGTGGCCGGCCGGATTTCCTATGTTTTCAGCGCATTTCCGACGCCAAGCACGGCGATTGCCGTTCATGCCGAAGATGCCGATTCAGCGTCCGGCACCGCGCTGATGGCCGGGGCCAACGGTACGGCTACGCTTCGCGCCGGGCGCCTGTCCCTGACCAACGCCTATGGCAGCGAACTGCTGCCGCTCAATGTCCCGGTGAAAGTTCAGCAATGGACGGCGAGCGGATGGACGCCCCATGTGGCTGATACCTGTACGGCGCTGACCGTTCCAAGCAACGGAAACACGGGTCTGACCAATACCCTGCGCGCGATGACGACGGCAACGCTGTTGTCGCCTGTCGCGGCCGGCGATTCGCGTTTTCGTCTGTCGGCGCCGGGGGCTGGAAATGTCGGCCTCGTCGATATCTCGGGGAGTATCGTGCGCGGCGGCAATACCTGGCTGACCCTCTCGGCACCCACGGCGCGCGCCTGTTTTGGTTCCTGTGGTCCGCGTTCGCCGGTCATCTATTTTCGCGAACGGTATTGAGTTGAAAAACCATTGAAAAATAATGCGTTACTGGATATCCTTCTGAAAAAACTTAAGGTGTCGGGACAATGTGGCCGAATATTCGGGTGAAGTTTGATGCGGGGTGGATGTCGGTAGTCCGGCACGGCGATCGCATTGACCTCGCCCATGTCATTCGCGCCGCTGGCAAACGTCCTGAAATCAAGCTTTGCGACTCCTTCCGCATCGAGAAGAACGAAGCCGATGCCTTGTCCCGTCTGGCGCAGAGCCGTGGGCTGAAGCGCTACCGCTGCACCATCCTGCTTGGCGAGAACGACTACCGCCTGGTGCAGCTCGACGCGCCTGCCGTGCCGGCCGAAGAGCGGGTGCAGGCCTTGCGCTGGCAGCTCAAGGATGTGGTCGATTTCCCGGTCGATGACGCGGCCATAGCAGTGGCCGACATTCCCACCGAAGGCGGGCGTCAGGCCAGCGTCTTTGCCGTTGTCGCGCCAGCAACGGTGGTCGGCGAGCGCATGGCGCTGTTTCACGAAAAGAAGATTCCGCTCGAAGCCATCGATATTCCCGAAATGGCCGTGCGCAATGTCGCCGTGCTCTTCGAGGAAGAAAATCGTGGTCTGGCCTTCCTGGCGCTGACCCAGGGCGATGGCCTGCTGACCATTACCTGTCGCGGCGAACTGTTTCTGTCGCGGCGCATTGAAATCGACACCGATGCGCTGGCCAAGGCCGACGAAGAGCGGCGCCGGCAAATGCTCGAGCGTCTGGCGCTCGAGTTGCAGCGCACGTTGGACAATTTCGATCGCCAGTACGGTTTCATTTCGGTGTCGCGCCTGCTGGTCGCCTCCGAGTTCGATTGCGCCGGAACCGTTGCGGCGCTCATCGAAAACCTCTATTTGCCGTTGCAGGCAGCGGACTTCGCGAGCGTGCTGGATTTTTCCGCGCTACCTGAATTGCGCTCGGCCGAGCGTCAGGCGCAGAGCATTCTGGCCATTGGCGCGGCGCTCAGGAGCGACGCATGAGCCCGCTGGGCAGCCCCAGGGCGAATACCGGAGTGCGCAGCACGAAGGTGCTCCCGTGAGCCAGCAGATCAACCTGTTGCTGCCGGCCCTGCGGCCGCGCTTCGACTGGCTGGCCTTGCCGGTGGTTGCCGGCGTGGCGCTGGCCGGTCTCGTCCTGATCAGCATCCTCGCTGTGCTGGGGCTTACCCAGGCAGCCAGTCTCAAGACCAGCGAGGCCGAAATCAGGAACCAGCTGGCGGCTGTACAGCAGCAGGTGCAGACGCTGGGCCAATCCCTGGCGGCTCGTCAGGGCGATACTTCGCTCGATCGCCAGATCGCGACGGCGCGGCTGGCCCTCACGCAGCGTCAGGAAGTACTGGCCGTCATCGCCCAGGGCGATATTGCGCAGGGCAGCGCTTATTCCGGCCTGCTCCAGGGTTTTTCCCGGCAGACCGTCGACGGTGTCTGGCTGGTTGGTTTCGGCTTTGCCGACAAGGAGATCGAGATTCGCGGCCGACTGCTCGACCCGGCTTTGCTGCCGACCTACATCAACCGGCTCAATGACGAGCCGGCCTTTGCCGGCCGTCGCTTTGCGGCGCTCGACATGAAGGGCTTCGACCCGGCTGACGATAAACGCAATGACCCGGCTTCCTCGGTCAAGGCCAGGGTGCCGGCGCGGTATACCGAATTTGTCCTGCGCACCGAACTGGTTGCCGGGCAGGAGAGGGCGCAATGAACGCACTTTCCCAGCAATGGAACAGCCTGAACCGCAAATACGCTGCCCTTTCCCGGCGTGAGCGTTTGCTGGTGGCGCTGGCGCTGGTACTCGGCCCGCTGCTGATCGGCAATGCCCTGTTTGTCGACCCGCAATGGAGCCGCAGCAAGGCAATGCAGAACGGCATCGCCACCCAGAGCACGACGCTCGGCACCATGCAGATGCAGGCGGCCAGCCTGCAGCAGGAACTGAATGTCGACCCGGATGCCGGCAAGAAGGCCGAGCTGGCGACACTGGTCGCGCAAAGGGAACAACTGGACGAGCAGCTACGGCAGGTCGGCGCTGCACTGGTTCGCCCCGAGGACATGAATGCCCTGCTCGAAGGGCTGCTGGTACGCCATTCCGGCTTGCGTCTGATCAGCCTCAAAACGCAGGCGCCGCAAAGCGTGCTGCGCGAAAAAGAGGCGGTCAAGGACGCTGATGGCAAGCCGGTCGAGCGCTCCTTCGATCTCTATCGGCATGGTGTGGAAATACGCCTTGAAGGCAGTTACGGCCAGCTCCAGGCTTATCTGACCCAACTGGAAAAATTACCGCAGCGCCTGTTGTGGGGGCAACTGAGCTATCGCGTGATCGATTTCCCGCGCTCCGAAATGACCCTGACCGTCTATACCCTGAGTCCGGACAAGACATGGCTGACCCTATGAGGCTGATGACGCTCGCCCTGTTTGCCGTGACCAGCACGGCCATGGCCCAGTCGGCCGATCCGACCCGCCCGCCGGCCGCCTGGCTGACGCCGGTCGATGATGCCGCCCGGGCGGCTGGCGATGCAGCCGGCGGTTTGCGCCTGCAGTCGGTGCTCATGCCGCAAGGCGGCCGGCCGGTGGCCGTGATTGGCGGCAAGACCGTGGCGCTGGGCGGCCGGGTTGGCGGCGCGACGCTGGTTCGGCTCAACGAGCGCGAAGCCGTATTGCAGGGGGCGGATGGGGTGACGCATCTTTACCTGACCCCCGACGTTGAAAAACAGATGATTGAAACGCCCAAGCCCCGAAAAACGGGGAAAACCGGGCCAGTGAAGGGTCTGCCATGAGCAAGATTTTGATTATCGGATTGTCGGCACTGATGCTGAGCGCGTGCAGCAACCAGCACGCGCGCCGGGGCGATGCTTTCGAGCGGGCCGACAAGGAACTGGGGGCGGCTGCGGCGAGCAAGGCCAGCCGGCCGCAGGGCGATGTCGTCGGTCAGGCCATGGTGCCGCCGCTGCAACTCGATCAGCCGGCCGCAGCCAAGCCGGAGCCGCGCTTCAATCTGGCAGTGAACAATGCGCCGGTGGCCCAGGTCTTGAATGCGCTGGTTTCCGGGACGCCCTACAGCATGCTTTTCCCGCCCGAGTTGTCGGGCACGGTCAGCCTCAACCTCAAGAGCACGACGGTGCGCGAGGCGCTCGACACCCTGCGCGAAGTTTATGGCTACGATTACCGGATTCAGGGCACCCGGATCTACGTGCAGCCGAACACCATCCAGACGCGTATTTTCAAGATCAACTATCTGGCCAATCGCCGTCAGGGCATGAGCGACATGCGGGTGACCGGCAGTTCGCCGACGACTACGACGCCCACGACGACGAGCGGCGCATCGGGCGGAGCGGGGAGCGTCCCGGCAGGAACGACAGGGGGCCAGCCGCAACGCGCCAACGACAGCGCCCGCGTGCAGACGACGTCGGATTACGATTTCTGGAAGGATCTAAGCTCGGCACTCAATTCCATCGTTGGTACGCAGGGAGGCCGTAACGTCATCGTCAATGCCGGCTCGGGCGTCGTGCTGGTCAAGGCATCGCCAGTCGAGTTGCGTTCGGTGGATGAGTATCTGCGGGCAACGCAACTGGTGGTTGAGCGCCAGGTCATGCTTGAGGCGAAGATCATCGAAGTCTCGCTGAGTGACTCCTACCAGACCGGGATCAACTGGAGCAAGTTTGGTGGCCTGCTCGGGGGCCAGGTTGCCTTCGGTACCCTGGCGCCGGGTGCGGCATTGAGTGGTTCGGCGACCCTGGGCGGCTCGGCCACGGGCGTTACAGTGGGCACGGTAGTTAGCGCAGTACCCGGGGCCAACGGTTCTATTGGTGCGACTACGGCGGGCCGTGGCTTCTTCGGCCTGGCCTTCCAGTCGCAGAATTTTGCCGCGCTGCTTTCCTTCCTCGAAGGGCAGGGGGATGTGCAGGTGCTGTCCAGTCCGCGCATCGCCACAACCAACAACCAGAAGGCCGTGCTCAAGGTCGGTACCGATGATTTCTTCGTGACTGGCATCAGTACCAACACGACGACCAGCGCCGCTGGCAATGTTGTGACGCCGAACATCACCTTGCAGCCATTTTTCTCCGGTATTGCGCTCGATGTAACGCCGCAGATCGACGACGAGGGCAACATCATCCTGCACGTCCATCCTTCTGTGAGCGTCGTTGAGGAAAAGATCAAGAACGTGAACCTCGGCGGCCTTGGTAATTTCACGTTGCCGCTGGCGTCGAGCAGCATCAATGAAACGGACAGCATCGTCCGCGTCCAGGATGGCAGCATCGTCGCCATCGGCGGCCTCATGAGCCAGGAACAGAATAACACCCGCAACGGCCTGCCGGGCATCAGCGGCCTGCCGGGCCTGGGCGCCTTGTTTGGCCAGAAGAGCGTTTCCAACCGAAAGCGCGAACTGGTCATCCTGATGCGGTCAACGGTCATTCGCGACGAAAGCTCGTGGCGCAATGCATCCGCCGAGGCGCAGGAGCGCGTCCAGGGCCTGGACCCGCGTCAGAAGCGTCATCTCGAATGGCAATGAAGGGTAACGGGCAGCCTTGTATCTAGACCATTTCGGCCTGAGCGAACTGCCTTTCGGCATCACGCCGGACACCAGCTACACGGTCATCACGCGCAGCCATCAGGAGGCGCTCAATACGCTGCTCGTTGCGCTGAACAGCGGCGAAGGCTTTATCAAGATCACCGGCGAAGTCGGCACCGGCAAGACGCTGCTCTGCCGCCGTCTGTTGCAGGCCCTGCCGGAAGGCAGCGTCTCGGCCTATCTGCCCAATCCCTACCTGGCGCCGCGCACCCTGCAACTGGCGCTGGCCGAGGAGTTGGGGCTGGCGGTGAGTGCCGAGAGCGACGACTATCACCTGTTGCAAAGCATCAACCGGGCGCTGCTCGCCCATGCGGCGGCCGATCGTCAGGTCGTTGTCTGCATCGACGAGGCGCAGGCCATGCCGCTCGAAACGCTGGAGTCGCTGCGCCTGCTGTCGAATCTGGAAACCGAGAAACGCAAGTTGCTGCAGATCGTCCTTTTCGGCCAGCCGGAGCTTGATCGCAAGCTGGCCGAGCCGTCGGTTCGCCAATTGTTGCAGCGCATTGCCTTCCATTACCGGATCGGCGGGCTGGCCCGCGAAGAGATCGCCAATTACCTGGCACATCGCCTGCGTGTCGCCGGCTACCGTGGCGAGGATGTCTTTGGGTCGAGCGCCGTGCGCTGCCTGCACAAGGCCAGCCGCGGCACGCCACGGCTGCTGAATATTCTCGCTCACAAGTCCCTGCTCGCCGTTTTCGGCGAGGGCAAACATGCTGTGCGTCCCGGTCATGTTCGCCGGGCGGCGGCCGATACCGAAGGCGCGGCTGCGGCCGGATGGTGGTGAAATGAGCCTGATCAACGACATGCTGCGCAATATCGAGGCCAAGCGCCCCGACGATCCGGCCCGGCAAAACCTGCAACGCGAAATCCGTTCGCTGCCGGCGGCACCGGCCGGCGCCGGGCGCTGGCTAAAACCCTTGCTGCTTGTCGCGGTGCCCGTGCTGCTTGCGGCCGGGCTGCATGCCAACGGGCAACTGTTCACCCTGCTCGGCATGAGCAGCGAGGCGCCCCCGGTGGCGCCGCCTGCCCCCGTCGTCGTCCCTGTGCCGGCGCCCCTGCCGGCACCCGCGGTGGCTGTTGTCGACGACAAGCCTGTTGAGGAAAGCGACCTGCGCCTGGCGCCGAATCTGGCGGTCCTGCCCCTGCCGGCGGCGCCCATATTGGCGGTACCTGACCCCGTCGTATCCGCACCGCTGCCGGCTGTAGCCAAACCGGAAACGCTGAGCGCCCCGGCGCTACAGCCTGCACCGGCAGCCCCGGTCGGACCGGTCAAGATCGAGAAGAGCCTCGTGCTGGCGACGGCGCGCGATCGCGCCGATGCCGAATTCCGCCGGGCGGAAAACGCCTTCGCTGCGGGGCGCGGTGCCGAAGGGATCGAAGGTCTGCGCGCGGCGCTCAAGCAGGATCCGGCCTACGTCCCGGTGCGTCAGATGCTGCTGCGCCAGTTGCTCGAAATGCGCAAGATTGACGAGGCGATGACGGTTCTCCAGGAAGGCCTCGAACTCCAGCCGGCGCAGACGGGCTGGGCGATGTCGCTGGCCCGCCTGCAACTGGAGCAGCACGACATTGCAGCGGCTGACCGCACGCTGGCCCGGTCGCAGGTCTATGCCGAAGCCAGCGCCGACTATGCCGGCTTTCAGGGCCATGTCAAATCCCGCCTTGGTGCCAATCGCGCTGCGGTGACGCATTACCAGCGGGCAACCCGTCTGGCCCCCAACGAAGGCCGCTGGTGGCTGGGGCTGGGGCTGGCTCAGGAGGCCGATGGACGACTGCCCGAAGCGAAAGAGTCGATGCGCCGCGCCATCGCCACGGCGACGCTTTCGGTCGAATTGTCGGCGGTGGCCGAGCAGCATTTGCGTTGAGTGCGATGCCAGTCCCGGCTTGCCCTCGCGCTATATATCACCCGTTCATTTGCCGAGAAGATCAACAACCATGAGCCACCACGAAAGCCCCGTCGTTTACGGCACCGAAGACATCCTGCGCAGCCTGTGCAATTCGATGACCAAGGTGCTGACCATCGCCACCCAGAGCCAGATTCACTATTCCGGCATGGTTCAGCGCATCACCAAGACCTGCCTGAAGCCGGATATCGGCTGCTTCGTGCTGTTCGACGGTGGTTTTTCCGGGCTGGTGGTCACCAATTTCTCGGCGGCGGCAGCGATGGAGCTGTACGAGAGCTATATGCTGAGCATGGGCATGGACCGGGAAGGGCTGGCCAGTTCGCACACTTCGGATGAGGTGGCGAATGTCATGGGCGAGCTCATGAACCAGATCGTCGGTGACTTTACCGGCAAGGTGGCGCGCGAGTTGCAGACGCATATCACGCAGAATCAGCCGAAGATGCTGGCCCTGACCAAGCAGGTCATGCTCAGCGTGGACACCAATCTCGACAAGCCGGAAGCCCGCCGCGTGACCTTCTTCACGGGCCGCAACAACATCTTCTATCTGGAACTGGCCATCGACCGCACCGAGTTCATCAAGCTCAACGATTTCGAGAGCGAGGAGACCGATCCGGATGCGCTGATCGAGCAGGCCCATGCCGTGCGTGACACGGCCGTGCCGCAGACTGCCGACACCAGCGAGCAGGACGCCTTTCTCAAATCGCTCGGGATGTAGCTGCCGGCAGTGCTTGACCGTGGACTTCCACGGTCAACCGGAAATTTTGCCCGATTTTGAAATCAGGGGTTTGAGCTGCCGGTCATGCCAGCCGGCGAGCAGGGCCAGCGCAGTGCTCGACCCGATCAGTGCCATGAACATGTCGGACTGCGTGTCCCACTGATCGCCCTGGGTACCGAGAAATTCGTCAGCGCCCTGGCCCATGGCCAGCGCTGCAGCCCATTCGATGAGTTCATAACTGGCGCTGATCGCCATGGCGATGCAGATGCACAGGAAGCCGGTCATCCGGCGGCCGACGAGGTAACCGCCACGGATCAGGATTTCCCGCGCCACCATGGCCGGCACGAAACCCTGCAGCAAATGACCGATCTTGTCGTACGGGTTGCGCACCGTGCCGAGCAGGTCCTGCAGCCAGAAGCCGAGCGGCACGCGGGCATAGGTGTAGGCGCCGCCGCCGATCAGTACCAGCGCATGGATGGTGATCAGGACGGTGAGCAGGGTCGTCAGCGGATAGCTTTTACGCGTGGCGATCATGAGCGGCAGCGCGATCAATACCGGCGCCACTTCCATGATCCACGTCGCCCGATCGAAGGGGGCGATGCCGGAAACGACGAGCGCCGTGATGACGATGGCGGCCAGCGTGGCGTTCAGTGCGTTCCGGCTGTCCACGTCAGCCCTCGTTGCGGATCAGGTCGAGCAGTTCGGCGCCGTAGTGTTCGATCTTGGCGCTGCCCATGCCGGTGATGCCGGCCAGCATGCCATGGCTGGTCGGGCGGACTTCGGCCAGCTCGCGCAGCGTCTTGTCGTGGAGGATGACGTAGGCCGGCACCGCCTGCTCCTTGGCCGTATTGCTGCGCCAGCCGCGCAGGATCTGGAACAGCGCTTCGTCGGCCGCCGACAGTTCGCTATGGACGACAGTGCTGCTGCTTCGCGAAGATGACGATGAGGTGGCCTTGCGTTTGGCCGGCCGGCGCAACTGCACCTGGCGCTGGCCCTTGAGCACTTCGCGAGCAGCGTCGGTGAGTTGCAGCGCGCCATGCTCGGCCATGTCGACATGGACCAGCCCGGCCGCGGCCAGCTGGCGGAAAACGCTCTTCCAGCCGTGGTCGTCGAGATCGGCACCGACGCCGAAAGTCGGCAATTTGTCATGATTCCACTGCTCGATCTTGTCGGTTGCCTTGCCGCGCAGCACGTCGGTCAAATGCGTGACGCCGAAGCGCATGCCGGTACGGAAGATGGCCGACAGCGCCTTTTGCGCCGCCAGCGTGCCGTCCCACAGTTCCGGCGGCTCGATGCAGACGTCGCAATTGCCGCAGGGCTCACGTTCCTCGGCGAAATAGTTGAGCAGCACCTGACGCCGGCAGCGCGGCGCTTCGCAGTAGGAAAGCAGGGCGGTCAGGCGCTGCGATTCGAGAATCTTCTGGCCTGCTCCGGCGCCCGATTCGGCGATGCGCGCATGTTGCAGCGCGACGTCCTGCATGCCGTAGGCCATCCAGGCTTCGGCCGGTTCGCCGTCGCGGCCGGCGCGACCGGTTTCCTGATAATAGGCCTCGATGCTTTTCGGCAGGTCGAGGTGGGCGACGAAACGCACGTCCGGCTTGTCGATGCCCATGCCGAAAGCAATCGTGGCGCACATGACCAGCCCTTCCTCGCGCAGGAAGCGGCGCTGGTTGGCGGCGCGCGTCGGGGCGGGCAGGCCGGCGTGGTAGGGCAGGGCCGGGTAGCCCTGGGCCGACAGCCATTCGGCCGTTTCTTCAACTTTCTTGCGCGACAGGCAATAGACGATGCCGGCCTGGCCCTTGCGCCCGTTGAGGAAACCGAGCAACTGCTTCCTGGCGTTGTCCTTCTCGACGACGGTGTAGCGGATGTTCGGGCGGTCGAAGCTGGACAGGAAAACGCGCGCTGAGGTCAGGCCGAGGCGGGCCAGCATTTCGTTCTGCGTCGCCTTGTCGGCCGTGGCCGTCAGGGCGATGCGCGGGACGTTCGGGTAGCGTTCGTGCAGCGTCGAGAGCTGCAGGTATTCCGGCCGGAAATCGTGGCCCCATTGCGACACGCAGTGCGCTTCATCGATGGCGAACAGGGCGAGCTTGCCGGCTTCGTACAGCGCGTCGATCATGGCCAGCGTGCGGTCGACGAGCAGGCGTTCCGGGGCGATGTAGACGAGGTCGATCTGGCCGGCGAACATCTGCTGCTCGACGGCCTGCGCCTCGCGCCAGTCAAGCGTCGAATTGAGGCAGGCGGCCTTGACGCCAAGCTGGGTCAGGGCATCGACCTGATCCTGCATGAGTGCGATGAGCGGCGAGACGACGATGGCGCAACCGGGACGGAGCAGGGCCGGAATCTGGTAGCACAGGCTCTTGCCGCCGCCGGTCGGCATGAGGACGAGCGCATCGCCACCGCGGCCGATGTGGTCGATGATCTCGGCCTGGGCGCCGCGGAAGGCGGGATAGCCGAAGACGTCGCGCAGGATGGCGAGGGCGGAGGTGGTTCCCACGGTCAACCGGAAATCTGGGTCAAAATTGAAATGCTCACAGGATGGCTTCGCGGCTCAATTGCTCGCCGTCCCAGAGCAGCGCTTCGGCGCGCTCTTCGTGCCAGTCGGCAAGGACCCAGCGTTCGACGTGGATGCCATCGACGATGTGGTCGTGCATTTCCGGCCGGTGCGTGTGGCCGTGAATGAAGGTGGCGTAGCCGTGTTCGCGCAGGAAATCGTCAGTGGCCGGGCCGTTGAGGTCGGCGTAAACATAGGCGTGGTCGCGTTTGCGCCGGGCGCTGCGCCAGCGGATGTAGCGGCCGAGCAGGCTGCGCAGGAAACGTGGCTTGGCGCGCATTTTCCGCTGCCATTCCGGATCGCGCACCTTGGCCCGATAGGCCATGTAGGCGTGGTCGTCGATGCACAAGGCGTCGCCGTGCGAGAGCACGAAGGACCACTCGGGCAGGACCAGTTCGTAAGGGTCGGGCAGCAGCGACATGCCGGCCGCCGCGGTGAATTGTTCACCGATGGCGAAATCGCGGTTGCCGTGCATGAAGCAGATCTTCAGCCCGGCCTCGCTGGCGGCGCGCAGGGCAGCGGTGATCTGCGCGGCGTAGGGATCGTCGATGTCGTCGCCGACCCAGACCTCGAAAAGATCGCCGAGGATGTACAGCGCCTCGGCCTGCCGGGCGCGGCCGGCCAGAAAGCTCAGGAACAAACGAGTCGCCCCGGGTGACCGGGGCGACAGGTGCAGATCAGAGATGAAGTAGATCATGGTGAGGCGTGATTGGTGAGGGGTAATTGGTCATGGGTGAAAAGCTGGTTTGCCCAATCACCAATACCCAATCCCGCCTCTCAGATGACTTCCGCCTTCTCGATGATCACGTCCTCAGCCGGGACGTCCTGGTGGAAGCCCTTGTTGCCGGTCTTGACGGCGCGGATCTTGTCGACGACATCGAGGCCTTCGACGACTTCGCCGAACACGCAGTAGCCCCAGCCCTGGCCGGACGGTGACTTGAAATCGAGGAAATCGTTATCGACGGTATTGATGAAGAACTGGGCGGTAGCCGAATGCGGATCGTTGGTGCGGGCCATGGCGACGGTGCCGCGCTTGTTCTTGAGGCCATTCTCGGCCTCGTTCTCGATCGGTGCCTGGCACGGCTTCTGGCCCATGCCCGGTTCCATGCCGCCGCCCTGGATCATGAAGTTCTTGATGACGCGGTGGAAGATGGTGCCGTTGTAGTGGCCGGCTTCAACGTAGGAAATGAAGTTGGCAACGGTCTTCGGCGCCTTCTCGACGTTCAGTTCGAGCGTGATGTCGCCGTGGTTGGTGGTGAGCTTGATTTTGGACATGGGTGATCCTTATTTGTCGGAGATGATTTTGACGTTCTGGATGACGACCGGGGTGGTCGGAACGTCGGTGTAATAGCCAGCGCTGCCGGTCGGCACCTTGGCGATCTTGTCGATGACATCCATGCCCTGGGTCACCTTGCCGAAGACGGCATAGCCCCAGCCGCGCGGGTCGCCGGTGGTCTTGTGATTGAGGAAATCGTTGTTCTTGAGGTTGATGAAGAACTGGACGCGAGCCGAATGCGGGTCCGGCGTACGGGCCATGGCCACGGTGCCGCGATCATTGGTCAGGCCATTGGTCGCTTCGTTCTGCAGGGCCGGGGTCAGCGTTTTCTTTTCTTCCATCGCTCGGCTGAAGCCGCCGCCCTGGATCATGAAGCCATCAATGACGCGATGGAAAATGGTCGCCTCGTAAAAGCCGTGCTTGGCGTTGTAGAGGAAGAACTCGACAGTTTTCGGGGCCTTCTCCGGGTAAAGTTCAAGCGTGAATTTACCCAGATTGGTCGTCACTTCGACGGTCGGGGTGGCCCACACGGCGAGCGATACGAGCAGGCCGGTGGCGAGGGCGGAGATTTTTTTCAACATCAGGCACTTCCTTCGTAAATGATTTTCCACTGGTTGCCTTCACGCAGCCAGTACTGGCGTTTTTTCATCTGGTTGTTGAGGTTGTTGCTGCGGTAATCCTGGTCGAAAGTCACGACGACCACTTCGTCCTTGCCCGGATTGCGGAAGACAGAAACATTGTCGATCTTGAGCTTGATCCATTCCTTGCCGGCATTGACCTGCTTTTTCTGGGCGGAAAACTCGGCGAAATCGTGCTCGCCAGCCTTGAAGCGCTTCGAATAGTGCGTCAGGTAGCGCTCGGTATCGCGGCTTTCCCAGTCGGTACGCCAGGCGTCGATCGACTTGTTGAGTTCGCTGCGCTCCCTGGCCCAGTCGTCGAGCGACAGCCATTCGACCGAGTTGCTGATGATCACCGGTGTCAGGCCGACCTGCAGATTCTTGGCGACGACGTCGAGATCCTGGTTGGTCAGCACGACACAACCGTCGGAGGCGCGTGGCGGCCGGGCAAAGGTGTCGGACGGCGTGCCGTGCAGCCAGATGCCGCTGCCGCCTCGGCCCTGACGCTTGTCCCATTCGTTTGGGTAATTGAGCGGGAAGGCGCCGCTGCCATAGAGGTCGGCCAGCTTCTGGCGGGGCAGGTTGGCCGTGACGTGATAGACGCCAACCGGCGTCTTCTTGTCGCCTTCGACGAGCTTTTCGGCACCCAGCTTGCCCTGGGTGACGTAATAATCGGCGACGAAGCGTGGCTGACCGCCGTTCTTGAGGTCGTTTTCGTACAGGTAGAGACGTGAACGCTTGGTATCGACGACGATGGCAAAGCGCTGGTCGGGCTGCATCTGCAGCAGGTAGCGCGGTACGAAATCGGCCGGCGGCTTTTCGCGATAGGCGGCGAGACGGGCGATGGCTTCGGCGCGCAGGTCGGCCACCTTGTCGGCCGGGGCGTCGGTCAATGCACCAAAGGTGTTGATTGCTTGCTTGCGGGCAAGCAGCAGATCGCCCTTGATGAGGTGGGCCAGCCGGTAGTTCGGGTGCTGACGCAACAGATTTTCGGTCAGTTGCAGCGCATTGCTCAGGCGATTGCCTTCAATTTCGGCAAGAATGCGCGTCAAGGCTTCTTCCGGACCGGAGTCGGAAACGATCAGGGGCAAGGCCGAACCCTGACTGGATGCGTCGGGCGTTGTCCGTGCCAGGGCAATCGCCGACAGTTCGTTGATGGTAACGGGGGTAGTCGCCGGCTGGTCTTTGAGCCGGGCTGCCGCACCGGCGGCCAGGGCGACCGCCAGTCCGGAGAGAGCTATTTTACGGCCTAATTTCACCGGGCGTTTTCTTCCTTGATCAGCCACTTGCTACCGGCCCGAACGAAGATGAGCGTCTTGGTCGTCGAACTGCTCAGACCGGTTGCCTTGTAGTGCTGGCGGAACTTGGCGGTAGCCTTGTCGCCATTGATCGTGACTTGTGGCGTATCGAAGGAAACCGAGATATTGCCGCCCTTGCCGGCGATGCGCTGTTCGCGTTCCTGCTCCCAGGCCTTGCGGCTCATGCCCTTCGGCGTGTCGAAGTCGTTGGCGTAGGCGCCCAGATAGGCGCGCATGTCCTTGCGCGACCAGGCATCGGCCCAGGCGTTCATGGCCTTGACGACGTCGTCGCTGCCGGCGGCGGTCGGTGCAGCGGCTGGGGTCGGCGTCGCTACGGCTGCGGCCGGAGCGGGCGCTGTGGCAACCGCTGTCGGCTTGCTGGCCGGTGAGGCAGAGGCGGCGCCCGGTGTCGAGGTGACGATGGTGGCGCTCGGCGCAGCGGCGACGGCCGGCTTGGCGGCAACGGCAGCAACCGGCGCGATGGCAGCAACCGGCGCCGGCTGCGGCTTGACGTTGCCCTTGCTGGAGGTGGTGATGAGGTCGCGGATCAGGGCCAGCTTGTTCTGCGTTGTCGAATTGGCGTTGTCCAGTTGCAGGGCCTTGTCGTAGGCCTGGCTGGCCAGCTTGGCGTACACGTCGCCGAGATTTTCGTAGGCGATGGCGTAGGACGGATGCGTCCTTATGGCCATTTCGAGCGCCGTGCGGGCCTTGTCATACTGCTTTTGCTGGGCGTAGAGCACGGCCAGGTTGTTGTAGGGTTCCGGCAGTTCCGGGTAATCCTCGGAAAGCTTGGTGAAGACGGCGATGGCGTCGGCCGGCTTGTTCATCTCGGTATAGATCAGACCCTTGAGGAAGCGGCCTTGGGCATCCTTGGGGCGGCTGCTCAGGTAGGCATCGATTTTCTCGAGCGCCTGCGGGTACTGGCCCTGCTTGATCAGGCGCTGGACTTCCGGCAGGTTGTCGGCTAAAGCCGGTATGGCGAAACCGATGGCCAGGCCAATCGCCATTGCACGCAACGTCTTGAGCTTCTGAAAACGGGGCTGGAGCAGGGAAATAGAGGTCATCGCTATGCTATACTTTTCGAGGTTATACAATCTTCCGATTCTACCAAAAACGCCGGTGATTCCATAGGGATTAGCAAGCCGGCCAAGCCCGGTTTCCCTCCCCGCATGCTCAAGATCTACAACTCCCTCAAGCGCGAAAAGCAGCTATTTACTCCGATCGAGCCGAACAAGGTTCGCATGTATGTCTGTGGCATGACGGTCTATGACTATTGCCACCTCGGCCATGCCCGGGTCATGGTTGTCTTCGACATGGTTTACCGCTGGCTCAAGGCGAGTGGCTACGACGTGACCTACGTCCGCAACATTACCGACATCGACGACAAGATCATCAGGCGCGCCATCGAGAACGGCGAGACGATCCAGCAACTGACCAACCGTTTCATCGCCTACATGCACGAAGATGCCGATGCCTTGGGCGTTCAGCGCCCCGACCACGAGCCGCGGGCGACCGACTACGTGCCGGAAATGCTCGATCTGATCGGCAAGCTCGAGGCGACCGGCCTCGCTTACCAGGCGACCGATGGCGACGTGAATTACGCCGTGCGCAAGTTTCCCGGCTACGGCAAGCTGTCCGGCAAGTCGCTCGACGATCTGCGGGCCGGCGAGCGCGTCGAGGTCGATTCGGCCAAGCAGGATCCGCTTGATTTCGTGCTGTGGAAGCACGCCAAGCCGGGTGAGCCGGCCTGGGAGTCGCCGTGGGGCGAAGGTCGGCCGGGTTGGCATATCGAATGTTCGGCCATGAGTTCGAAGTTGCTCGGCAATCATTTCGACATCCACGGCGGTGGCCAGGATTTGCAGTTCCCGCACCACGAAAACGAGATCGCCCAGTCGGAAGGGGCGCACCAGTGCTCCTTCGTCAATTACTGGATGCACAACGGTTTCGTCCGCGTCGACAACGAGAAGATGTCCAAGTCGCTGGGCAATTTCTTCACCATCCGCACGGTGCTTGAGCAGTTCGATGCCGAAGTCGTCCGCTTCTTCATCCTGCGTGCGCACTACCGCAGTCCGCTCAATTATTCGGACGCCCATCTCGACGACGCCAGGCGTAGCCTGGACAGCCTGTATTTCACCTTGCGTGACGTGCCGGTGGTGGCTGTCGCCATCGACTGGAGCAACGATTTTGCGGCCCGTTTCGCCGCCGCGCTGAACGAGGATTTCGACTCGCATGGCGCCATTTCGGTGCTCTTCGAACTGGCGGCCGAGGCCAATCGGCAGAAGAGCGGCGAACTGTCCGGCCTGCTCAAGGCGCTGGGCGCCGTGATCGGCCTGCTCGAGCGGGAGCCGATGGCTTATCTGCAGGGGGGCGGGGCGGCGGGCGGCCTTGACGAGGCGGCTATCGAGCAGATGATTGCGGATCGCGCGGCGGCCAAGAAGGCCAGGAATTTTGCCGAGTCGGATCGTCTTCGCGATGAACTGAAGGCGGCGGGGATCGCGCTCGATGATAGTCCGCAGGGAACGACCTGGCGGCGGGCCTGAGTTTTTCCGTTTAATTGGTTTGGGGTTCCGCCTTGTTGGCGGGCGTACTTTCTTTTGCTTCGCCAAAAGAAAGTAGCCAAAGGCTATTGCTAGCGCAGCTAAAAGGCGACCCTGGGTCGGTGCCGGCTACGCCGGTTCCCTGCGCTACTCGGCAGGCCGGGCGGCTGCGGAACTCGGGGCTTTGCCCCTCAAACAGTCCTCGCCGAAGGCCCCCGGCCTTCCTGTGTTGCTCGGCACCTCTCAAGGGGCCCGGTAAAACGATCCGTGCTTTAGCTTGGGTGCCTGAATGGCAGATTTGATTTTTTGCCGTTTTTTCCGGTTGACCGTGGGAATCCATTTTTTGCGCTACATCCGTCGAACCCGGACGCCTTTGGGGTCCCCGTGGAAGGCGTTGAGCAACGCAGGCGGGCCGGGGGCAGTCGGCTTGCGCTGTCTGAGCCGCAGGCGAGTTTAAGAAGCCGCCCGGCCCGACGAGTAGCGCAAGGAACCCGAAGGGCGCCGCCCCCGGGGTCGCCTTCTTTTTGGCTACTTTTTCTTGGCGAAGCAAGAAAAAGTACGCCCGCCAACAAGGCGGAACCCCAAGCCAATTTAGAAGAACACTCGACAAAACAGGGATTCACACCAAGCTGGCAATGCTGCCTAACAGCAAAGCATTGCCCGAAGCAGGCTTACTTCAGAATTTTCCCGCCTTGCCCAATGACCGTCAGTTCGACAAAGCGCGACCCGAGCCGGGTGTTCGGGCCGTAGTTGACGCGATAGCCACCAAGATCAGCCCCGCTCATGCTTTCCAGCGAACTCACCAGTTTTTCGCGGCTGAGGTCTTTGCCAGCCCGCTTGAGGCCTTCGATCATGGTCCTGGCCATCAGGTAGCCTTCCAGGCCGTAATACG
The DNA here is from genome assembly GCA_030691385.1 of Azonexus sp. Lineage (GTDB taxonomy): Bacteria > Pseudomonadota > Gammaproteobacteria > Burkholderiales > Rhodocyclaceae > Azonexus. The sequence continues at coordinate 43,921 of JAUYEI010000055.1, forward strand.
AGTAGGCGCCCTTGTCGGAGAGCTTTTGATAGTCGCGGACGACCGGCACGACGTTGTTCCACGGGTAGGGGACGACCTGTGAAACGCCGATGCCGCGTGAATCGGGGCCGAGTTCCTGGACGAGCAGTTCAGCACCGACCGGCGACAGGGTCATGAGCATCGGATGCTGGCCGACTTTTTTCATGGCCTTGACGAAGGCGGCCGTCGGCTTGTACAGCGTGACCATGACCACGGCCTGCGGCGTCGCCTTGGCGATTGTTTCGACGGCCTTGGCGACATCCAGCGAGTTGCGTTCGACGGTGCCGACGGCAGACGGGGTGAGGTTGTGTTTTTTGAGCGCGGCGGCGACGCCATCCAGGCCGGATTTGCCGAAGCCGTCGTTCTGGTAGAAGACGGCAATATTCTTGAGGCCGAGCGAAACCATCTGGTTGACAATGACTTCGGTTTCGTCGGCGTAGCTGGCGCGGACGTTGAACATGTAGCGCGCGTTGGGATTGGTGGCCAGAGATTCGCGCAGCGTGGTGGCGCCGGAAATGGTGCCGACCAGCGGCACCTTGGCCGGGCCGAAGACGGTGTTCATGGTTTCGGTCGTCGGGCTCGAACCGTAGTAGGCGAGCAGCGCGAAGACATTTTTTTCCTTGATCAGCGTCCTGGTGTTGGCGACGGCGCGCTCGGTTTCGTAGCCGTCATCGAGGGCGATCAGTTCGAGCTTGCGGCCGTTGATGCCGCCGCTTTTGTTGACCTGCTCGAAATAGGCGCTGATGGTCTGCCGCATGTCCAGTCCATAGGCGCCGTTCGGGCCGGAGAAGGGGGCCGACATGCCGAGGGTGATCGTCGTGTCGGTGACGCCGGGCTCGGCCCAGCACATCGTGGAAAAGGCAATTGCGCCAACGGTGGCCAGTCGTTTGAAGACTTGCATTGTTTTTTCTCCCCCTGATAGATCAATCGATTCTAACAGCCGGGGATATTACCGGGAACAGGGTGGGCCGGACTTTCGGCAATTTGTCGAGTGCTACGGTCAACCGGGAAAAAGGGCCAAAAATGAAACAGCCCCGGTGTCCCGAAATTTTCGGGGAGGCCGGGGCTACTTTGAATAGTTAAGTCATTATTCGGCGAAGAAATCCTTGACCTTGTCCATCCACGACTTCGAGCGCGGGTTGTGCTTGGCGTTGTTGTCGCGGCTCGATTCTTCCAGTTCGCGCAGCAGTTCCTTCTGGTGATCGGTCAGGTTGACCGGCGTTTCGACGACGACGTGGCACATGAGGTCGCCATGGGTATGGCTGCGCACGCCCTTGATGCCCTTGCCGCGCAGGCGGAAGACGCGACCGGACTGGGTTTCGGCCGGAATCTTGATGGCCGCGGCGCCGTCCAGGGTCGGGATTTCGATTTCGCCACCGAGCGCGGCGGCGGTGAAGGAAATCGGCATTTCGCAATGCAGGTCGTTGTGGTCGCGCGTGAATACAGGATGCTGCTTGAGGTGGATCTGCACATAGAGATCGCCCGGCGGGCCGCCATTCACACCATGCTCGCCTTCGCCGGACAGCCTGATGCGATCGCCTTCATCGACGCCGGCCGGAATCTTGACGGCCAGCGTCTTGTGTTGCTTGATGCGGCCGGCCCCGTCGCAGTGCTTGCACGGCTCGGCGATGAAGCGGCCGGTGCCGTGGCACTTGTGACAGGTCTGCTGGATCGAGAAAAAGCCTTGCTGCAGGCGAACCTGGCCGGAGCCGCCGCAGGTCGGGCAGGTTTTGGGCTGGGTGCCGGGCTTGGCGCCGGAGCCGTTGCACGGCTCGCAGACTTCCATGGTTGGAATGCGGATCTTGGTTTCCGTGCCGTGCGCTGCCTGTTCGAGCGTGATTTCGAGGTTGTAGCGCAGGTCGGCGCCGCGATAGATGTTGGAGCGACTGCCACCGCCGCCGCGACCGCCGAAAATCTCGTCGAAGATGCCGCCGAAGGCATCGGAGAAGCCGGCGCCGCCGCCACCGCCCATGCCGGCCTGCTGGTCAACCCCGGCGTGGCCGTACTGGTCGTAGGCCGAGCGTTTCTGGCCATCCGAGAGGATTTCGTAGGCTTCCTTGGCTTCCTTGAATTTCTCCTCGGCCGCCGGATTGTCCGGGTTACGGTCGGGGTGATGCTTCATGGCCAGCTTGCGGTAGGCCTTCTTGATTTCTTCATCGCTGGCATCGCGGTTGACGCCAAGGATTTCGTAAAAGTCGCGTTTTGACATGGCTGATTCCGACTGATGCTGTGCAAAGGCCGGATCGAGCGGCGCCAGGGCGTCCGCGTCGATCCGGCCACTTAAAACGGCGCTGCTGCGTCCGTTTTAAGCCTTTTTGTCCTTGTTCACTTCCGTGAATTCGGCATCGACAACATCGCCTTCAACGGTCTTTTCACCCTGTTGCTGGGCGCCGGCACCGGCTGCACCGGCTGCTGCGCCTTCAGCAGCCTGTTGCTGGGCGTACATCTTTTCGCCGAGCTTCTGGGCAGCTATCGAAAGGGCTTCTGTCTTGGCGGTGATGGTTTCCTTGTCGCCGTCGCGCATCACGTCCTCGACATCCTTGATGGCGGCTTCGATGCTGGCCTTTTCAGCCGCGTCGAGCTTGTCGCCGTACTCGGTCATCGATTTCTTGACCATGTGCACCATGCCATCGGCCTGGTTGCGGGCGTCGGCCAGTTCGTGCGCCTTCTTGTCGTCTTCGGCGTGCAGCTCGGCATCCTTGACCATGGCCTGGATTTCAGCCTCGCTCAAGCCGGAGTTGGCCTTGATGGTGATCTTGTTTTCCTTGCCGGTGGCCTTGTCCTTGGCCGTGACGTGCATGATGCCGTTGGCGTCGATGTCGAAAGTGACTTCGATCTGCGGCGTGCCACGCGGCGCCGGCGGGATGCCTTCGAGGTTGAACTGGCCAAGGCTCTTGTTGCCGGAAGCCACTTCGCGTTCACCCTGCAGCACGTGGATGGTCACCGCGGACTGGCTGTCGTCGGCGGTCGAGAAGACTTGCGAAGCCTTGGTCGGGATCGTCGTGTTCTTCTGGATCAGCTTGGTCATGATGCCGCCCAGGGTTTCGATACCGAGCGACAGCGGGGTCACGTCGAGGAGCAGCACGTCCTTGACTTCGCCCTGCAGCACGCCGCCCTGGATGGCCGCGCCGACAGCGACGGCTTCGTCCGGGTTCACGTCCTTGCGCGGTTCCTTGCCGAAGATTTCCTTGACCTTCTCCTGCACCTTGGGCATGCGCGACTGGCCGCCGACCAGGATGATGTCGTCGATGTCGCTGATCTTGCAGCCGGCGTCCTTGAGGGCCATGACGCAAGGGGCAACGGTACGCTCGACCAGCTCATCGACCAGCGATTCGAACTTGGCGCGGGTGACCTTGAGCGCCAGGTGCTTCGGACCGGAGGCATCGGCAGTGATGTAGGGCAGGTTGATTTCGGTCTGCTGGCTGGAGGACAGCTCGATCTTGGCCTTTTCAGCGGCTTCTTTCAGGCGCTGCAGGGCCAGCACATCGGCCTTGAGATTGACGCCGGATTCCTTCTTGAATTCGTCGATGATGTAGTCGATCAGGCGCTGGTCGAAGTCTTCGCCGCCGAGGAAGGTGTCGCCGTTGGTGGCCAGCACTTCGAACTGCGTTTCGCCGTCGACGTTGGCGATTTCAATGATCGAAATGTCGAAGGTGCCGCCGCCGAGGTCATAAACGGCGATCTTGCGGTCGCTCTTGCTGGTCTTGTCCATGCCGAAGGCAAGGGCGGCAGCGGTCGGCTCGTTGATGATGCGCTTGACTTCGAGACCGGCGATGCGGCCGGCGTCCTTGGTGGCCTGACGCTGGCTGTCGTTGAAGTAGGCCGGCACGGTGATGACGGCTTCGGTCACTTCTTCGCCGAGGTAATCTTCGGCGGTCTTCTTCATCTTGCGCAGCACTTCGGCGGAAACCTGCGGCGGGGCGATTTTCTTGTCGCGTGCTTCAACCCAGGCGTCGCCGTTGTCGGCCTTGACGATCTTGAAGGGCATCAGCGAGATGTCCTTCTGCACTTCCTTCTCTTCAAAGCGGCGGCCGATCAGACGCTTGACGGCGTACAGCGTGTTCTTTGGGTTGGTCACGGCCTGGCGCTTGGCCGGGGCGCCGCACAGGATCTCGCCATCTTCGGTATAGCCGATGACGGACGGCGTGGTGCGTGCGCCTTCCGAGTTTTCGATCACCTTGGCGGTGTTGCCTTCCATGATGGCGACACAGCTGTTGGTCGTGCCAAGGTCAATGCCAATGATTCTTCCCATGATTTACTCCTGTTCGGACCGC
>JAUYEI010000056.1 GCA_030691385.1 Azonexus sp.
CGCAGCAGGCTCATGCCTGCAAGAAGGAGCGAAAACGAGCCGATAACAATAAAGCAAATCGGCGAGTTTCGGCGAAGCCACAAAGCCGGGCGCCCGACCAGGCGTGCCAGTGGCCACGTCGCGCTGTCAGCCAAGGGGTGAATCGCCTCGAGGGCGCAAAGGCCTGTATTCAGGCGGCTGGCCAAGGCTGGATAAGCGGTCAACTGAGGTTTCAAGGTTCAATCAGCCTCTGACCCGAAGCTGAAACAATGTGACCACCTCCTCCCCGCGAAAACGGGAACCCATACGAGTCAAAGCACTGCCTCCCCGCTTTCGCGGGGAGGACTAATTTGATTGCCGGGTTAATATTCGGGCGATGTCCCGCTTCCTCATCTACACCATCGTCTTCATCGAAGGCTTCTGCTCGCTCGGTGCCGAAATCATCGCGCTGCGCCGGCTGGTGCCGCATGTCGGCAGTTCCATTGTCGTCACGGCGCCGACCATCGGCTTCTTCCTGCTCGCCCTGGCCCTCGGTTATGCCTCGGGCGCCAAGGTCGCCGGCAACTACCTCAACATCGTCGCCCGCAACTTCCTGATCGCCGCCGCCCTGGCCGGCATCGGGCTGGCCGGCATCAGCGTCGACTGGATGTTCGCCCACCTGCAGCCGGTGCTCGTCGCCTACCTCGTCTTCATCGGCGGCGTGCTCTGCCCGCTGGCCTGGCTGCTCGGCCAGACCGTGCCGATCCTGACCAATCTCATGAAAGCCGAACGCACCGGCGAGGCAAGCGGGCTGGCGCTCTACTGGTCGACGCTGGGTTCCTTCCTCGGCTCGATCAGTCTGTCGCTCATCGTCATGCAGTGGCTCGGCGTTTCCGCCGCCGTCTTCGCCTGCGCGCTGGGCCTGCTCGTCGGCGCCCTGCTGCTCGCCCGGCGCGATTTCAAATTTTGGCTATTTTTCGGGTTGACCGTAGCAATGGCCGCCGGCCTCAACCGGCAGCATGAAGTCACGGCCGACACGGCCTACGCCGAATACGTCATCGGCGCCGTCGATCTCCCGGGCCAAAAAGAGCCGCGCGCCCTCTGGGTCAACAAGTCAACGGCCTCGCTCATCGACGATTCCGAGCCGCCCAACTACACGCGCTACATCAGGCATCTGCGCCAGATCCTGCTCGACGACCTTGGTTTCACCGGCAAGGACATCCTCGTCCTCGGCGCCGGCGGCTTCACGCTGTCGCACCGCGAGCCGCTCAACCGCTACACCTACGTCGATATCGATCCGGCGATCAGGGAGATCGCCGAAAAGCACTTCCTGCGCGAGCCGGCGCGTGGCGAATTCATCGCCGACGACGCCCGGCGTTTCGTGGCAACCAGCGAGCGCCGCTTCGATGCCGTCGTCGTCGACGTCTACAGTTCGCACACCTCGATCCCCAGCCACCTCGTCACCCGCGAATTCTGGGCCGGCACGCGCCGCGTGCTCAAGCCGGACGGCGTCCTGCTCGCCAACCTGATCCTCGACGGCAAGCTCGAAACGCCCTACGCCCGCAACCTGCTGGCCACCATCGACAGCGTTTTCGGCCGTTGCGCCGTCGACGTGCTGCACAAGGCAAAAGCGCAGGCCAACGTTGAAGTCAGCTGCTTCGCCAGCAGCCGGCCGGGCGAAACGGGCATTTACGTCGATGAAAAAAACCGGGCTGACCTCGACCGGGCAAGGTAAAACTAAGTGTCGCCGCCCGATGCTGGCGGCAACAGTTTTGTCTCGTCGACCACCACCAGAATTTTCTGCCGGACCAGGCCGTTGCCATGCCAGAACAGCAGCAGCCAGATCAGTGATCCGAGAGGCAGCACTACGCCAACGCCGAAAAGCCCCATTTTGACCGAGCGCCCCCAGGTCGACCGGGCGGCGAACATCATCCCTGTCGCCTGCGGCAACTGGCGAACCAGGGTCATATAGCCGCGCACCAGAGCGGCGGCGTTTTTTATCATGGTGGTCGAATCCTCGTCGAATGGCGGGATTCTGCCAGCCTTACATTGCCGGCAGATGACCGGCAAGCGCTTTTCGAAACCGCCGACGTTCAGCGGCGGCGTAACGCCATGTGCATCGCGATCATCTCCGGAATCCGCTTGTCGAGATCCGATCCCTTCTGGCACCCGAGCATCAGGTGCAGCAGGCCGCTGGTAAAGGCCCAGGTGTCGCGCGCCGTGGCTTCCGGATCGAGCCCGAGGCGCAAGGCGCCCTTGTCCGCTGCCTTGCGGTAGAAGCGTTCCATTTTTTCGAGAAACTCGTAAGCCGGGCGGCCGGCCTCTTCCTGCACGGCGGCGAATTCATCGACATATTCGCAGCGTGAAATCATGATTTCGAAGACTTCGCGCACCACCGGGCAGTCGTCGAGAACACGGAAAAATTCTTTCAGCGAGGCTTCGATGGCATCGAGCGGGTTGTCGTAGGCTGCGGAGAAGAGCAGGGAGTCGGTCCGTTCGACCATAGGCGCGAAAACGTCTTCGCGCATGGCGAAAAACAGCTCGGCCTTGTCCTTGAAATGCCAGTAGATCGCGCCGCGCGTGACGCCCGCCTCCTTGGCAATTTTCTCGAGCGTCGACCGGCTGACACCGCACTCGTGAAACACCGTGCGCGCCGATTCGATAATGTCCTGACGGGTTTTTTCCGCGTCTTCCTTGGTTTTTCTGACCACTTTGTCCTCTCCTGGCCTGGCAACTCTCTGGCTTGACCAGTTCCAATCTTAAGCCATCAACTTCGACACCGAAAACATTTTACATACATTCGTGTTTGTATATAATAGCCCGAACTTTTCTAAATTTGGAGTCCTCCCCCATGATTTCCGGAAACCTGCTGCGGCGTACCACGCTGTCGACCCTTCTCGGTGCAACGGTTCTTGGCACCGCCCTGCTCACCGGCTGCTCGGACAACAAGCCGGCCGGCGGCCCGCCGATGGGCCCGATGCCGGTCACCGTGCTGGAAGTTCAGCCGCAGAAGGTGCCCAGTTCCGTCGAGGTCATGGCGCAGACCGAAGGCGCCCGCGAAACCGAAGTACGCGCCCGCGTCGCCGGCATCCTGGTCAAGCGCCTCTATCAGGAAGGCGAAACAGTGAAGGCCGGCCAGCCGCTATTCCAGATCGACCGCTCGAGCTACGAAATCGCGCTGGCCGAAGCCAAGGCCAAGGCCGAGCAGACCAGCCGCGAAATGAATCGCCTGAAAAGCCTGATCGAAGCCAAGGCGATCAGCCAGAAAGAGTACGACGATTCATCCTCGGCCAATGCCATCGCCCAGGCCGCGCTGCGCCAGGCCGAGCTGAATCTGTCATGGACGACCGTCACCGCGCCGGTTTCCGGCACCACCGGCCGCGCCGCCAAATCCGAAGGCAACCTGATCACGGCAGGGGCCGACAGCCTGCTCACCTCGATCTACCAGAGCAACCCGATCTGGGTCCGTTTCAGCCTTGGCGACAGCGATCTGGCCAAGCTGGCCGGCGGCCGCGTGACCAGCAAGAATGTCAGCGGCATCGAGCTGATCCTGGCTGACGGCACGGTCTATCCGAAGACCGGCAAGCTCAATTTCCTGGCCAGCAACATCGACACCACGCTCGGCACCCAGGCCCTGCGCGCCGAGTTCGACAACCCCGACAACCAGTTGCTGCCCGGCCAGTTCGTCCGCATCCGCCTGCTCACCGGCGAGCGCGATGGCGTTTTCCTGGTGCCGCAATCGGCCGTCGTGCAGACCGAACAAGGCCCGCTCGTCATGCTCGCCGGCGAAGGCGACAAGGTCACGCCGCGTCCGATCCAGGCTGGCGAATGGCGCGGCAAGGACTGGGTCATCCTCGGCGGCCTGAAGGCGGGCGACAGGGTCATCGTCGACAACCTGATCAAGCTGCGCCCCGGCGCCCCGGTCGCTCCGCACGGCCCCGGTGAAAAGCCGGGCGCTCCGGCCCCGGCCAAGGATGGCGCCGCGGCCAAGGACGCTGCACCCGCTCCGGCCAAGCAGGGTTAAGGAGCAGCCATGTCCAAATTCTTCATCAACCGGCCGATTTTTGCGTCGGTCATCTCGATCATCATCGTCATCGCCGGGCTGGTTGCCTCGCAGGTGCTGCCCATCGCGCAGTATCCGCAGATCGCCCCGCCGACCGTGCTGATCACCGCCACCTACCCGGGCGCTTCGGCCGACACGCTGGCCAAGACGGTCGCTGCACCGATCGAGGAGCAGTTGAACGGGGTCGAAAACCTGTCCTATTTCACCTCGTCGGCGGCTGCCAACGGCGTCGTCACCATCACGGCGACCTTCGATGTCGGCACCAATGTCGACATCGCTGCGGTCAACGTCAATAACCGGGTAAAAGCGGCCGAACCGCGCTTGCCGGCCGAGGTACGAACCAACGGCGTGCTCGTCCAGAAGCGCTCCAACGACATTCTGCAGGTCGTCGCGCTGGAGTCCGAAAAGGGCAAGTACAGCACCCTCTTCCTGTCCAACTACGCCAGCCTGAACATCGCCGACGAGTTGAAGCGGGTCAAGGGTGTCGGCGACGTGACCATTTTCGGTGCCCAGGATTACTCGATGCGCGTCTGGCTCAAGCCAGACCGCATGGCGCAACTGGGTCTGACGACCAATGACATTTCGACCGCCATCCGCGCCCAGAATGCCCAGAACGCGGCCGGCAAGATCGGCCAGGAGCCGGCGCCGAGCGACCAGCAACTGGTCTACACGGTGACCGCCAAGGGTCGCCTGCTGACACCGGAGGAATTCGGCAACATCGTCATCCGCGCCAGCGGCCCGGGCGGCCTGTTGCGTCTCAAGGACGTCGCCCGCATCGAACTCGGCGCCTACAGTTACGAACAGAGCGTGACGCTGGACGGCCAGCCGACCATCGCCATGGGCGTTTTCCTGCAGACCGGCGCCAATGCGCTGGAAGTGGCGGAAAAAGTGCGCCAGAAAATGGACGAGCTCAAGAAGAAATTCCCCGAAGGCATGGGCTACGTCATCCCCTTCGACACGACGCGCTTCGTTTCCGCCTCGATCAATGAAGTGGTCAAGACGCTGATCGAAGCCATGATCCTCGTGCTGGCGGTCGTCTATATCTTCCTGCAAAGCTGGCGCGCTACCCTGATTCCGATGGTCGCCGTGCCGATTTCGCTGATCGGCACTTTCGCCGGCCTGTGGCTGTTCGGTTTCTCGATCAACACCCTGACGCTGTTTGCCATGGTGCTGGCCATCGGTATCGTCGTCGACGATGCCATCGTCGTGCTCGAGAACGTCGAACGCCTGATGGCCGAAGAAAAGCTGTCACCCAGGGATGCGGCGATCAAGGCCATGCACCAGGTGCAGGGCGCGCTGATCGCCATCGTCCTCGTGCTGGTCTCGGTCTTCGTCCCGGTCGCCTTCCTCGGTGGCATCGCCGGCCAGCTCTACAAGCAGTTCGCGGTGACCGTGGCCGTCGCTGTGGTGCTCTCCGGCGTCGTCGCGCTGACCCTGACGCCGGCGCTGTGCGCCCTGCTGCTCAAGGCCCAGCACACCGAGCACAAGATTTTCCGCCCCTTCAACCGGCTGTTCGAGAAATTCACCCGCTCCTACACGACGACGGTCGGTTTCACGCTCAAGCACGGCATCGTCGGCGGCCTGATTTTTGCGCTGGTGATCGGCATCACCGTCTTCTTCTTCCGCACCCTGCCCGGCAGTTTCGTGCCGGCCGAAGACCAGGGCTACCTGATTTCGGCCCTCATGTTGCCGGACGGTGCGACGCTCAAGCGCACCGCCGCCACCGGCGAAAACATGCGCCAGATGCTGAGCCATGACGAGGCCGTCAAGCACACCTTCGTCGTTTCCGGTTTCGACCTGATCGGCGGCGGCAGCAAGCCGAATGCCGGCACCATCTTCATTCCGCTCAAGGACTGGAGCGAACGGCAGGGCAAGGCGCAGGATCTGGCCGGCAAGTTCATGGGCATGGGCATGATGCAGGCGGACGGCATGGCGCTCGTTTTCAACCCGCCGCCGATCATGGGCCTGGGCACCGCCGGCGGTTTCGAGGTGTATTTGCAGAACCGCCTTGATGGCGACACCAAAAAGCTCAACGAAGTCACCCAGCTATTCATCGCCGAACTGCAGAAGCATCCGGAATTCACCCGCATCAGCACCTTCTTCCGGCCGACCGTGCCGCAACTGTTCGTCGAAGTCGACGAGCCGAAGGCGCTGGCGCTCGGCATCCCGCTGGCCCACATCTACGAAACCCTGCAGAGCACGATGGGCGCCCTGTACGTCAATGACTTCAACAAGTCCGGCCGGGTCTATCGTGTCCAGCTACAGGCCGAGGCCAACTACCGGACCAAGCCGGAAGATCTCGGCAAGGTCTATGTGCGCAGTTCGACGACCAATGCCATGATCCCGCTGTCGGCGATCAGCAAGGTCAAGAACGTCGTCGGTCCGGAACAGGTCGAGCGCTTCAACGGCTTCGTCGCCGCCAAGGTGATGGGCGACAGCAAGCCGGGGATCAGTTCGGGCGACGCCATCAAGATCGTCGAGGAAGTTGCGGCGGCCACCCTGCCCAGCGGTTTCGAAATCTCGTGGACCGGCCAGGCCTTCCAGGAAAAGCGCAGTTCCGGCTCGTCGATGCAGGCTTTCGTCTTCGCCATCATCATGGTCTTCCTGATCCTCGCCGCCCAGTATGAAAAATGGTCGCTGCCGCTGGCCGTCGTCATGGCCGTGCCCTTCGCACTGATGGGCGCCCTGACGGCGATCTGGCTGCGCGGCATGCCGAACGACATCTACTTCCAGATCGGCCTCGTCGTGCTCATTGGCCTGGCGTCGAAAAACGCCATCCTGATCGTCGAGTTCGCCGCCCAGAAGGTTGCCGAAGGCATGAACGTGGTCGATGCGGCGATGGAAGCCGCCCGCCTGCGTCTGCGCCCGATCATCATGACCTCGCTGGCCTTCGTGCTCGGCGTCTTCCCGCTCGTCAAGGCCACCGGCGCCGGCGCCGCGGCCCGCCAGTCGATGGGTACCGGCGTCTTTGCCGGCATGATCGCGGCGACTTTCATCGCCACCATATTCATCCCGCTCTTCTTCATGTGGCTGGAGCGCGGCAAGCAGATGCGGCCGGCCGGCGACGCCGCTGACCACCAGTCGGAGGAAAACCAACATGCGTAAGCTCCCCCCCAAACATTTCAAATTTGGCCCAATTTTCGGGTTGACCGTAGCAATCGCCCTGGGCGGCTGCGCCATCGGCCCGAACTACTTCCGCCCGGCCTCGACCCTGCCCGAACCGGCGCCGGCCGTCGCCACGGCTGAAGTACCGGTCAACCCGACGTGGTGGACGCTGTTCGGCGACGCCGACCTCAACACGCTGGTCGACCAGACGCTGGCCGCCAACCAGGATCTGCAAGCCGCCATCGCCCGCCTCGAAGCGGCCGAAGCGGCGGCCCGCGAAGCCGGTGCCGACTATCTGCCACGCATCGGCCTGGAAGCCAGCACCGGACGCAGCAAGAGCAGCGGCGAAACCTTCAACGGCCGCAGGATAGGCGGCGCCACCTTCGACAACAATCGAGCCGCCTTGACGCTGAGCTACGAGCTCGACCTCTGGGGCCGCATCCGGCGCAGCAACGAAGCGGCGCGGGCCGAAGCACTGGCCAGCCGATTCGGCCGCGACAGCCTGCGTTTGACGCTGGTCAGCCAGGTGACCAACGAGTACCTCAACCTGCGCAGTCTCGACGGCCAGATTGAAGTTACGGCGCAGACGCTCGAATCGCGCCGGCAGGCTTTGAAAATCGTCCAGGCCCGGCTCGATGCCGGCTCCGCCTCGGGCCTCGAACTGGCCCAGGCCGAAAGCACCCTGAATGGCGCCCAGGCCCAGTGGAGCCAGTTGCAGCGGCTGCGCGCCCTGTCCGAAAGCCAGATCGGCCTGCTCAGCGGCCAGCCCGGCCTCAAGATCGGCGCCGCCGGCCTCGACAAGCTGCCGCTACCACCGACGCCGCCGGCCGGCTTGCCTTCGGCCCTGCTCGAAGCGCGCCCGGACATCCGGCAGGCCGAGGAAAAGCTGGTTGCCGCCAATGCCCGCATCGGCGTCGCCAAGGCTGCCTACTACCCGACAATCAGCCTGACCGGGTTGTTCGGCAGCGAAAGCATGGCCCTGTCCAATCTGTTCACCAGCAGCGCCGGCATCTGGTCGGCCGCTGCCGGCCTCGCCATGCCGGTCTTCGACGCCGGCCGCACCGGCGCCCGGGTCGATCAGGCGACGGCGGTGCAGAAGGAAAGCCTGGCCAACTACCGGAAAACGGTGCAAACCGCCTTCAAGGAAGTGAACGACGCCATCGTCGGCCTGCGCGAATACAGCGAAGAAGAAGCCGCCTGGTCGGCCCAGGTCGGTTCCTCGCAAAAGGCGCTCGATCTGGCCGAGAAGCGCTACGAGTCCGGCTATTCCGGTTACATGGATCTGCTCGACGCCCAGCGCACGCTGAACGGCGCCCGGTTGCAGTACCTGGCCAGCCGCAAGAGCCGCCTGGGTGCGGCCGTCGATCTGTTCAAGGCACTGGGCGGCGGCTGGGTAGCCGGCTGATTCCGCCCCCCCGCCCTTCGGCAAGCCCGGGACAGGCCTGGCTTGCCGAAGAGCGTGGCCCCATCCGCCTGCGCCGGCACTGCCACGGTCAACCGGAAAAAATGGCCAAAAATGAAATCGCTGGCACAGCAAGGCCGCCCCCTCTTTGACACGACCAAAGTCATAGCGTAAGGTTCTTCCCCCAACAGACCAGCCGATGATCAGGCCGGCGATATTCCCCCCGCGAGAACGCATTTTTTATCCTCAGCAAGGAGAAACTCGTTGGATTCCGGCACCCACACGTTTGGCAGCGACGTCGACCACAGCATGGCGGTCCGCCTCATGCAGCATCTGGTCGTTCCCACCTTCGTCCTTGACGCCGAACGCCGGGTAACCATCTGGAACCACGCCTGCGAACGCCTGACCGGCATTCCCGCGGCCGAAATGCTGGGCACCAGCGACCACTGGCGCGGCTTCTACAATGAACCGCGGCACTGCCTGGCCGACCTCATCGCGCTCGAAAAATATGACCAGCTCGCCGAGCTCTATGCCGCCCATACCAGTCCCGGCGAATTCGGCTTCGGCCTGCGCGCCGAGAACTGGTGCGTCATGCCGGTCAAGGGCGAGCGCCACTACCTGGCCGTCGATGCCGGGCCGATTTTCGACGACCATGGCAAGCTGATTGCCATCGTCGAAACGCTGCGCGACATGACCGAGCAGAAGCTGGCCGAAATGGCGCTGCAGAACCTGGCGACCAAGGACAGCCTGACCGGTCTGGCCAATCGCCGCTCGCTCGACGACAAGCTGCAACTCGAATGGAAATGCGGCCAGCGCACGGCCACATCGCTGGCCTTCATTCTCGGTGACATCGATCACTTCAAGCACTACAACGATCACTACGGCCACCAGAAAGGCGACGAGTGCCTGCGTGCGGTGGCCGGCGCCATTGGCGCGGCCGTCTTCCGCCCGGCCGACATGACGGCCCGTTATGGCGGCGAGGAGTTCGCCATCGTCATGCCCAACACCGATCAGGCCGGCGCCCACGCCGTGGCCGAACGCATCTGCGTGGCCATTCGCGCTCTGGCGATCCCGCATGCCGCCTCCGCAACTGCACCGCATGTCACGATCAGCCTCGGCGTTTCAGCCCTCTCTCCCGATTCCGGCAACAGTCTGGAAACCCTGATCGCTGCTGCCGATGCGGCGCTCTACCGGGCCAAGGGTTCAGGACGAAACCGCACCGTCGTGGACGAACCCATCTAGCCCAGGCGCCGACGCGCCTCGAACAGGCAGACGCCGGCCGCGACGGAGACATTCAGGCTGTCCACGGTGCCATGCATGGGAATCTTGACCAGTTGGTCACAGTTCTCGCGGGTCAGCCGGCGCATGCCTTCGCCTTCGGCGCCGAGCACCCAGGCCGTCGCCTTCGGCCATTCGGCCGCATACAGACCGCTCTCCGCCTCACCGGCCGTACCGACGACCCAGATCTCGCGCTCCTGCAATTCGCGCAGCGTGCGCGCCAGATTGGTGACCATCACGTAGGGCATCGTTTCGGCCGCCCCGCAGGCCGTCTTGGCCGCCACATCGGTCAGGCCGACGGCCCGATCCTTCGGCGCGATGACCGCGTGCACGCCGGCCGCATCGGCCACACGCAGGCAGGCGCCGAGATTGCGCGGGTCGGTGATGCCGTCGAGCACGAGCAGGAAGGCCGGTTCTTCAAGTGTGTCGAGCACATCGTCGAGATGCGCCAGCTTGCGATCACCCTCGATCAGGGCCAGAACGCCCTGATGTTTGGCGCCCGGCGCCATGCCGTCGAGCCGCTTGCCATCGGCGCCGATCACCTTGACGCCCTGCAATTCGGCGTGCGCCAGGAGGTCACGCGCCCGCGCATCATGGCGGGTGGCGTCGATGACGATTTCCTTGACCGATTCCGGGTCGTGGCGAAGTTTGGCGGTAACGGCGTGAAAACCGTAAATCAGACGGGAGGACATGGCTGCTTTCGAAAAACTGAAGGTCGAATTTTACCGCGCCGGCGCCATCGGCCGGAGATTGAGCAAGCTCTTACAAATCCCTGAGCAGGGAGTCCTCGCGGGAAATCCAGCGCGACAGAATCAGGTCGTGGAGTGCGATGTGATTGGTTTCCCAACGGGCGAGCAAGGCATCCAGTTCGCGGATTCGCGAAACGACATGTAACGAGTCGAGCGACGAAACGATCTGCTGTACCGCCAACGAAATCGCCGCATGATCTTCCATATGCGCCTCGCAGACGTCGCGGTCGACCATGAGCAGCAGCGAGTCGCGCATGACCATTTCTTCCGTCTTGAAATGGTCGAGGATAAAAGCGAAAACATCACCGAGCATGGCGATCACATGGGCTTCGCAATGCTGTTGCCGCTCATGGCTGCAACTCGTGCAATCCTTCAGATTGACGTGATCGATGCACACTCGGCGCAAGTTGGCGATGGCAGCAATCAGGAACTGGTGCTCGGAATCGATCAGTTTGTGGCCGGTGACCAGTTCCGCCGGCAACTCGCCAGTGGACAGCCAATGGGCCGTACTTTCGGACACGACATCGACAACAGGCCCTGCCTTGTGAGGATTGGGAACCACCCGCTGCTTCGTCATCCCTATTCCGAAAGTATTAGAAAACGCTATTTTACCGTCGTAATTTGACTAATTGGTGCGGTAATTTTTAATTTTGGTAATAATATCGAGCACCAAACCACTGCACCCACCGGGGGAGTCTCTTGCTGACAGAACACCAGAAACATTGGGGCGTTGATCAGTGGGCTGCCTACCTCAGCAGCCAGGAGTTGCCCTGCATGCCGCGCTCAAAAGCGCGTCTGCTCGAACTTGAAACCGAAAAGGGCGAGCGACTGGCCGCCTGCGACCTCGCCGACATCGCCGCCGCCGACCCCTTTCTTTGCCTGCGCCTGCTGCGCGAGGCGGAAAGCCACCGCGCCCAGCGCCTCGGACACGAAACCACCAATCCACTCGGCACCGTCATGCAACTGGGCACCGATGCCGTACACAAGTTGATGCTTGGGTGTCCGGAGACGAATGAATCAAACACCGGCCTCGCCGAATGCGAAGCCCGTGCCCACCTGGCCAGCCGGCTTGCCCTGCGCTGGGGTGCGGCACGCGCCGACATTTCGCCCGATGAAGTCGCCATGGCTGCCCTGCTTTCGGAAATCGGCGAACTGCTGCTCTGGTCCTTTGCCGCAGAGTTGCCGCTGGCCGCCCTTGAAGCCCTGCATTCCGGCCGGTCGCCACGCTCACTGCAGGCGCAGGTGGACACCTGCGGTTTCCGCTTCAAGGATCTGTCGCTCAAATGCGCCCTGATCTGGCACCTGCCATCGCTGCTGACGCAACTGATCCGCGGCATCGACAACACCCGCGCCAACCTCTCCCGTCTTTGTGTCGATACCGCCCGTCACATCAGCAGCGGACCCGATGACCCCGCCCTCCCGGCAGACATCGCCGCGGCCAGGGAAATCATCCCCGGTGCTTCGCTGGAATGGCTGACCAAACAGCTACCGGGACTCGACGAGGAGCACGTTGATGCCATCGCGCTCAAGGCGGCAGATCTGCTCGATCCGGCTCACCATTGAGCGCGACAGCGCCGGTCAACGCTTTTTCGGCGCCGATTTTTTGACCGCCGGCTTTTTGGCCGCCGGCTTGGCCTCACTCCTGACCGCCGGCTTCGTTGATTTTTTAACGGCTGATTTTTTGACAGCCGGTTTGGCCGCGGGTTTATCCGCGGGTTTATCCGACTTCGCCGGCGCCTTGGCAACCGGCCCCCTGGCGGCAACCGCCTTGACCACGGGCCGCTGGCTCACCGGCTTGACGGCCGTTTTCGGTAGTGTTCTTCTCCCGGCATAAGCCTTCTCGCTACCGGCCAGGACAAAATCGATCCGGTTCGACTCAAGGTCGGCCCGCACCAGCTTGACCCGCACCCGGTCGCCGAGGCGGAAACGTTCCCCGCTCCGCTCACCAAGCATCTGGTGCTTGATGTTGTCGAACTGGAAATAATCGGCACCCAGTTCGGAAACATGCACCAGACCTTCGATATAAACCGTATCGAGGGCCACGAAAATGCCGAAGGCGGTCACCCCGGAAATCGTCCCGTCGAATTCCTCACCAATGCGTTCCTTCATGAAGAAGGTCTTCAGCCAGTTCTCGACATCGCGCGTCGCCTCGTCAGCCCGTCGTTCGGTGCTTGAACACTGCAGGCCGATGTCGTCCCAGCTACGGTCCGGCGTATAGGTTTCGCCAGCCAATACGGCCTTGATGGCGCGATGCACGAGCAGGTCGGGATAGCGGCGGATCGGCGAGGTGAAATGCGTGTAATGCTCGTAGGCCAGGCCGAAGTGGCCGACATTGTCCGGACTGTACATGGCCTGGCGCAGCGAACGCAGCATGACCGTCTGCAGCAACTGGAAGTCGGGGCGCAATTTGACCTTTTCGAGCAGGATGGCGTAATCCTTGGCCCGCGGATCATCGCCGCCACCGAGCGCCAGGCCGAATTCGCCGAGGAAGGCGCGCAGGTTGGCCAGCTTTTCCTCTGACGGCGCGGCGTGGATGCGGTAGAGACAGGTCTGCTTGTGCTCGGCAAGAAAATCCGAGGCGCAGACGTTGGCCGCCAGCATGCATTCCTCGATGATCCGGTGCGCATCGTTGCGCACCACCGGCACGATGTTCTCAATCTTGCCCTGTTCGTTGAACAGCATCTGCGTTTCGGTCGTCTCGAAATCGATCGCCCCGCGCTGGCTGCGCGCCTTGTGCAAGGCGGCGAACAGCTTATAGAGATTCTGCACATGCGGCAGAACGCTCCGGTGGACGTCGTTTTCCGGCTCTTTTTCACCGGACAGCCAGGACCAGACGAGGTTGTAGGTCAAACGGGCGTGCGATTTGAACACCGCCGGATAGAATTTGTATTTGCCGATCTTGCCGGTAGCACTGATTTCCATCTCACAAACCATGGCCATGCGCTCGACATCGGGATTCAACGAACAGATGCCGTTCGACAGTTTCTCCGGCAGCATCGGGATGACCCGGCGCGGGAAATAGACCGAGTTGCCGCGCTCCACAGCCTCGCGATCAAGCGCCATGCCCGGTTTGACGTAGTGCGACACGTCGGCAATCGCCACGATCAGGCGCCAGCCACGGCCCTTCTTTTCGCAATACACGGCATCGTCGAAATCGCGCGCCGTCTCGCCGTCGATGGTCACCAGCGCCACATCGCGCAAATCGACGCGGCCTTTGAGGTCGGCCTTGCTTACCTTGTCCGGCAGCGACTTGTTCTCGTCGAGGGCCGACTTTGAGAACTCGAAGGGCAGATCGTGCTTGCGCAGCGCGATCTCGATCTCCATGCCCGGATCGGCATAATTGCCCAGCACCTCGATGATCTTGCCGATCGGCTGCGAGAACTTGCTCGGCTGCTCGATGATCTCGACCATCACCACCTGGCCGGACTCAGGCTTGTTCCTGGCCTTGGGCTGCGGCGGCACCAGGATATCCTGCGAAATGCGCTTGTTTTCGGGGGCCACGACAACGACGCCGTGCTCGACGAAAACCCGGCCAACAATCCGCGTATTGACCCGCTCGGTCACCTCGACGATGCTGCCCTCGGGACGACCCTTGCGGTCTATGCCGGTAACCCGGACCAGCACCCGGTCGCCATGCAGCACCTTCCCCATCTGGTGCTGATCGAGGAAGATGTCGGCGCTGCCGTCATCGGGAATCAGGAAACCATAACCATCCGGATGTCCCTGGATGCGCCCCGGCGTCAGGCTCGCCCGCTCGGGCAGGATATAGGCACCCTTGCGGTTGCGCATCAACTGACCTTCGCGCTCCATGGCGCCGAGGCGACGCTGGAACATCTCGCGCTCAGTGGTGGTTATATCCAGCAACTCCGTCAACTCATGGAACTCGACAGGCCGACCTTCGTCAGCCAGCACCTGCGAGACATATTCGCGCGAGGGCAAAGGAAATTCGTAACGCGCCAGTTCGCGTTCGAAGAAGGGATCGGCACGACGGATTTTTGATAGTTTTTTTCTTGACATCAGTTCTTCTTTCTCTATAATGGCGGCTCTTCGCACCTGTGCCCAGGTGGCGGAATTGGTAGACGCACTAGTTTCAGGTACTAGCGGGTAACTCCGTGGGGGTTCGAGTCCCTTCCTGGGCACCAGCGATTTTGATAGAAGGCCTTGTTAAAACAAGGCCTTTTTTCATTTCTGCCGCCGGGCTTCGGTAAGCGGCCAACACGGCCGATTGCCAATCGCAAACGCATTGTCTCATAGCACGTGCTTCGCCGTACTGCGGTAACAATTCCTGACACTTGGATACAGAGCGACGGTCATCGTCAGGCAAAGGCGCGCGTTATTCGGCTTGTCCAAACGAAAAATACGAGTCGAACCATGAAAAAAATCACCGCCCTCGTCATCGCCGCCACCCTGGCCATGACGGCAACCACTTCGGCCCAAGCCGACCGGGGACGCCATCATGGCGGCGGCCATGGTTACGGCCATCACGGTCATGGTCACCGTTCCGGTCCTGGCTGGGTCGGTCCGGCGGCCGTGCTGACCATCACCGGGCTGGCCATTGGCGCAGCGGTCGCCGCCCAGCATAGCTACGCCCCGGTTTATAGTGCGCCACCTCGCCCGATGCCAAGCGCCGACTACGGAACCTGGTATTACTGCGGATCCTCAGGTCAGTACTATCCCTATACCAACGCCTGCCCGGAAGGCTGGCAGGCCGTCCCGGCGCGCTGAAACGGGATCAGCCTCCATGAACCTTGAAACCTCAGTTGACCGCTCATCCATGTCTGGTCTGCCGCGTGAATACGGGCTCCCATGCCTTCGATGCCATTCACCCGTTGGGTGACAGCGCGACGCGGCCGCTGGCACGTCTGGTCGGGCGTCCGGCTTGGTCGCTTCTCCTTGCAGGCATGAGCCTGCTGCGTCGTCGCTTCGCGCCGGCCATCCCGCCCAGACGCACCATCAGCCGCGTCCAAGTGAGGTTTCCAGGTTGAATTTCATATTTGGGGGTTGTTTCCGGTTGACCGTGGGAGTCAACGGTTGGAATCCCGACTCGTCGCAAGACGTTACCCGGATTCCATGAACGGCGTCGGGCAATGCCCGACGCCGTTCATGGGCGTCATAACTGATCGGCTGCAGCTTTCGCCTGGTTATTGAACGGATGCTGCTTGAGGATGGTCTCGTCGCGTTCCGGACCGGTTGACACGATGGCAATCGGCACTTCGCACAATTGCTCCAGTCTATCCAGATAGGCACGCGCCTCTGCTGGCAGGTCTTCCCAGCGCTTCACGCCAAAAGTCGTACCACTCCAGCCCGGCATCGTTTCGTAGATCGGCTCGCAACGTGCCACTTCATCGGCGCCGATGGGCAGCAGGTCGATAATCTGGCCATCGAGCTTGTAGCCGGTGCAGATATTCAGCTCCTTGAGGCCATCGAGCACGTCGAGTTTGGTGATGCACAGCCCGGTGAGTCCGTTGATGCGACCCGAACGACGCAGCGCCGCGGCATCGAACCAGCCACAACGGCGTTTGCGCCCGGTAACGGTGCCGAATTCACGGCCAACCTGCGACATCTGGTAGCCCGGCACACCTTCGGTTTCGATATCCAGCTCACTCGGGAACGGACCGCCGCCGACGCGCGTGCAATAGGCCTTGGTAATACCCAGCACGTAATGCAGCATGCCCGGACCAATACCCGCACCCGCAGCAGCCTGGCCGGCAACGCAGTTCGATGAAGTCACGAACGGGTAGGTGCCGTGGTCGATATCGAGCAAGGTACCCTGCGCGCCTTCAAACAGAAGGTTGGAACCGGCCTGGTTGGCGGCGTAAAGCGCAGCGGAGACATCGGTGACCATGGGCCGAATCTGCTCGGCATCGGTCATCGCCTGATCGTAGACCTTCTGGAAATCAACGGCCGGTGCCTTGAAATACCGGGTCAGGACAAAGTTGTGGTATTCGAGCACTTCCTTGAGTTTTTCGGCGAAGCGCTCCGGGTGGAAAAGGTCATAGACGCGCAGACCACGACGGGAAACCTTGTCTTCGTAAGTCGGGCCGATACCCTTGCCGGTCGTGCCGATCCTCTTGTCTTCCGATTTGGCACTTTCGCGGGCCTGGTCGATTGCCGAGTGGTAAGGCAGGATCAACGGACAGCCCGGGCTGATTTTGAGACGCGAACGAACGTCAATGCCGCCTTTTTCAAGTTCGGCGATTTCCGACAGCAGATGATGAATGTCGAGCACGACACCATTGCCGATGTAGCACTCGACACCATCGCGCACGATGCCCGAAGGCACCAGATTCAGCTTGTAAACCTGCTCGCCGACGACCAGCGTGTGGCCGGCATTATGGCCACCCTGAAAACGCACAACTCCCTTGGCGTGATCGGTCAGCCAGTCGACGATCTTGCCTTTACCTTCGTCGCCCCATTGCGTACCCACCACGATGACATTCTTTGCCATTTTTTAGTCCTCTTGTATTGCTTCAATAATCCAGTGTTCGCCAACCAGCGCCAGTTTTCGGTCACAGACCGGACCTTCGCAGGCCGTTTCGCCCGGCAGTAACTGGACAACAATTTCGCCCTGTTCGCGCAGTGCGGCGATATGGGCGGCGAGGCGAGCATCGTGCCCGGCAGGCGCCAGAATGGCGCCGCCTGCCTTGCCGGCAGGCGCCAGGCGCGCCACCTCACGCAAATCCATCGAAAAGCCGGTAGCCGGCCGGGCTCGACCAAAGGTCTTGCCAGCGCCGTCGTAACGACCACCCATGGCGATAGCGGCCGGGTAGCCCGGACAGTAGGCGGCGAAGACCACACCATTGTGATAGTGATAGCCGCGCAGGTCGGAAAGGTCGATCGAAAAAGGCAGTTCAGGCGCAGCGGCCAGCAGGTGACGCAGACCGTCCAGTGCAGCCGAAATTGTCGGCAGTGCGGGCAATTCTGCTGCAGCTCGCGCCAGAACCTCGGCGCCTCCGTACAGCAGGGGAAGGCGCAGCAAGGCTTCGCGATAGGGTGATGGAACATCGACACAGGCCTCTTCCAGACCCGGTACGTCTTTGGCCTGCAGAAGGCTCAGGACAGCGTCCTCTGCCTCCTGCGGCAACCCGGCGGCCTCAGCCAGCGCCTGGAAAATACCGACGTGACCAAGATCAATGCGACTCACCGGAAGCTTTACCCGCTCGAACGCCCCGGCCATCAGGCGAATGACATCAAGGTCAGCCTCGATCGCCGCGTAACCGTAGAGTTCAGCGCCAATCTGAAGCGGTTCACGACCGGCGGAAATCGTTGCCGGCAAGGTATGCAGCACGCTGCCGCAATAGCACAACCGGGTAACGCCTTGATGGTTGAGCAAATGAGCATCGATACGCGCCGCCTGCGGCGTCATGTCGGCACGAACACCCATGGTCCGACCAGAAAGCTGATCGACCAGATTGAAAGTACGCAGTTTCAAATCCTGACCGGCACCAGTCAGCAGCGATTCCAGATATTCCAGCATCGGCGGCATGACCAGTTCGTAGCCACGACCGCGAAAATGGTCAAGAACGGTTCGACGCAGAATCTCGATGCGCGCCGCTTCTGCAGGCAGAGCATCGGCAAGGTGTTCAGGTAGCAGCCAATTCATGAGAAAACAATCAGTAGGATCAGGCCAATCAGCATCGATGTCAGGCCAACGAAGCGAATTTGCCCATCCGAAAATTGTACAAGGCGGCGGAAGGTTTCACGCCAGGCCGCCGGGGCAATAAAGGGCATGAGGCCTTCGAGCACCAACATCAGCGCGAAGGCCATCAGCAAAGTCGAGGTCATTTGCCTTTGTCAGCCCCACGTCCGCCACTCTTCATGTATTTGAAGAAGTCCGAACTGGGTTCGATGACCAGCAAATCGCTCTTGTTCTTGAAGCTGCCGCGATACGCCTCGAGACTGCGATAAAAAGAATAGAACTCGGGGTTCTGGCCAAATGCCTGAGCGTAGGTATTGGTCGCCTTGGCATCGCCCTCACCCTTTATCTTCTGGGCATCGCGATAGGCTTCGGCAACAATGATTTCACGCTGACGATCAGCATCGGCGCGAATCTTTTCAGCTTCGGCAGAGCCTTCCGAACGCAATTCATTGGCCACGCGTTTGCGTTCTGCTTCCATTCGACGATAAACAGCTTCGCTGACCTCGGTTGGCAGTTCAACGCGCTTTACCCGAACGTCAACAATCTGCACGCCAATCTTGCGTGCATCGGTGTCCGCTTTTTCACGCATCTGGTTCATGATCTTGTCGCGCTCGCCGGAAACCACGTCATGTACAGTGCGCTTGCCGAACTCTTCGCGCAAACCGGCGTTGACCGTCTGATTCAGACGAGTCTTGGCCCGCGATTCGTCGCCGCCCACCGAGATGTAATACAGCTGCGGATCGACGATGCGCCACTTAATATAGGAATCGACCAGCACGTTCTTCTTTTCGGAGGTAATGAAACGCTCAGGCTCGGCATTATCCAGCGTGATGATGCGCTTCTCGAAATAACGGACGTTCTGGACCATCGGAATCTTGAAATAGAGCCCCGGCTCGCTGATCGCCCGCTTGACCTCACCCAACTGGAAAACGACGGCGTACTGGCGCTGATCTACAGTAAAAATCGACATGGCCATGACCACCAGCACGGTGGCGAGAACAGCACCCAACAAATTGATACGCGGACTCATTATCGTCCCTCCCGATCACGCGAACGCAGCGAACCATCGCGCGAACTTCCAGAATACGAACCACCACCGACCTTCGGCGCCGTTTCAAGCTGCGGCGGCGCCTCATTGGACAGCGGTGCCGTCAGCTTGGCCGTCGATGGTGCCACCGAGGCTTCCGGTGCCGCCTGAGCGGCCGTCGCCGCTGCAGTGGCCTGCATCAGCTTGTCAAGTGGCAGATAAAGAAGGTTACCCTGCCCCTTGGTATCGACCATCACCTTGCTGGTATTGGCATAGATCTGCTGCATGGTTTCCAGATACAAACGTTGACGCGTCACTTCTGGAGCCTTGGCATACTCGGTCAGCACCTGCTTGAAGCGCGACGCATCACCCTCGGCCGAGGAAATAACGCGCTGCTTGTAACCGTTGGCCTCTTCAAGCAGTCGTGCTGCCGTACCCTTGGCCTTCGGAATCACGTCGTTGGCGTATGCCTGGCCTTCATTTTTCTGGCGCTCCCGATCCTGCCCTGCCTTCACGGCATCATCAAAAGCAGCCTGCACCTGTTCAGGTGGCTGCGCATTCTGCATGGTCACCTTGGAAATCATGACACCGCTCTGATAGCGGTCAAGGATGTCCTGCATCAGCTTCGCTGCCTGGGTTGCAATCTGCTCGCGACCTTCGTAGAGCACATAGTCCATTTTGCTCTTGCCGACAATTTCGCGAACTGCCGTTTCTGCTGCCCCCATAACCGCTTCATCAGTCGAGCGGTTATTGAACAGATATTCAACGGGATCTTTCAGAATGTACTGGACGGCAAACTGGATATTCACGATGTTCTCGTCATCGGTCAGCATCAGCGCCTCTTTAAGCACCTTGTTGCGCTCGCTTCCGCGATAGCCAATTTCGATGGTGCGTACGCCAGTCAGATTGACCAGTTCGTGCGACTGGATCGGATACGGCAGGCGCCAGCGCAGACCAGGATCAGTCGCTTCCTTGAAACTGCCGAACTGGAGCACGAGACCACGCTGCGAGGCGTCCACGATGTAGAAACCAGACGCCAGCCAGACGATAGCCACCAATCCGACAAGCAAACCGACGCCACCGCCGATGAATTTCGGATTGAAATCGATATTCGGCATGCGGGGACCATCACCACCGCCATTGCCGCCACCACCGCCTTTTTTGCCGAACATGCCGGTTAGTTTGCGATTGAAGTCGCGCCAGAGCTCTTCCAGATCAGGCGGGCCATCGTTGGGTCGGCGAGGGCCACTGCCGTTGGATTTATCACCATCACTGCCACCGCGGTTGCCCCACTGTGGGTCATTGAGTGACATAAAAATACCTAGGGTCGGAATCATGGGTGTCGGGAATTCAGTAAATGTAATCGTGTTGTGCTTCATATTCAGCTTCAGCAATCGCCTTCTGACGGGCTTCAGCCTTAGCTCGGGCATATTCGGCCAAGGACTCGCGCAGCAAATCCACGCCTTCTCCAGTACGCGCACTAACTCGAACGCGCGCGATACTATCATACTCGCCCCGCTCGATGCCCGGCATGGCCTCGGTCAGGTCTATCTTGTTCCAGGCAATCAATTGCCTGACACGGTCAGCGCCAATTTCCCTCAGCACCTTGTTGACTTCGTCAATCTGCTCGTCACGAGCGTGGCTCGCACTGTCCACCACGTGCAACAGCAAATCCGCATGCGTTGCCACTTCCAGCGTTGCATGGAAAGCATCGACCAAAGAATGAGGCAGATCACGAATAAAACCAACGGTATCGGAAATCACGATATTGCCAGCCCCTTCGATCCACAGTTTGCGTGAAGTTGTATCCAGAGTAGCAAATAACTGGTCGGCCGCATAAACACCAGCATGGGTCAACGCGTTGAACAGCGTGGACTTTCCAGCGTTGGTATAGCCTACCAGCGAAACATTCAGGACATCACCGCGCATCCGTGCTTTACGCTGAACGCCTCGTTGCCTTGAGAGCTTTCCAAGCCTGTCCTTCAACAACTTGACGCGGTTACCAAGCAGGCGGCGGTCCGTTTCCAGTTGCTTTTCGCCTGGGCCACGCATTCCAATACCACCGCGCTGCCGCTCGAGGTGAGTCCAGCCACGCACCAAGCGTGTCGACACGTGCTCGAGTTGAGCCAGTTCGACCTGCAGCTTACCTTCCGCACTGGTAGCACGCAAAGCAAAAATATCAAGTATCAGAGCGGTTCGGTCGATCACCCGGCATTTAAGCTCTCTCTCAAGATTGCGCTCCTGCGCAGGGGAAAGCTCGTGATTAAAAATCACCAGATCCGCCCCACCCCCAGCAACCATCGCACCGATTTCGTCAACCTTGCCTTTACCGGCAAAGGTCTTGGGATCAGGACTCTGGCGCCTGCCATAAACTTCAGAAACAACCACGCCGCCGGCCGATTCGGCCAGCAAGCGGACCTCTTCCAATTGATCTTCGAGATCAGACTGGCCAAAATCAAGCTGAACAATCACCGCACGTTCACCGGCGGCGGGTCGTTCAATCATGGGCGTTTCCAGGGAGGAGAAGCGCGAACCCACCATAAAGGCGGGTCGCTGACAGGATTCGATTATTCCGCAGCCTGTTCCTGCTGGAGGTTGACCGGACGCGCCGGAACCACCGTTGAGATGGCATGTTTGTAGACCATCTGCGTAACCGTATTCTTGAGCAGCACAACGTACTGATCAAACGATTCAACCTGGCCCTGCAGTTTGATCCCGTTCACCAGGTAAATTGAGACGGGAACATGCTCACGACGAAGAGCGTTGAGGAAGGGGTCTTGTAAAAGTTGCCCTTTGTTACTCATGGTGTGGACTCCATGTAATTGTTATGAGGGTCCTAATGTACCCAAATTTATAAAGTGCTGCCAAAGATTTTGCAGATTATTTCTTGTCTTTGTCGGCAAACGGATTTTTTGCGCTTACACACTGGATGCGTAGAGGCGTTCCCTGCAATTTGAACGCTTCACGGAAAGTATGTTCGAGGAAACGTCGATAGCTGTCCGTGATCTTGTCGACCGCGTTGCCATGGATGACGATGATCGGCGGATTCGAGCCCCCTTGGTGGGCATAGCGCGGCTTGGGTCGAAACAGCCCGTGCTTGGCCGGCGCCTGCTTGGCGACCGCGTCGATCAGCACACGAGTAAGGCGCGGGGTGGTCATCTTGGCCATGGCCGCAGCATAGGCTGAGTCTACGGAACGGAAAAGTGATTCCAGACCGATGTTGTCGCGTGCCGAAACAAAATGAAACTTGGCAAAGCTGAGAAATTGCAGCTTGCGTTGCAATATCTGGCGCGTCTGCTCACGAACGTAGGAATCGAGACCATCCCATTTGTTGACCGCAACCACCAGCGCTTTGCCGGACTGAACGATGAAGTCGGCGATATGCGCATCCTGGTCGGAAACATCGGCCTGTGCGTCGACCATCAGGATGACGACATTGGCGTCCTCGATCGCCTGCAGCGTCTTGACCACCGAGAATTTCTCGATCGACTCAAAAACCTTGCCGCGCTTGCGCATACCTGCCGTATCAATCAGCACATATTTGCGGCCGCCGCGCTCGAAATCGATTTCAATCGAGTCGCGTGTCGTTCCTGGCGCATCGAAGGCGATGACGCGCTCTTCACCGAGCAAGGTATTGATCAGGGTCGACTTGCCGACATTGGGGCGACCGACGATGGCAACGCGAATGGCATCGGAGTGCCATTCGTCATCTTCGGGCTCGGGGAAGCCTTCGAGCGCCAGTTCAACCAGGCCACGCACCCCTTCGCCATGAGCCGACGAGATGGCATTGGGCTCGCCGAGACCGAGTTCGTGGAACTCCGCCTCGACCATGCCGGCATTCATGCCTTCAGCCTTGTTGACAGCAACGATGACCGGACAGTCAACGCGGCGCAGCTTGTTGGCGATTTCCTTGTCATGCGGCGTCAGGCCGGCACGACCATCGACGACGAAGATGATGGCGTCGGCTTCGGCAATCGCCTGTTCGGTCTGGCGAGCCATCTCGTGCAGGATGCCCTCCTTGACCAAGGGCTCAAAACCGCCGGTATCGACAACCAGGTGGGGTTTCTTGCCCAGTTTTCCATGACCATAGTGACGGTCGCGGGTCAGCCCCGGCAGATCGGCGACGATAGCGTCGCGCGACTTGGTCAGGCGATTGAACAGCGTGGATTTGCCGACATTGGGTCGGCCAACCAGAACGAGCGTAGGTTTCATTGAGCCTCTATTGCGCTCACGCTGCCGCCCGTGGTCTGAACCAGAACGGCGTTACCGAGCATCTGAAGTGGCGCGCGAACCGGCGTGCCATCGGTTTTCTGACGCGCGGCAAAGCTGCCGTCCTCACGGGAAAGGAAATGAACGATGCCTTCTGCATCGGCCACGGCAACCAACCCGCGCTGGACAACCGGCGCGGAGAGGCGACGGTTCTTGAGTTTGTCCTGTTTCCAGAGGCTGCTGCCGGACTGACGATCAAGCGCATAGACAACGCCCTTGTCATCGGCGACAAACAGATAGCGGCTATCCATCGCCAAGCCGGCCACTGATGACAGATCGCGCGACCAGACCATGGCCCCGCCCTGCCCCATGTCGAAACAGGCCACACGCCCCTGGAAGGCGACGGCACAGATCAGACGGCCATCGACAACGGGTGGCGCGACGATATCTGCCACCCGGTCAAGTTCGGTCGCCCCCTTGGGCAAGGCGACAGCCCCCTCCCACACCGGTGCACCGTTTTGTATCGCCAAAGCGACGAGCTTGCCACCGGGGTACCCGACGAAGAGATAGCGGTCAGCAAACACGGGCGAACCGGCGCTGCGTACCGACAACGACGGCGTCGACCGCTGATACACCCATTTGCGCCCGCCATCACCGGCATCAAGCAGATGGATGCGGTTGTCGCCGCTTTTCACCGCCACGCCATCGTCACTGACAACAGGCGCTGCGAGTACTTCGCTGGTTACCTTGGTCTTCCAGAGTGCCTTGCCATTCTCGGTAGAGAAGGCCAGCACGTCACCTTTTGACGTTCCGACAACCAGCACACCGCCATTGGCCCCCACACCGGCTGACAAGGGCTGACCTGCATCTATTTTCCAGACAAGCTTGCCGTCTTCGAGTTTGGAGACCGTGCCGCCGCGGCTCGCCACATAGGCGGCATTGCCTACCACGGCAGGCGTAAAGGTGTAGTCGCCAGCCTTGCCGACACTGGCCGACCACGCCGTGCGCACATCGGCTGTTGCGGTCAACTGCCCCAAAGGCGCCATTTTCGGCCCGGCGCTGGCAAACGGATTGATCGAATCGATTGTATTCGTGACGGTCGCGCAGCCACCCAGCAAAAAGCCGGCAGCCACCAACAAGGCAAGGAGTTGACGTGACATCAGGCGGCCTCACCCAGGTTGTCGAGTTTTAGCTGGAGCAGTTCACGACCCGCCCCCTGCTTGCCGATCATCTTGTCAAGCGCAGCCTTGTAGGCCGTCCGCGCTTCGGCCTTTTTGCCTTGCGCGGAGAGAACGTCGCCCCTCATTTCCTGAAAACGCGCGTCGAAAGCCGGGGCATGGGCGGCTTCGAGTTGCTTAAGGGCTTCGTCGTAGGCCTGTTCATCGATCTGGACAGCGGCAAGACGCAGGCGAGCCAGATCCCTGATCTCGTCCTTGCCGTTTTCTGCCACCCAGCCAAACTGGGTTTTGGCCGTCTTCAGGTCACCGGCTTCGAAAGACTGCTTGCCAGCCAACATCGCGCCGAGAGCTGCGTAGCTGGTGCTACCGAATTTTTCGGCCAGCTCACCCGCTGCCGCCTTGACCTTCTGGGCGTCGCCCATCGCGGTCGCCTGTTCCAGCACACCATAGATGGCCGCGGCTTGCGTCGATTGCCCGCGCTGGTACCAGTTCCAGCCCTGCCAGCCAATAACCCCCAGCGAAGCGGCAACGACCACGCTCGTCACGAGGTTCCCGTACATCTTCCACCAGGTCTTCAGGGTATCGATCTGTTCCTGTTCTTCGAGGTCGTAATGCGCCATGCTGCTTATTCCTCTTCGTCCGAATCAATAATTTGGCCGATGATGGCCTCTGCCAGTTCATCGACTTTCAGTTTACGTTGTTCAATGCCAGCCTGACGCAGCGACTTCAACTGAACATCTCCGGTCAACGCTTCGTCATCGCCAATAATTACTGCGAAGGTCGCGCCACTGCCGTCGGCTTTTTTCATCTGCGACTTGAAACTGCCGCCACCGCAATGCTGCAGCACATCGACACCCTGATCGCGCAAGCCTTCGGCGACACGGAAGGCAAGGCGAGCTGCTGCTTCGCCCTGATGCACGAGATAAACATCCGGCGCCGGCGCCGCCGGCTCGCCACCGGAGTCCTTGATCAAGGCAATCAGGCGTTCGATACCCATGGCGAAACCGCAGGCTGGCGTCGGCTTGCCGCCAAGTTGCTCGACCAGGCCATCGTAACGGCCGCCGGCGCAGACCGTACCTTGGGCCCCCAGTTTGTCGGTGACCCATTCGAAAACGGTGAGGTTGTAATAATCGAGACCACGAACCAGGCGCGAATTGATCCTGAAGGGGATGCCGGCATCACGCAGGACGCGCTGGACGCCTTCGAAGTGAGTCAGCGACTCGGTGCCGAGGTAGTCGATCAGCTTCGGCGCAGCAGCGCACAGATCCTGCATGGCCGGATTTTTGGTATCGAGAATGCGCAGCGGATTAGTGTGCAGGCGGCGTTTAGCCTCCTCGTCGAGCAATTCGGCATTTTCTTCAAAGTAGGTGATTAGTGCAGCACGATGTTGGGCGCGCTCATCCGGCTGGCCAAGACTATTGAGTTGCAGTTCGATGCCATCCAGCCCGAGGTCGTTCCACAGACGAGCGCCCATCAGGATCATTTCAGCATCGATATCCGGGCCGGCCATGCCAAAGGATTCGACCCCGACTTGATGAAACTGGCGATAACGCCCCTTTTGCGGACGCTCGTGGCGGAACATCTGGCCAATGTAGTAAAGGCGCTGGGTCTGGCGGGCGGCCAGATTGTGTTCGATGACGGCGCGCACGCAACCGGCTGTTCCTTCCGGGCGCAGGGTCAGCGCCTCGCCGTTGAGGCCATCGATGAAGGAATACATTTCCTTCTCGACGATGTCGGTAACTTCACCGATGGCACGCTTGAAAAGTGGCGTCGGCTCGACGATGGGCATGCGGATCGGGCGATAGCCGTAGCCCTTCAGCCACGACCGGATGGTATCCTCGAACAGCTCCCAGAATGCGGCTTCGTCGGGCAGAATGTCGTTCATCCCGCGGACGGCTTGCAAGATTTGACTCATGACTTCAGTTTCTTGGTGTAGGTGCGCTCGACATAGCGCTCGATGATTTGCTTGAATTCGTTGGCGATGTTGTCGCCCTTGAGGGTGACTGTCTTCTGGCCATCCTCGTAAACTGGCACCGACGGGGTCTCGCCGGTCCCCGGCAGGGAAATGCCGATATTGGCGTGCTTCGACTCGCCGGGGCCATTGACGATGCAGCCCATCACTGCCAGCGTCATGTTCTCCACCCCGTCGTAGCGCAGTTTCCATTCCGGCATCTTGGCACGCACAAAATCCTGAACTTCGCCAGCCAGTTCCTGGAACAAGCTGCTGGTCGTCCGGCCGCAGCCGGGACAGGCCACAACCATTGGCGTAAAGGCGCGCAGGCCCATGGTCTGCAGGATTTCCTGGCCAACGATGACCTCCTGCGTGCGCGAACCACCTGGCTCCGGCGTCAGCGAAATGCGAATGGTGTCGCCGATGCCTTCCTGCAACAAAACAGATAACGCTGCGGTCGACGCGACTATCCCCTTCGACCCCATGCCAGCCTCGGTCAAACCGAGGTGTAGCGCGTAGTTGGCGCGCTTCGAAAGCTCGCGATAAATGGCAATCAAATCCTGAACGCTGGAGACCTTGCAGGACAGAATGATCTTTTCGCCGGACAAACCGACCTCTTCGGCCTTGGCAGCAGATTCGAGGGCCGACGTCACCATCGCATGACGCATGATCTCGGTCGCATCCAAAGGCTGCGGTCGACCGGAGTTTTCGTCCATTATTCGAGCCAGCAATTCCTGATCGAGGCTACCCCAATTGACCCCGATGCGGACCGGTTTGTCGTATTTGCAGGCCAGTTCGACCATCTTGGCAAATTGCTCGTCCTTCTTTTTGCCGAAACCGACGTTGCCCGGATTGATCCGGTACTTGGCCAGAGCCTCGGCACAGGCTGGATGTTCGGTCAGCAGGCGATGGCCGTTGTAGTGAAAATCACCGATCAGCGGCACATTGCAGTTCATCCGGTCGAGGTGCTCGCGAATTTTCGGCACGGCGGCAGCTGCTTCCGGCGAATTCACCGTGATGCGTACCAACTCTGAACCGGCACGGGCCAGTTCAGCCGTTTGCAAGGCGGTGGCCAGATAGTCGGCAGTATCGGTATTGGTCATCGACTGGATTACCGTCGGGGCATCGCCCCCCAGTTTCACATGCCCGACGAAACAGGACCGGGTCAAGCGTTTGGCAACTGCGCTCACGGCCTACTCCAGAACCAGACGTGCCACATCGCCACGCATATGCGGTGCCAGATCAACAGCCTGTCCATGCCAGAAAACACGAACACCCGGCGCATAGCCGATAGTGATGGAAAGTGGTCCCTGCCCGGATAGTGCCTGTTCGGTACCTGCCGTCAGCTTCTGGGAAAATACGATCTTGTTGTCGCGATCCCGAACTTCAAGCCAGGAATCCTTCTCGAACAGGAAACGCATCTGGGGCGCGTTGGCCGGCGCTGCCCCGGCTTGCCGCGTTTCAGGATTAGCGGAAGGGGGCGTCTGTACCGCGGCGGGCGCAAGTACCTGCGGGTTCATGACCTGCTGTGGCGTCGCACCGGGCGGAAAAACCGGCTCCACAGCAGCCGTAGCCGGTGCAGACGTCGATACCTCCTGCTCCTTGCGGGCCAGTGAGTCGAGCAGAGACTGCGTACTTTCGCGCAGTAACGAAAGATCGCCCGGCATCAGGAAATACGCCAATGCCGCCAGGACGACCGATCCAGCCCCAATCAGCACAAACAGCTTGCTGCGCTGTGATCCTGCACTGCCGGAATGCGGCATCGCTGCCGGCGTCATATCGGAAACCCCCAGGCTATTGACCGGCTTTTCCAGCACATCGTCAAGTTGCGCCATGAGCGGCACCGGATCAATCTGGACCAGGCGGGCATAATTGCGGACAAAGCCACGAATGAAGGTATTGCCCGGCAGACCTTTCCAGTTGCCCCCCTCAAGCGCCTCAACCTGCCGCGGCCCGAGTTTGAGCGTCTGGGCAATATCCGCCACTTCCAATCCGCGCGCCTCGCGCGCCAAACGTAACCGCTCGCCGACCGGCGGCCCGGACATCACGACGACATCTTCAGCGACGACATCCTGGATATTCACCTGCTCACTCATTCAAAATTGCCTTTCAGGAATTCCTGATACTCCTGCGACGTCGGATAACGCCCGCGCAGTTGCGAGGCATAGCCACCTTCACCAGCACGGTTACCCTGCTTGCGTTCGAGGCGCAGACCAAGCCAAAGGGCGTCAGCCGTCGGCGGCTCCATCATTTTCAGCGCTTCAGTCAGGTAGATACGTGACTCTTCGAAATTTCCGCGCTTGTAAAAAATCTTGGCCAGTTGCAGGCGCGCCGACACTGCGCCATCGCGCGAAAGCTGCAAGGCCTTGAGCAGGTAATCCTGCGCACCATCGAAGTCACCCGCCTTGAAAGCACAGGCACCGGCATTGGTGTAGGCCTTGTCCGGCGTCTCGTACAAAGGGCTCTTCAGCGCATTGAGAAAATAGGCGATGGACTGACGCTCCTTCCCCGTTTCGCAAAGGTACCAGCCATAGTTGTTATTGACCTCGGGATCATTCGGCGCAAGGTTCAGCGCCTGCCGAAAATCGTCTTCTGCCTTGTCGTATTCTTTCAGCGAGAGCCGGACCAGGCCACGCACGCTATAAGCCTGAAAGTAGCTGGCGTCGGCGCTCAGCGCAATGCGCAGTTCATCCAGCGCAACCCCCGGATTTCCGGCCTGAAAGTACATCGACCCAAGCTCGGTATGAATCTTGGCCCGATTGCGCGGATCGGTTGCCCCCTTCGACTGATCGGTTGCCGAGGGATTAAAGTCGTATTGCGCCTGAACAGGCAAAACGCAGAGCGCGCCCAGAAAAACACCGGCAATCCGGTTTTTCAGCGAAAAGATTTTCACGATCTTGCCTCCACTAAGGGAATCACTCGTCCGGCGGTACGCTTTGTTTTATCCAGAACTTGTCCGGCTAGCTGGCCACAGGCGGCATCAATGTCGTCACCGCGCGTCTTGCGCGTCGTCGTCACGATGCCGGCCTGCATCAGGGTATCGGCAAACCGACGCACCCGATCAGTCGGCGAACGCTTGAACGGTGAGCCGGGGAAGGGGTTGAAGGGAATCAGGTTGAATTTGCAATGAACTGCCTTGACCAGCGCCAGCAGTTCGCGGGCATGGGCGTCGCTGTCGTTGATGCCATCGAGCATGATGTACTCGAAGGTGATGAAATCGCGCGGCGCCTTGTCCAGGTATCGCTGGCAGGCCGCCATCAGTTCTTTCAGCGGGTATTTCTGATTGATCGGCACCAGTTGATCGCGCAGTTTGTCGTTCGGCGCGTGCAGCGAGACAGCCAGAGCCACCGGACATTCGTCACCCAGGCGATCCATGACCGGCACCAAGCCGGAGGTAGAGACCGTGACGCGGCGGCGCGACAGCCCGTAAGCGTTGTCATCGAGCATCAATTTGAGCGCGGCGACAGATTTTTCGAAATTGGCGAGCGGTTCGCCCATGCCCATCAGCACGACGTTGGAAATAACCCTTTCGTCGCCGTGGACCGCCCCGAGTGCGTGGTTGGCCTGCCAGAGCTGGCCGATGATTTCCGCCACCGTCAGGTTGCGGTTGAAGCCCTGCTTGCCGGTCGAACAGAATGCGCAGTCGAGGGCGCAGCCGGCCTGCGTGGAAATGCACAGCGTGCCGCGGTCGTCTTCGGGAATGAACACCGTTTCGACGGCATTGCCGTTACCGACATCAATCAGGAACTTGCGCGTACCGTCATCCGACAACTTGTCGGAGACGATGGCAGGCGGTGCCACGACCGCCTTCGCCTTGAGCTTCTCACGCAGGCTCTTGGCAATGTCGGTCATGGCATCGAAATCCGCCACGCCGGAACGATGGATCCAGCGCAAGACCTGCCTGGCGCGGAAGGGCTTTTCGCCCTGTTCGGCAAACCAGGCAGTCAGGCTTTCGCCATCGAAATCCAGCAGATTGACACTCATATTCAATATTCCATGTTCAGATCAGGCGTGGCGCGAAGACAAGCCGCAGACAGTGCGAATAGCACGGCAAGGCGCAGTCGACAAAGCCACGGCTGGTCTGGGCATGGAATTGATTAGCGACCGGTGTAAACGTTCAGACCGGGGAAGAAGAAAGCAACTTCCACGGCGGCGGTTTCCGGTGCGTCAGAACCGTGCACGGCGTTGGCATCGATCGATTCAGCGAAGTCGGCGCGGATGGTACCGGCTGCGGCTTCCTTCGGATTGGTGGCGCCCATCAGTTCGCGGTTCTTGGCGATGGCGTTTTCGCCTTCGAGCACTTGCACCATGACCGGACCGGAGGTCATGAAGGAAACCAGATCCTTGAAGAAGGGACGGGCCTTGTGCACGGCGTAGAACTGGCCGGCTTCCTGCTCGGACAACCAGACCATCTTGGAGGCGACGATCTTCAGACCGTTGGTTTCAAAACGGGAGTAAATCTTGCCGATAACGTTCTTGGCAACAGCGTCGGGTTTGATGATGGAGAGGGCGAGTTCGATAGCCATTTAATTGCTCCGCAAAAGCTAGTCAGTTGAAAAACGGGCAATTTTAGCAGATTCAGAACACGAACGCCCGAATCACTGCGCTGGTGATTTCTCGCCTTCCGGCTTGTTCAGCGGCTCGCGCAACTCGGCGAAATTGCGCGGTGCAACGTATTGCAACAGTTCCTTGCCATCGCCGTCGACCACAACATCGAGCCCCTTTTCAGGGTAGAGAAGATGGACCCGCTTCTCCGACACGACCAGCCGTTCGCCCGGCTGCCCAAAACGCTGGATCACCGTCGCCTCATCGAGATTGACCGATGGAATGACACTGATCGCCTTCACCGGCATATTTTGAATCGCGGCCAGATCATCCGGATGCAGGGTGATCTTTCGCGTCGTGCTTTCCATATGTTTGGCCTTCAGGGCGCGATCACGCATTTCCAAAATCAGCTCTTTTTTCGCGTCCACCGTGACAATGACCTTGGCCAGCACAAAACCGAGCGCCACTTGCGAGTAATAACCCTCAATCGCGCCCATTTCGTTTGGCTCGGCGATGATCGCCACATCCATCTCGCTACCAAACTTCTGGCGCACCTCGCCCACGGTGCTGACACCCGGGCGCAGACCGAAGACCGAACTGCCGCCCTGGGCATCGAGTTCGATTTGCCACGGCAGATTGGCATTGGGATCAACCCCTTCCCGCTTCCCCAGCCCCGGAACCAGGAAGGGAACGACCAAAGCAATGGCGATCAGCGCGATCATCGAGAGTGCGAATTTCATGATTTCCTAACGGACTTTCCGGGGAGCGGATTGTGCCACACCCACCCCACAAAAAAACAAGCCCCGAACAGAGTCGGGGCTTGCTGGGCGTGTCATTTGCCGGATACAAGAAGGTTTAGAGCATACCCAACTGCTGTGGCAACCAGAGCGACAGCCCCGGCCAGTAAGTCACTACAACGAGGAAACCGAGCATCGAAAGCAGCCATGGCCAGACAGCCACGGTCAGCTCGGTAATACCCATCTTGGTTATCCCCGACGCGACATAGAGATTCAAGCCGACCGGGGGATGGCACATGCCGACCTCCATATTCACCACCATGATGATGCCGAAATGCACCGGATGAATGCCGAGCGCGACAGCTACGGGAAACAGGATGGGCGCGAAGATCAACACGATGGACGACGGCTCCATGAAATTGCCAGCCATCAGCAGCAGCAAGTTGCACATGAGCAGGAAGGTGATCACGCCCAGGCCATTGCCCAGCATCCAGTCGGCCAGCGACTGCGGGATGTTCTCGTTGGTCATGATGAAAGAGAACAGTACGGCGTTGGTGATGATGTAAAGCAGCATCGCCGACATGTTGGCCGAATTGAGCAGCACCTTCGGCACATCCTTCAAACCCAGATCCTTGTAGATGAAAACAGCGCAAATAAAGGCGTAGACCGCAGACATCGCCGCCGCCTCGGTCGGCGTGAAGATGCCGGAATAAATCCCGCCCATCACGACAACAATCAGCAGCAAGCCCCAGACCGAAGCGCGGAACGCCTTCCAGCGCTCACCCCAGGTTGCCTTCGGCTGACGTGGATAGTTGAACTTTTTGGCGCGATACCAGGTAACACCGCCCAGTACGCCGGCCAGCGCCAGACCCGGTATCACCCCGGCCATGAACAGGGCGCCAACCGAAGTATTGGTCGCCACCGAGTACATGACCATGACGATGGACGGCGGAATCAGGATGCCAAGCGCCCCGGAAGTCGCAATCACGCCAGCCCCGAACTTGTTCGGGAACCCCGCCTTGACCATCGCCGGCAGCAGGATGGAACCGATCGCCACCACCGTCGCCGGACTGGAACCAGACACCGCAGCAAACAGCGCACAGGCCAGCACGCCGGCCAGACCGAGGCCGCCATACCAGTGACCGACCATTGACGTGGCGAAGTTGATCATCCGTTTCGCCACCCCGCCGTGAGTGAGGAAGTTGCCAGCGAGGATGAAGAACGGAATCGCCATGATCTCGAACTTCTCGATACCGGTAAATAACTTGAGCGCCACCGACTCAAGCGGCACATCGGTCATTGTGAACAGGAAGGTCAGTACCGTCAGGCCGAGCGAAATCGAGATCGGCATGCCGGACAGCATGAGCACGGCCAGCAGGCCGAAAATCACCAGGGCGTTCATTGCTGGCCTCCTTTGTCGTCGTTGTTGCGGCGTTCAGCCGAACGACGCTCGTTTTCTTGCGTACTGTTCTCGCCATGCTGGCGATCTTCACCCGTGCGGCGTTCGCCGACCATCGGATGCTTGAGGTCGCGCATGTGCAGATTGTCGTCCATGCCGTAGAGATTGACATCGACGGGTGGCTTTTCCTCCTCCAGACCATCGACGTGCCCGTGGTCATGGTGCGGCAGTTCGCCGGTACGAATGAACGACAGACAAACCTGCAGGAAACGGAAGCACATCAGCGATGAACCGAGCGGAATGGCACTGTAAACAATCCACGTCGGCCATTCGAGATCAGGCGTCGTCGGACCTTCGTAGTTGTCACCAGTATCGATGCCAAGGAACTGGAAGATGGCGTAGTGGGCACCATTTTCCCAAACGAAATGCGCCCCCAGCGTCGCCACGATGCCGGTAAACAAGGCTCCGGACAGCAGGCCGAAAACAATGGCCTTGCCCCGCTTGCTGTCGTCGAGGCGGTTGATCAGCACATCGACCCCGACGTGGATACCGGTACGCACCCCGTAGGCCGCACCGAACTTGGCCATCCAGACAAACATGATGATGCAGAGCTCCTGGGCCCAGCCGAAATTGAGTGTCAGCAACCAGTCCTGCAAGCCAGGGATATCCTGACCGGCCAGATAGCGATGCATGACCGAGATGAAAATAATGAGTGTGGCCGCCCCCATCAGGAAAGTGACCAGCAACTCTTCAAGATGATTCAACGCCTTGTTGATCATGACGAGTTCCCCTTTGTGACGCGGGGGCCGTAGCCCCCGCGTTCGTGTTGCTGCTGTTAGAGGCTATCCGGCTTGAACCCGGTGTCCTTGTAAACCGCCTGGATGACTTCCTTGCCAACGCGGCCTTCCATCTTCTGATGAACCGGGACCAGCGCCCTCTTGAAAGCCAGACGCTCTTCCTTGGTCGGCGTATAGACCGTGGTCTTGCCGCTCTTCTTCACGGCCTCCAGCGCACTGTCGTTCTCAACCTTGGCGATCTGGTTGGCGTAACGGGTTGCCTGCTCCATGGCATCTTCCAGTTGCGCCCGAACATCGGCCGGCAGAGCATCCCAGAACTTCTTGTTAACAATGACCGCATAGCCAAGGTAGCCGTGCTCGGTCAGCGTCAGGTGCTTCTGCACTTCGTGCATTTTCTGGGTATAGAGATTCGAAATCGGGTTCTCGGTACCATCGACCACACCGGTCTGCAGTGCCTGATAAACCTCGGAGAAAGCCATCACCTGCGGCAAACCACCCAGTGCGCGGACTTCTTCTTCAAGCACCTTGGACGACTGGATACGCAGCTTCTTGCCCTTGAGGTCAGCCGGCGACTTGATCGGAGAATTCAGCGAAAAAGACTTGAAACCATTGTCCCAGTAGCCCAGACCACGAATACCCTTGGGCTCCAGCTTGGCCAGCAACTGCTTGCCGAGTGCGCCGTTGGTTACCTTGCGCAAGCCATCGTAGTCACTGAAGATGAACGGCAGGTCGAATACTTCGAACTCCTTGACGCCAAGCGGGCCAAATTTAGCCAGCGAGGGTGCCAGCATCTGAACGGCGCCCAGTTGCAGCGCTTCCATTTCTTCCTTGTCCTTGTACAAGGTCGAGTTGGCATAGACCTCGACCTTGACCTTGCCATTGGTCAGTTCGCCGGCCTTCTTGGCGAACATTTCGGCCGCCTTGCCTTTCGGCGTGTCGGCAGCCACCACGTGGCTGAACTTGATGACGATGGGGGCTTGAGCGTAGGCGGCCAGCGACAGCGCGCCGGCAAACAGGGCAACCAACAGCTTGGATACTTTCATTGTTTTCTCCTCCGGATATGGAATAGCGAAATTTAAAAAATTTCAGCTGAATGAAATTATTACGAAAGATATAACCGCTGCGTATTGTGGTTTTCCACATACCGATCGCACCCATAAAAAACCGCCGGGCCAGCCAGCCAGGGCGATTGCACTTATTCGTCATCGACAGTGATCCAGCATAGCCGCGCTTTTGCCCACATGCCATTGAAGTTGACCCCCAGAAAAATCCGTTCACAGTCAGCCACTTATGCACTCATCTTGTAAACCGGGTCGGAAAAGCGTCTACTCTCGTCTTTTGGACGACGAGAATGGAAGCCTTTGCACCGATGCCGCTGATGACCTGCCTGGCCGAGAT
>JAUYEI010000062.1 GCA_030691385.1 Azonexus sp.
GTCTGCAGCAGAGAGGCAAGATTATGAAGAACTCCTCTCACCCCGTCAAGCTTTTTTGCAACTTTTCTTGCTCTACCTGACGCCCCCACAACCCCGGAAACGCCCGGCACCGCAGGAGAGGTGCGCATTCTACCGATTAAATACCAGCCGTCAACACAAAACTGAAACTTTATCCTTGAAACCTCCGTTGGACGCGGCAGATGGTGCGCCCGGGCGGGATGGCCGGCGCCAAGCGACGCCGCAGCAGCCTCATGCCGGCAAGGAGAAGCGACAAAGCCGGAGGCCCGACCAGGCGTGCCAGCGGCCGCGTAGCCCTGTCAGCCCAGGGGTGAATGGCCTCGAAGGCGCAAAGGCCTGTATTCAGGCGGCTGGCCAAGGCTGGATAAGCGGTCAACTGAGGTTTCAAGGTTGAAACCACCCGATGCCGTGATGCCGTTATCTACCCTCTGTTATTCGGAATAAACGCAGACGAAAAAACGGGAGCCGAAGCTCCCGTTCTTGTTCCAACCGGATTAAACCAGATTAGAAGGAGTGACGCAGGCCAAGACCGTAGGTGTTGGTATCGGCAGTGAAAGTGCTCCCGATGCCGTTTTGCGTACGCTTGGCAACGAAGCCGGCGTAGGCGGTGGTGCGCTTGGACAAAGCATAGGTGCTGGCCAGGGTCAAGACATTCACGTTGTCTTCGAAAGCTGTAGACTTCTTGCTCAGGTGGGCAAATTCCGTAATGAGGGCAACCTTGGCACCAACCGGAACAGTGGCGGAAACGACCCACTTCTTGTTGGCGCTCTCGCTTTGAACCTTGCCTTGCTGGTAAGCGGCTTGCAGCTTGACGACCGAGAAGTCGTAACCACCACGAACACCCCACTCGCCGAGGTTGTTGTTCGGGCCATCCATGGTGATACGGGAATAAATGGCACCAGCAGTGATCGGACCGCTAGCGTAGCTGGCAGAGACCAGGTTAGCCTGGCTATCGGTGGTGTTGGTCGTCAAAGCGGTTTCGCTCACGCGAGCGTGGTTATAAGCCAGGGTCAGGCCACCAAAGGACGGCGAGATGTAGGCAACGGCGTTGTTGGCACGGCCGGTAAGAGCGGAAATCAGAGAAAGGCTATGAGTGCCACCAACCAGGTTGGTCGCGCCAAGACCGGTAGAGCCACCGAGTGCAGAACCGGCAACGGTGAAATCCAGGCCCGTGGTCTGCAGACGGCCGGCAACAACCGTACCGAAGCCGCCGGTCAGGCCGACGAACTGCTGGCGAGCGTTAGTGCTAGTAACATTGCTAGAGGAATCGGTGACCACCGTGCCACCAATACCGGCATTCGCATCGATGTTCAGGCCGTATTCCAGGGTGAACAGCGCCTTCAGGCCATTGCCCAGATCTTCAACACCCTTGAAACCGATGCGGGAGGTCGAGAGGAGGCCGGAGTTAACAGCGTACTGGGTTTGACCATTCGAAGCACCCAGGTTGCTGGTGGCGACCAGGCCAACATCAGCAATACCATAAATGGTGACATTGGATTGAGCGAAAGCAGCGGTAGAAGCCAGGCCAGCGATAGCCAGAGCGATCAGTTTCTTTTGCATCAGAAAATCTCCTTAGTGGTTAGTTTTTAATCCAGCAGTAAAACCGAATTAAGCTTTACCTCTCGGATCGAGAAGTTGCCGATGATTGTCGCAAAGAGCCAAACGCACTAGCAACCGGTGATTGGCAAGTTTGCCGGCTTATCAGCAGTTATGTTGTTTTGACGCAACAGACATCAGGCGAACAACGAGCTTCGTCAGGCAGCCTGACTGGACTCACCGAG
The DNA here is from genome assembly GCA_030691385.1 of Azonexus sp. GTDB lineage: Bacteria > Pseudomonadota > Gammaproteobacteria > Burkholderiales > Rhodocyclaceae > Azonexus. The sequence goes on from JAUYEI010000062.1 coordinate 1,800, forward strand.
CAACTCCCTGGTGCACTACGCCGGTATATCCCCACTGATCTGCTAGGAAGAACCGGGGACAGACCCCTATTGTCTAAGGTCGAGCGCCAACCGTCGCATTTCAGGCAAATAGCCTCGCCAGCTCCGCCCCCGGCTCTGGGGCGCGCATAAAGGCTTCGCCGACGAGGAAGGCCTGAACCTTGTTTTTGCGCATCAGGGCAACGTCTTCAGGCGCCAGGATGCCGCTTTCGGTGACGACGATCTTGTCTTCCGGAATGCGCGACAGCAGACCGAGGGTGGTTTGGAGGGTGACGTCGAAGGTACGCAGGTTGCGGTTGTTGATGCCGAGGAGCGGGGTCTTGAGTTGCAGGGCGGCGTCAAGTTCTTGGCCGTTGTGGACTTCAACCAGCACGGCCATGCCGTAGGCGTGGGCTTGCGCTTCGAGGGCCTGCATTGCGGGCAGCGTTAGTGCGGCGGCGATGAGCAGGATGGCGTCGGCACCCATGGCACGGGCTTCGGCGACTTGACAGGCGTCGACCATGAAGTCCTTGCGCAGCACGGGCAGCGCGCAGGCGGCGCGGGCGGCTTGCAGGTATTCCGGGCAGCCCTGGAAATACTGGCGGTCGGTGAGCACCGACAGGCAGGCGGCGCCGTGCTGCTCGTAGCTGCGGGCGATGTCGGCCGGGTGGAAGTCGGCGCGGATGACGCCTTTGGACGGGCTGGCCTTTTTGATTTCGGCGATTATTCCCGGTTGACCGTGGGAAAGCTTGTGGCGGATGGCGCCGAGGAAGTCGCGCGGCGCAGGCTGGGCGGCGGCTTCGGCTTCGACGATGGCGAGCGGCTTGAGGGCCAGCGCGGCGGCGACTTCCTGGTGCTTGGTGGCGATGATTTTGTTGAGGATGTCAGACATGATTATTGATTTGAACCGCGGAGGCGCGAAGGCGCAGAGGTTTCGGAGAGATTGTTAACCATACGTTTTAGCCCTCGCACCAAGGTAGATTCTTTGAAATTAATCAACAAGCCCGCCGGGGAGTTTGTCAGTTTCAGATAAGTCAGCAACTGCGCCTCGTGGATTGGGAGCAGTTTTTCGACTGTTTTCAATTCGACAACAACGAGGCCCTCAACAAGCAAGCCAAGGATGTAGCCACACTCCAATTCGACGCCCTTGTAACCAAGCGGCAGCGACAATTGCCTTTCGTAGGGAAGCCCCCTTAACTCAAGCTCACGAGCCAAGCACGACTCATATGCCGACTCAAGCAAACCGGGCCCGAGCGTTCGATGAACCTCTATCGCAGCACCAATTACTGCCTCAGTAAGCTGATTAACCCTCAGCGTCTCTGCGGTTCAAGATATTAAGCGTATTTCTTGGTAGCGGCGACGAACTGCTCTACCTTGGCCCGGGCTGCACCGGAGACGATCATTTCAAATGCTTTTTCGATGCCATCCGCCAGCGTTGCGGCCTGACCGGCGACGTAGATGCTGGCGCCGGCGTTGAGGGCGACGATGTCGCGGGCGGCGCCGAGTTTGTTGTCGAGGGCGCCGAGGAGCATGGCTTTCGATTCTTCGACGTTGGCGACCTGCAGGGTTTTCGGGTCGTGCACCGGCAGGTTGAATTCTTCCGGGTGCACTTCGTATTCGGTGACGCGGCCGTCCTTCAGCTCGCCAACCAGCGTGCGGCCGGAGATGGAGATTTCGTCGAGGCCTTCGCGGCCGAAGACGGTCAGGGCGCGCTGACTGCCGAGGCGCTGCAGGACGCGAACCTGAATGCCGACGAGGTCGGGGTGGAAGACGCCCATCACTTGCTGCGGCGCGTTGGCCGGGTTGGTCAGCGGGCCGAGGATGTTGAAGATGGTGCGGACGCCGAGTTCGCGGCGGACCGGCGCGGCGTGTTTCATGGCGCTGTGGTGGTTGGGGGCAAACATGAAACCGATGCCGGTTTCGGCGATGCACTGGGCAACTTGCTCAGGCTTCAGGTTGATGTTGGCGCCGAGCGCTTCGAGGACGTCAGCGCTGCCCGATTGGCTGGAAACTGAGCGGCCGCCGTGCTTGGCGATCTGCGTACCAGCTGCCGCGGCGACAAACATGGCGGCGGTGGAGATATTGAAGGTGTGGGCGCCGTCGCCACCGGTGCCGCAGGTATCGACCAGACGGCTGGTGTCGGCGATCTGCACCTTGGTCGACAGTTCGCGCATGACGGTGGCGGCAGCGGCGATTTCGCCGATGGTTTCCTTCTTGACGCGGAGGCCGGTGATGATGGCGGCGATCATGACCGGCGTGACTTCGCCGCTCATGATCTGCTGCATCAGGGAGACCATTTCGTCGTGGAAAATTTCGCGGTGTTCGATGACACGCTGGAGGGCGGCTTGCGGGGTCATTGCTTGAATTCGTCCAGAAAGTTCTTGAGCAGGTCGTGACCGCGTTCGGTCAGGATGGATTCGGGGTGAAACTGCACACCTTCGACGGCCAGCGTCTTGTGGCGGACGCCCATGATTTCGCCGTCGTCGGTCCACGCTGTGATGTCGAGGCAATCGGGCAGCGATTCGCGCTCGATGGCCAGCGAGTGGTAGCGGGTGCAGGTCAGCGGGTTGGGCAGGCCTTTGAAAACACCCTCATTTTTGTGGTGGACCGCAGAAACCTTGCCGTGCATGAGCTGCCTGGCGTGCACGATCTTGCCGCCGAAGGCTTCGCCGATGGACTGGTGGCCGAGGCAGACGCCGAGCAATGGAATTTTGCCGGCGAATTCGCGGATCGTCGCCAGCGAAATGCCGGCCTGGGCCGGGGCGCAGGGGCCGGGCGAGATCACCAGGTACTCGGGCTTGAGACGGGCGATTTCTTCGAGCGTGATGGCGTCGTTGCGGTAGACCTTGACGTCCTGACCCAGCTCGCCGAAGTACTGGACGATGTTGTAGGTGAAGCTGTCGTAATTGTCGATCATCAGCAGCATAATTTCTTCCAACCAATTGATTTATTTCATCAAGCAATCAACAACAAGTTGCAAATCGGCGCTTGGTGCCCCCATTTACCCTCATCCCTGAATCTATTGGGCGAGACATCGCCCTGCGGGGAAAGATGAGCACCGCCATCGAAACGAATCAGGCCTGCCAAAAAGGAAAGATTGCTGTATCGAGCGATTTTAACTCGCGCCCCGCGCTTCCTGGCCCACATAAATGTGGTCGGGTGGAAGATCGGCCTGCCAGCGTTCGTACATCGACAGATAAGCAGCTTCTATATGGCGGGCGAACAATCGGGCGTCGAACAAGGGGGTGGCGAGCCGGTTGCGGGCAAGCTTTTCCCTGATGAATTGAAGCTGCTCGGGAGAATTCGCCAGCTCGACAGCCAGATTTTCATAATCCTGCGGCGAGTCTGTAACGAGTTCGGGCAGATCGATCGCATGCAGGAGACTGGCCGCCACGCGCGCAGCAAAGGATTGCCCCCGGCAGGTCAGTACCGGCAAACCGGCCCAGAGCGCATCACTCGTCGTAGTGTGGGCGTTGCACGGCAGGGTATCCAGGAACAAATCCGCGTTCCGTATGCGCGACAGGTGCTCCCCGATGGGCAGACGCCGGGCAAAAATCAGCCGCTCAGCATCGACGCCGTGCCCAGCCGCCTCCTTGCGAAGATTGGCAACCACATCCGAATTGGCTTCGAAAAGCCACAATACTGAACCCTTAATCTGCAGGAGAATGCGCATCCAGCCGGCAAAAACTGGCGGTGTAATCTTGTAGCTGTTATTGAAACAGGCGAACACGAAACCCGTAGCCGGCAAGCCGAGTTCTTCGCGCGCGAATTCCCTCGTGGAAATTTCTCGCCGGGCATCGTTGACCTGATAACTGTTGGGCAGGTAGACGACCTTCTCCGAGTAATGAGACTGACTCTGTTCTGGGATGAGGACGCGGTCGGCAATGATGTAATCCATAAAATCGGCCGCCATAGTTCCGGGATAGCCCAGATAGTTCGCCTGAATGGGCGCTGCCCGACACGCGAAGATGCCATGCCGGGAATCCTTGGTGTAGCCCTTTAGATCGACGGCAATATCGATGCCCAAATCGCGTGAAAGCTGTGCCACCTCTTGGTCTGAATGATCGCGCACATCGATGAACCGGTCGAAGGCCGCAGATGCGCGTCCGCGCATTTCATCCTGAGCATCCGGCCCGAATGAAAAACCGATCAGTTCAAACCGGCTCTTGTCATGCAGCTCGAACAGTTCGGCCATCAAGTACATGGTGGCGTGATTATGGAAATCGGCCGAGTAATATCCGATACGCACCCGGTCATAGCGTGACTGCATTACCACAGCGCCAAGATCGCATCCGACAGGCAGCTCATCCTGTACATAGCGCGCCGCCACTTTGCGGTGCATGGCAGGATCGTCAGTAAGTGCCAGAATCGAAAAAGGCGAGATAACGTTCCTGCCATTGGCTATTTGTAGAACAACGACACCAAGGGCTCCGTCAAAACCATTCCAATCGCAAACCTGCATTCTGGCTCTAAGCAGCCCTCCCAGGACACGCTCCCCATGCGGGTCCGACAAACCTTTGCCATGCAGAACATGCTCGCCTTGAGGATCAAGCCGCAGGCTTTCTACGAAGCAATCGATGGCTTCCCGGTGCTTACCCTGATCGAAAAGGGATTCGCCGAGATTCCTCCGGGTTTCAATGGACTTCGGGTCGATCTCGAGAGATTTGCGGGCGGCCGCTTCGGCCAGCGCAAAACGTTTCTGCCCAGAATATGCGCCGCCAAGGTTGTTCCATGCCTCCGAGGAATTTGCATCCAACTCGATGGCCTTGCTGGCGGCAGACTCGGCAAGCACATATTTCTTTTGTCTGTTCAGCACGGCACTGAGATTGAGATAGACCGGCGCGAGATCGGACTGGATCTCGATGGCCTTCCGGAACGACGCCTCGGCCTCCCCAAGCCGCCCAATTTTTTCGTACAGCATACCCAGATTAGAGTGCGCAAAAGCAAAGCACGGGGCCAGCGATAGCGCTTGCCGGAGGCATTGCTCGGCCTCGCGCAAAGCTCCCAGTTCGAGAAATTGAAAGCCAATGCTGTTCTGGGCGTCGGAATTGTCGCGCGTCAGGGAGGACGACTGTTTCAGGGCAGCAATCGACTGTTCGCCTTGACCCAGACCGCGATAAGCGATGCCAAGGTTATACCAAGCCTCCGGCGATTTTGGCATTCGGCGAATCGCCTGCTGACACCAGCCGACAGCAACGGCGTATTGACCCGCTGCAATGGCGGCATTTGCCGCCCCAATGGATTGGGCGAGGAAGTGGTTGGACATGGACATGGCTTAATTAAGTTACTTGGCATAAAATGGTTGGCAATATTTTCGATCATGCAACTTCCGCGAAGAGCGATCATTCGCCGCATGCCGTTGATTCATTACCAGTTTCGCAAATACAGGATTCTATAGTAAAGGCACGGCGCGACGCTTACCGGCCCCTTGAACCAACGCGGAACCACCGATCTTCCGGCAAACCAGGCTCATTTCGCGGCGGCGGCCGAGCGGCCAAGCTCATCCAGCAGCTTGATAAAATTCCGCTTCGGCTTGAATTGAAGCCGCAACTCGGCCAGATAGCCAGCGAATTGCCGGGTCTGATTCAGCATTGCCATCAATCCGCCCACTTTGCGGATCAGTTGGATGCCTTCATAGTAGGCGGAATTTTTGGTTTCGCCGACGATCATCGGAACGACTTGCCGATAAAGATGGATGGCATCCTCCGGCCGGGCCGATTCCAGCTTGCCGGCCAGCGCGACCAGCAGGTTGCGGTCGCAAATACCCTGGTGAGCGGCCGTCCACGCCGCATCCAGGTCCTCTTCCCACAAGGCGATCGATACCCGCAGTGAATGGTTCGGCAGCGAAGGTTTGGGCTTCCAGCGACTAGTAGCTGCGGCCTCGCGGGCAGTAAGGTCGGCGAGCCTGGACAATGCCCGCTCGCGCTGCGCCGACCAGATGCCGATCTGTCCGGCGACATCGTGCAGCTTTTTGAAGGTTTCCAGACCGGGACGCTCCTCGAACTGAACCCAGGTCAGTTGCAGGGCTTCATCCTTACGCTCGCGCTGGAGGTAGATCGCTACCAGGAAATCGCGCAGAGCGTTGTGCGGGCGATCCGCGAAGGCCTTGAGGCCGCGCTCCGCCCATTCCAGCGCCTCGTTTGCCCGGCCAGCCTTGGCAAGGATTTCGGCAATGCCGAGGTAGCGATAGCTGGACGAAAGATCCTTGGACTTGATCGCCACCAGTTCATCGATGTCGCCACCGGCTTCGGCCAAGCGCTCCATGATGCGGGTGATTGCGGCCCGACGGGCGTTGTAGCCCTCGCCGTCGGCCCGCGGCTTTATTTTGCGGCACTCCGCCTCGGCCAGTTCGCGGTAGCGTTGCAGGCCTTTTTTGCCGAGGGCACTCTGGTACGTTGCAGCATCAAAGCTGCATAAGCCAAAGGGCAAGGTCGTTTCGAAACGGAACAGGCGCTCGGCCAGCGCCGCTGGCTCCGGTCTGGCCATCGTGCATGCCTTGAGGTGCATCTCGCCCAGGCGACAGACAATGCCGCCAATCTCGCCATTCGAGTCGTCGACCTGCTCCAGCGCATGCTCGACGCGCTCGATAGCGTACTCGGCGAGTTCCACCAGCATGGGCGCTGTATCGGACTTGAGCAGTTCAGCCAGTGACTCTGCGACCTGATCGATATTGCCGGCGAAAGTGCCGACATCGCGCCAGTCGATGAACCCGTGGATGCTTGACGCCTCATCGATCGCCCGCCGAAATGCCTTGACCACATTGCCACCGCCAACAACCCGTTCGGCCTTGAGCAACAGCGACTGGTAGAGCCGGTCATCGCGCCGGGCGACATCCAGCAGGAGTTCAACCAAGGTTTCAGGCGGCTGCGCACCCAGAAAGTCCTTAATATCCCGCCAAGGGTCGCGTCGACCGGTCTTGCCTTTGTTCTTACCTGTCTTTGCCGTGGGGTCTTCGGCCGATGCGTGATCCGCGATCCAGGCCAGGCCCACCGCGACACAGTGCTTGCAGAAATAGCCGTCCGCGGCGCGTGGGCAGGTACAGTCGTAGGCCAGTTCGCCGTTGTCATCCCGTAGCTCGACCTGGTAGGTCTCGGTACCTTCGACCCGGGCGGTGATCTTGTCATCGCTGGCACGCAAGCGACTGACTGCGCCGGCGGACCAATATTCCTCACCGCGCCGGAAGGCAGCAGCGCCCGCGAGATCATCGAGCGTCGAATGGGTAATCAGCTTGCCAAACACAGTCATGCTCGATCATTTCATATGCCCTTGACTCAATCACGAGTCGCAAAAAAACTGCGCCACCGGGTCGAAAGTCTACTAACACACAAGATGATTAGTAGACTTTTTACAGACATCCCACCTATACTAATCTCTACTAATCATTAGGTAAATTAGTAGAAAATGCGAACTCCAGAGACTGCGCCAGACTTTCCAAGCGTTGCACAAGACATTTCCGCAGAAGATTTCCGCCTGCTGGCAAATCATATTACGCCGCTCCCGGGTGGGCGCTACCTGCACTGGGATGACCTGCGCTATCGCGAACCACCAGCGGGGCTGACGAGGAATGCGTGGTGGGCTTCTGTTCTTCTGGGGAGAAGTTCTCTATTGCAAAATCTCCCACTGCTAGACAAAGGAGGGAAGCCCTTCCGGTTTGCGACACCCAGCCCTGTCCTTATCGATTTGCATCACATTGATCGAGATGCCGCTGGACAAATACATTCACCGACAGGGGGTGCGATCAAGGAAGATCCCAAACGCTATCTGATGAGTTCGCTGATTGAAGAAGCGATCACATCAAGCCAGCTTGAAGGGGCATCGACGACTCGGCAAGTCGCTGCAGACATGCTCAGAAGCGGCCGAAAACCCAGAGATCTTAGCGAAAAAATGATCTTCAACAACTATCGCGCCATGGACCATTTAAGGTCCATTAAAAATGAGAAATTAACGCCCGGTCACATTCTCGAGTTGCACCGGATACTGACCGACGAGACGCTGGATGAGCCATCTGACGCCGGGAGATTAAGGCAAGCCGACGACATCAAGGTTATCGACCCAAGGGATGGAACACTTCTTCATGAACCGCCAAGCCATCTCGAGCTACCCGAACGACTGGAAAGAATTTGTGCGTTTGCGAACTCGGACGAGACCAGCACGCCATTTGTGCATCCCGTCCTCAGGGCGATCATTCTCCATTTCATGATCGGTTACGACCACCCATTCGTCGATGGAAACGGGAGAACGGCGCGTGCCTTGTTCTATTGGTCAATCGCCCGCAGCGGGTATTGGCTTATGGAATACACATCGATCAGCCATATTATCAGGCGAGCCCCCGCCCGCTACATGCGCGCCTACTTGCACACCGAAACAGATGGAAACGACACAACCTACTTTCTGATCCATCAATTGCTCACCATCAGAAAAGCAATTTCTGCGCTCCATGAGTACCTGGACCGGAAAGGCCGGGAGCAGAAAGAAACCGAAAAACTGCTCTCGGCATCGCAAAAGTTGCGGGGCAAGTTCAACCACAGACAGGTCGCTCTCCTGACACACGCCCTCAGGAATACAGGAGAAGGCTATCGGTTAGACGCCCATCAGCGATCGCACAACGTTGTCTATCAGACCGCGCGCAACGATCTGCTGGGGCTGCTGGAACTTGGATTGCTGGAAAAAGTCACGCAAGGGAACGCATTCATTTTCTACGCACCGGAAGACTTGCGCGAACGTTTGTCTGAACTTGCCAGCTAATCAAGCCGGACAACCGACCTCAGACCGGGGGGCTTTTGGATTAAAATGCGCCCTTTCCCGCCGGACCAAGCCATGAGCGCCGAACTTTCGATTGCCCCGCACAGCCTTTCCATCGTCGTCCCGTTTTACAACGAGGAAGACAACATCGCACCGCTGGTCAAGCGGGTGCATGAGGCGCTGGTCGGTTACGATCATCCGTGGGAACTGGTGCTGGTCGATGACGGCAGCAGCGATGCGACGGTGGATCGCGCCGTGCAGTGTTCGCGTGAATATGGCCCGCACGTTCGCGTTGTTGAGCTGACGCGCAATTTCAAGCAGACGGCGGCCATGCAGGCCGGCATCGATGCGGCGCGCGGCGACGTGATCGTGACCATGGATGGCGATTTGCAGAACGATCCGATCGACATTCCGCGCATGGTTGCCCGGCTCATCAACGAAGACCTCGATCTGGTTGCCGGCTGGCGTCAGAACCGTCAGGACGGCCTGTTCCTGCGCAAGATTCCGTCGAAGATCGCCAACAAGCTGATCGCCCGGATGACCGGCGTGCATCTGCGCGACTACGGCTGCAGCCTGAAGGCTTTCCGCGGCAGCGTCATCAAGAGCGTGCGCCTGTACGGCGAAATGCACCGCTTCATTCCGGCCTGGCTGGCGACGGTGACGACGCCGCGGCGCATCGCGCAGGAGCCGACGACGCACCATGCGCGCACGGCCGGCGTTTCCAAGTACGGCATTTCGCGCACTTTCCGGGTCATTCTCGATTTGATCGCGGTGTATTTTTTCATGCGTTTCCGTGCCCGCCCGGGGCACTTCTTCGGCGGCATCGGCCTTGGCCTGACGGCGCTGTCCGGCCTGATCATGACCTGGCTGACCTGGGTCAAATTCGGCCTCGGCGAGAACATCGGCGGCCGTCCGCTGCTCATCGTCGGCATCGGCACGCTGATTGCGGGCATTCACTTCATCACGACCGGCGTGCTGTCCGAACTGCTGGCCCGCATCTACTTTGAATCCGGCACCATCCGCTCCTACTCGGCGCGACCGGAACGCGAGCTGGCGGCGGACGAAGGCTGGCACAAGTCGGCGTGACTTCCACGGTCAACCAGAAAAACAGCGTAAATCTGCTGTTTGGCCTGACGGCCGCCCTGCTCGCCTGGCGCTTCTGGCTGCTGCCCAATCTGGGCATCACGCTCTACGTCGATGAAGCGCAATACTGGACCTGGGCGCAGCACCTCGATTGGGGCTACTTCTCCAAGCCGCCCGGCGTCGCGGCGCTGATCTGGCTGTCCACGGCGCTGTTCGGCGACGGGCTGGTCGGCGTCAAGGCGCTGTCCATGCTCTGCTACCCGCTGGCTGCCGCCGCCTGCTGGGCGATTGCCCGGCGGCTTTACGACGAGCGCGTCGCCTTCTGGTCGGCCGTTGCCGTTTTAACGCTGCCGATTTTTTCCTGGCTCGGCCTTTTCGTTTCGACCGATGCGCTGCTCACGCTGTTCTGGGCGCTGGCCTTGTGGGCCTTCCTGCGCGCGCTGGACAGCGATTCGTGGGGCGACTGGCTGCTGCTCGGGCTCATTTGCGGCCTCGGCCTGCTTTCCAAATACACGATGGCGGCCTGGCTCGGGGCAGCCGTCCTGTTCCTGCTCGCGTTTCATCGACCGCGACTGGCCTCGGCCAAGCCCTGGCTGGCCGTCGGGCTGGCGCTGTTGATCCTGTCGCCCAATATCGTCTGGAATTTCAGCCACGATTTCCCGACCCTCAAGCACACGGCCGACATCACGCTGAACCGTCAATCCGGCGGCGGGCTGGCCTCGCTCGGCGAATTCTGGGCGGCTCAGTGGATCGCCTTCGGCCCGGTGCTCGGTAGCGTTTTCATGCTGCTCCTCGTCCGCGTTCGCGAGAGCTGGCGCGACGACCGGACCCGCCTGCTGCTGTGGTTTGCTCTGCCGCTGTGGATCGTCGTCTCGGCGCAGGCCATGAAGAGCAGCGCCAACGCCAACTGGGCGGCGCCCGCCTTCGCGCCGGCCGGCATCGCCGCCGTCGCCTGGCTGCTGCAGCGCGAGAAGAAAAAGTGGCTGGTCGCCGGGCTGGCGATCAATGTGCTGATCGTCGGGCTGGTCTATCACTGGCCGCAGGTGATTGCCACGGTCAACCCGGAAAAACAGGCAAAATTGAACCCGTTCAAACGCGCCATGGGCTGGGATGAACTGGGCCGGCAACTGAAACCAGTCGTGCAGGCCCACCCGGATGCCATTCTGGTCGCCGACAACCGCACCCTGCTCGCCCACATGCTGTACGAGCTGCGCGACCTCAAGCCGGCCGCCGCCAGCTGGAACCCCTCCGGCATCGCCAGCGACCATTACAAGCTGACCACCGATCTGCGCCCCTACCTCGGCAAGGATGCGCTCCTGATCACCGACACCGCGCCGGGCGCCGATTTCGCCCCGCGCTTCGCCCGCATCGACAAGCTCGCTACGCTCAAGGCACCGCTCGATGCGACGACCAGCCGCGACATGAATGTTTACTTGCTGCATGACTTCAAGGGCTATTGAACTTCGCGTCGCCGGCGTCGTGTTTGCTCTGCTTGCGGCGCTCTTCGTCGCTTTTCCGGAGATCGATCTGGCCGCCAGCCGGGTTTTCTACCACGACGGCAAATGGGCCTTTTCCGGCGGCAACTGGCCATTTTTCGAACTGATCTACCGCGGCACCCCGCGCGCCGGGCAGGCCTTGCTCGCCATCCTCCTCGGCGGCCTGCTGCTCGGCAGCATCAAGCGCCTGCGCTGGCTGCACGCCCGGCGGACGACCTTCGGTTTTCTGCTCGCTGCGGCGCTGCTCGGGCCGGTTCTGCTCGTCGATGCAGCGCTCAAGGATGGCTGGCACCGGGCCCGGCCGGCGACGGTGGCTGAATTCGGCGGGCCGCTGAAATTCACCCCAGCCTTCGTGGTCAGCGACCAGTGCATCAAGAATTGCTCCTTCGTCAGCGGCCATGTCGCCACCGCTGCCTTCGTCATGGCCTTCGGCTGGCTGGCTGCCCCGGCCGTGCGCCGCCGCTGGCTGCTGGCCAGCCTGGCCACCGCCAGCCTGCTCGCCGCGGTGCGCATGACCGCCGGCGGACATTTCCTGTCCGACACGATTTTCGCGTGGTTCGCGACGTACTTCAGCCTGTGGGCGACGGAGTGGGCGTTTCGGCGGCTTAAGTGGCTACCGCCGAGCGAAAAATGAGCACTCCCACGGTCAACCGGAAATAAGGCCCAAAAACAAAAACCGCCGAGTCCGGCGGTTTTTTTGTTTTCGGGTCGCGCCCGATCAAGCACCCCGAGTATCGAGCCCCTGCTCGGCCAGTTCGGCGGCGCGCAGCACGGCGCGGGCCTTGTTGCGGGTTTCTTCCCATTCCGAATGCGGGTCGGAGTCGGCGACGATGCCGGCACCGGCCTGGACGTAGAGCTGCTTGTTCTTGACGACGGCGGTGCGGATGGCGATGGCGATGTCCATGTCGCCATGGAAGCCGAGGTAGCCGACGGCACCGGCATAGATGCCGCGCTTGACCGGCTCCAGCTCGTCGATGATTTCCATGGCCCGCACTTTCGGCGCGCCAGAAACCGTACCGGCCGGGAAGGTGGCCTTCAGCACGTCGAGCGCATCGAGCCCGGGTTGCAGGCGGCCTTCGACGTTGGAAACGATGTGCATGACGTGCGAGTAGCGCTCGACGATCATGTTTTCAGTGAGCTTGACGCTACCGACCTTGGCGACGCGGCCGCAGTCGTTGCGACCGAGATCGAGCAGTTGGGTGTGCTCGGCGCGTTCCTTTTCGTCGGCCAGCAGTTCGGTGGCCAGCGCGGCGTCCTCTTCCGGCGAGGCGCCGCGTTTGCGGGTACCGGCAATCGGCCGCACGGTGACGCGGTCGCCTTCGAGGCGGACGAGAATTTCCGGCGAGGCGCCGACGACATGGAAATCCTCGAAATCGAAGTAGAACATGTAGGGCGACGGATTGAGGCTGCGCAGTGTGCGGTAGAGCGCCAGCGGACTGGCACCGAAGGGCTTGGTCATGCGCTGCGAGAGGACGACCTGCATGACGTCGCCTTCGGTGATGTAGTCCTTGGCCTTGAGCACGGCTTTCTTGAACGCCGCTTCACCGAACACCGAAACGGCCGGCTCGGAATGCACCGGCTTTTCGCTCGGGATGACGACCGGCGTGCGCAGCCTGGCGAGCAGTTCCATGAGCCGCGCCCGCGCCTTCTGGTAGGCGGCGGGGAAGCCAGGCTCGGCGAAGACGACTAGCGTCAGCTTGCCGGACAGGTTGTCGACGACGGCGATTTCTTCGGAAAGGAGCAGGCCGATATCCGGCGTACCGATGTCGTCCGGCTTATTGGTGCGCGTCAGCTTGGTTTCGACGTAGCGGATGGTGTCGTAGCCGAAGCAGCCGACCAGGCCGCCGCAGAAACGCGGCAGGCCGGCCTGCGGGGCGGCGCGGAAGCGCTGCATGAACTTGCCGATGAATTCGAGCGGGTTGGTGTCGTCCTCGCGCTCGGCCACCCGGTTGCCGGTCAGCACCATGACCTGATGGCCATTGACGACGATGCGCGTCTGGGCGGCGAGGCCGATGATCGAGTAGCGGCCGAAACGCTCGCCGCCCTGCACCGATTCGAGCAGGTAGGTGTAGGGCGCGTTGGCCAGCTTGAGGTAGATCGACAGCGGCGTGTCGAGGTCGGCAAACGTTTCCAGCGTAACGGGAATACGGTTGTAGCCTTGCGCGGCGAGCGCGTTGAATTCGGTTTCAGTCATGGGGAAGCCTCGAAAATGACAGGGTGTTGCGGTCTGGAGCGTTGTGCCGCGAGGGCGCGCGAAGGGAGATCAGGGGCGCCAGCGACGCCAGTCCTGAGCTCCGTCGAAGGGCCAAGCTTGCCATTCGTTCCAGAGTTGCAGAGTCGTCATTTGTGTTTGAGGTCTTGAAAAGTGAGGGCTTGCCGGTAGGCGACAAGCAGATCGGATACTAGCGCATCGCAATCGGCGCTGTCCACCGGCTTGCCTTCGTTGTAACCGTAGGGCACGCAGAAGGTCGGCGAACCGGCGGCGCGGGCCGACAGGATGTCGTTTTCCGAGTCGCCGATGTGCAGGTTACGGTCCGGCCGCACGTTGAACAGACGGCAGGCGTGCAGGATGGGCTCGGGGTGCGGCTTCTTGTGGGCGGTCGTATCGCCGGAAACAACCACGTCAAAATAGTCGGCCAGCCCCATGCGGTCGAGCAGTTGCTCGGTGAACATGCCGGGCTTGTTGGTCACGACGCCCATCTTGAGTCCGCTGGCTTTCCAGGCATCCAGGCCGTCGAGAACACCTTCGTAAATTTGGCAAAATTTCCCGTTGACCGTGGAATAGTGACGCTTGAAGGATTCGATGGCGGCGTGGAGCTCTGCGTCCGTCGGCGGTTGCTCGTGGGTCAGGCAACGCTCGACGAGAACCGCCATGCCCTTGCCGACGAAGCTGTGCACCTCGGCCTGGGTGCGCGGCGGCGCGCCGACGTCGTGAAGCATCAGGCGACAGGCTTCGGCCAGGTCGGCGATGGTGTCGAGCAGCGTACCGTCGAGGTCAAAAGTTACGGATTCGAAGTGCAAGTTATTAGTCCTTAGTCGCTAGTTGCTAGTAAAGGCAGCGGGTTCGTGGTTTTGCTAACAACTAGCGACTAAGCACTAGCAACTCGGCGCGCAGCGCCGCAATGATCGAATCGTAGCGATGCGGGTCGCTATCCTTGCCGGCGCCATAGACAGCCGAGCCGGCGACGAAGGCATCGACACCGGCGCGGGCGATCTCGGCGATGTTGGCGGCATTCACGCCGCCGTCGATTTCCAGACGAATGCGCCGGCCGCTTTCCTTTTCATAGGCGTCCAGCTTGGCGCGCGCCTGCCTGGCCTTGGCCAGCGTACCGGGAATGAATTTCTGGCCGCCAAAGCCGGGGTTCACGCTCATGAGCAGGATGACGTCGATCTTGTCGAGCACGTAGTCCATGTAGTCGAGCGGTGTTGCCGGGTTGAAGACCAGGCCCCCTTGACAGCCGGCATCGCGGATCAGCGACAGGCTGCGATCAACGTGATCCGAGGCTTCCGGATGGAAAGTGATGATATTGGCCCCGGCTTTGGCAAAATCGGGGATGATGCGATCTACCGGCTTGACCATCAGATGCACGTCGATCGGCGCCGTGGTGCACGGCCGGATGGCCTCGCACACCAGCGGCCCGATGGTCAGGTTGGGAACATAATGGTTGTCCATCACGTCGAAGTGAATCCAGTCGGCGCCCGAGGCAATGACGTTGGCCACCTCTTCGCCCAATTTGGCGAAATTGGCGGACAGGATGCTCGGCGCGATGACGTAATCTTTGGCTGACATGATGTTTCCCTGAACAAAAACAGATAGACGAAATTATCCCATGCCCGACACCGACAAGTACCAAATCGAAATTCACCCCATGCCGCAGTACATCCCGGAGCAGTCCGACCCGGAAAACGACCGCTACATCTTCGCCTACACGATCACCATCAAGAACGTCGGCAGCGTACCGGCCCAACTCGTCTCGCGGCACTGGATCATCACCGACGGCAACAACGAGGTGCAGGAAGTGCGCGGCCTTGGCGTCGTCGGCAAGCAGCCCTTGCTACAACCCGGCGAGAGTTTTCAATACACCAGCGGCTCGTCGCTGACGACGGCTATCGGCACGATGAAAGGTACCTACCTGATGGTCGCCGAGGATGGCACGCATTTCGAAGCGGTGATTCCCGAGTTCGTCCTGGCCAGCCCGCGCGCCCTGCATTGAGTCTCAAGCACAGCTACACGCTGATCGCGCCGTTCTACGACGCGGCGATCGCCCGCGCCACGCAGGCGGCGCGGGCGCGTAGCCTGTCGGCTCTGCCGGAGGAAGCGGGAAAGGTTCTGCTGGCCGGCGTCGGCACCGGTCTCGATTTGCCGCACCTGCTGCCGCAGCACCATTACGTCGGCCTCGATCTCAACCTGGCCATGCTGCGCCGCACCCTGCCCCGGGCCGGCCATGTCGACTTCGTGCCAGTTCAGGGCGACGCCCAGCGCCTGCCGTTTGCCGATGCCTCGTTCGACTGCGCCGTGCTGCACCTGATTCTGGCCGTCGTGCCGGAACCGGCCCATTGCTTCGCGGAGATCGAGCGGGTACTCAAACCGGGCGGACAGGTGCTCGTTTTCGACAAATTCCTGCGGCGTGGTCAACCCGCCTTGCTACGGCGGATGATCAACCCGCTGGTGCGCCGGGTGGCGACCCGGCTCGACGTGGTCTTCGAAGACTTGCTCAGCGAAACCCCCAGCCTGACGCTGGAGCACGATCAGCCTGCGCTAGCTGGCGGCTGGTTCCGGATGATCCGGCTCAGGAAGCTCTGAAGGCGGCGCGGGCGGAAGCTCGGGCTCATCCTTGCCCAGCGCATCCTCGATCCAGGCCAATGTCAGCGTCCAGGTCACGGCCAGCACGACCGGGCCGACAAAAATGCCGATCAGCCCGAAGCTCAGCATGCCGCCGATGACGCCGGCAAAGATCAGCAGCAGCGGCAAATCGGCGCCGCGCCGGATGAGCATCGGGCGCAGGAAGTTGTCGAGGTTGCCGACGATCAGGCTCCACACCAGCAAGCCCGTCGCCCAGCCCGTATCGCCAGTCCAGTACATCCAGCCGGCGGCCGGCAACAAGACCAGTAAGGGGCCAAGCTGAGCAATGCACAGCATGAGCATGACGGCCGAGAGCAGCGAGGCGAACGGCACGCCAGCGATGGCCAACCCGATGCCACCGAGGACGGTCTGCACGATGGCCGTGACGCCGACCCCAAGCGCCACGCCGCGAATCGCCTGACCGGCCAGAATGATCGAATTCTCGCCACGCTCGCCAGCCAGCCGGCGGCCGAAACGCCGCGCCATGCGCGCCCCGGTTTCACCGCCGGAATAGAGAATGGCGGCAATCGTCACGACGAGCAGAAACTGGATCAGCATGCCACCGACTCCGCCGACCTGAGCGAGTACCCACTTTCCCGTATCGGCTGCATAAGGCGTCACTTTGGCGACAATACCCGTCGTTCCCGCCGCACCCAGTTGAGCCCAGGCCATCGCCACGCGTTCGCCGACCAAGGGCAGCGATTTGACCCAGGCCGGCGGCGGCGGAAGGCCGTCGGCGGCAAAGGACTTGCCGGCGGCGGTCAACTGCGCAGAATGCTCAAGAATGGTGCCAACCGCCAGCCACAGCGGCAGCACCAGGAGCAGCAACATGGCCACCGACATGATCGCCACGGCCGGCCCGCGCCGGTTACCAAGCCGCGTTTCGAGCGACCGGAACAGCGGCCAGGTGGCGACGACGATCATCACCGCCCAGACTGTCGCCGCCAGGAATGGCAGCAACACCCAGACCGACAGGCCGATCAGCCCGAGGATGCAGAGGATGGCCAGCGTATTGCGGGCCAGGTCGCGACGGATTTCAGTCATTTTTGGATTCCGGGAAAGGAATCAGCTACGGTAGTCGGCGTTGATCTTGACGTAATCGTAGGAGAAATCGCAGGTGTAGACGCTGGCCTGGGCAGCACCACGTCCGAGATCGACGCGTACCGTGATTTCAGCCTGCGCCATGACGCGGGCACCATCCTCTTCCCTGTAGGCTGCTGCCCGGCCGCCCTTTTCGGCAACCAGCACGTCATCAAGCCAGACCTTGACGCCATCGACGTCGAGGTCATCGATGCCGGCGTAGCCGACGGCCGCCAGAATCCGGCCAAGATTGGGGTCGGAAGCGAAGAAAGCCGTCTTGACCAGCGGCGAATGGCCGATGGCATAGCCGACCTTCCGGCACTCTTCGACGTCCTTGCCGCCTTGCACGGCCACCGTGATGAACTTGGTAGCGCCTTCGCCGTCACGAACGATGGCCTGGGCCAACTCGACAGAAACGGCAATGATCGCGGCCTTGACCTCGGCCCAGCCGGCATCGCTTTCAGCGGCAAAGCTGGCGCCGGACTGGCCGGTTGCAATCATCACGTAGGAGTCGTTGGTCGACGTGTCACCATCGACGGTGATGCAGTTGAACGAGGCGTCGGCCGCTTCCTTGACCAGCCTGTCGAGCAGCGGCTGGGCGATGCCGGCATCGGTGGCGAGGAAACCGAGCATGGTCGCCATGTTCGGCCTGATCATGCCAGCGCCTTTGGAAACTCCCGAAATTGTCACTTTTTTGCCGTTGACCGTGACAATGCGCGAAGCGGCCTTGGCGACGGTGTCGGTGGTCATGATGCCGTGCGCCGCAGCATGCCAGTTGTCCGCCTTGAGGTCGGCAAAAACCGCAGGCAAGCCGGCCTTGATGCGGTCAACCGGCAATAGTTCGAGTATCACCCCCGTCGAGAAGGGCAGCACCTGCCCGGCAGAAATGCCGAGCAATTCACCGACAGCCTCGCAGGTTTCCTGCGCTGCCTGACGCCCCGGCTCGCCGGTCCCGGCGTTGGCGATGCCGGTATTGACCACCAAAGCGCGGATTTCATTGCCGGCAGCCAGATGCTTGCGGCAAATCTGCACCGGTGCGGCGCAGAAACGGTTTTGCGTGAATACGCCGGCGACCCTGGAACCGGCATCGAGCGCCACCAGCGTCAGGTCACGGCGGTTTTTCTTGCGAATTTCAGCCTCGGCAACCCCGAGACGAACCCCGGCCACCGGGAAAAGTTGATCGGCAGCGGGCGTGGCGTAATTGACAGGCATGGGAGGATCCAGGATCGAGTTATTAGGATCAAGGAGTTAGCCACCTGACTGGTTTGGCTAGCAGCTAACTCCTAACATCTATCAGCCAAGTTTGCCGTGGCAGTGCTTGTATTTCTTGCCCGAACCGCAGGGACAGGGATCGTTGCGCCCGACCTTCGGCCCGCTATCGGCCGGCTGTTGCTGCGGCGCCTCGTCACCGCCACCGAGCGCCTCGTCAAAGCCGGCATGCTGGTACTGGACGTTCTGCACATCGGCGTGCGGGGCGGTTTCCTCGACATCTTCCGGCGTGCGGATGTGCACGGTGAAGACGATGCGGGTCACTTCCTTGCGCACGAGGTCGAGCAGGCCTTCGAACAGTTCGAAGGCTTCGCGCTTGTATTCCTGTTTCGGGTTTTTCTGGGCGTAGCCGCGCAGATGGATGCCCTGACGCAGATGGTCGAGGGCGGCCAGATGTTCGCGCCAGTGGCTGTCGAGGCTCTGCAACATGACATTGCGCTCGAACTGCTGGAAATTCGTGGCGCCGACCAGTTCAACCTTGGCCCGATAGGCTTCGTCGGCTTCCTTGGTGATACGCGCGAGGATTTCTTCGTCGGACAGCGTCGGCTCGTCCTTGAACCACTGGGCAACCGCGGCGTTGATCTGCAGTTCGGTGGCCAAAGCTTGCTCAAGGCCTTCCATGTCCCACTGCTCTTCGACCGACTCGGCCGGGACGTAGGTGCGGAAGACATCGGCGATGACGCTCTGGCGCATGGCGGTGATGGTTTCGGAAATATCGTCCGTTTCCAGCAGTTCGTTGCGCTGCTGATAGATCACCTTGCGCTGGTCGTTGGAGACGTCGTCGTATTCCAGCAACTGCTTGCGGATATCAAAGTTGCGGGCCTCGACCTTGCGCTGTGCGGATTCCAGCGAGCGGGTGACGAGCGGGTGCTCGATCGCTTCGCCTTCCGGCATCTTGAGCTTGTCCATGATGGCGCGCAGACGCTCGCCGGCAAAGATGCGCAACAAGGGATCATCGAGCGACAGGTAGAAGCGCGAGGAGCCGGCATCGCCCTGACGACCGGCCCGGCCGCGCAACTGGTTGTCGATACGGCGCGACTCGTGACGCTCGGAGCCGATGATGTGCAGGCCACCAGAGGCCAGCACGGCATTGTGCACTTCCTGCCACTCAGCCTTCATCATGGCCGCCTTCTGCTCCCGTTCAGCGACCGGCAGCGACTCGTCATCGCGAATGGCGGCCAGCGGCTTTTCGATATTGCCACCGAGCACGATGTCGGTGCCGCGACCGGCCATGTTGGTGGCGATGGTGACCATCCCCGGTCGACCGGCCTGAACGACGATTTCCGCTTCGCGGGCATGTTGCTTGGCGTTGAGCACCTGATGCGGCAGATTTTCCTTGTCGAGCAGGCCGGAGAGCAATTCCGAAGCCTCGATCGAGGTCGTGCCGACCAGCACCGGCTGGCCACGCCTGGCGCAATCCTTGATGTCGGCAATGATCGCCGTGTGCTTTTCGTCGGCGGTCTTGTAGACCAGATCGTTCATGTCCTTGCGGACCATCGGCCGATGGGTCGGAATGACCACCGTTTCCAGACCGTAGATCTGGTGGAATTCGTAGGCTTCGGTATCGGCCGTGCCGGTCATGCCGGCCAGCTTGTTGTACATGCGGAAATAGTTCTGGAAGGTGATCGAGGCCAGCGTCTGGTTCTCGGCCTGGATTTTCACGCCTTCCTTGGCCTCGACGGCCTGATGCAGACCATCGGACCAGCGGCGACCGGCCATCAGACGACCGGTGAACTCGTCGACGATGACCACTTCGCCGTTCTGCACGACGTAATGCTGGTCCTTGTGGAACAGCGTCATGCCGCGCAGGGCGGCATTCAGGTGGTGCATCAGCGTGATGTTGGCGGCGTCGTAAAGGCTGGTGCCTTCCTTGAGCAGGCCGTGTTCGGCCAGCAGTTGCTCGGCGTGTTCGTAGCCGGCTTCCGACAGGTGAACCTGATGGCCCTTCTCGTCGACCCAGTAATCGCCTTCGGCGGTCTCTTCCATCGCGCGCGTCAGATTCGGAACGACGTCCTTCATGCGCAGATAAAGATCGGTATGGTCTTCGGCCTGGCCGGAAATGATCAGCGGCGTGCGGGCTTCGTCGATCAGGATCGAGTCCACTTCGTCGACGATGGCGAAATTCAGGCTGCGCTGGACGCGTTCACCGGCCGTATAGACCATGTTGTCGCGCAGGTAATCAAAGCCGAATTCGTTGTTGGTGCCGTAGGTAATGTCGGCGGCGTAGGCGGCCTGCTTGGCCTCGTGATCCATCTGCGACAGATTGACGCCGACGGTCAGGCCCAGGAAGCGATGCAGACGACCCATCCAGTCCGAGTCACGGGTCGCCAGATAGTCGTTGACCGTGATGACATGGACGCCCTTGCCGGAAATGGCATTGAGGTAGGCCGGCAACGTGCCGACCAGCGTCTTGCCTTCACCAGTCCGCATTTCGGCGATCTTGCCGTCATGCAGCACCATGCCGCCGATCATCTGGACATCGAAATGGCGCATGCCGAGGGCGCGGACGCCGGCTTCGCGGACAACCGCAAAAGCCTCCGGCAGCAGCGCATCGAGCGATTCGCCATTGGCGTGGCGCTGACGGAATTCGTCCGTCTTGGCGCGCAATGCCTCATCAGAGAGGGCCTGCATGGCCGGCTCAAGGGCATTGATGCGCTTGACTGCCTGGGAATATTGTTTGATCAGCCGGTCATTGCGGCTGCCGAAAATCTTTTTGAGTAGGCCGGATATCATCGCGATGGAATAGTGTTTGCGCAGTGCGGCAAAGCGGCGATTCTAACACGCCCCCATGACCCGATGATGACGACCTAAATCAAGGGGACTCGAGACAGTTTAACCAAACCCCAGTTGGGTGCGGCTGATGGTGCGCCTGGGCGGGATGGCCGGCGCGAAGCGACGCCGCAGCAGGCTCATGCCGGCAAGAAGGAGCGACAAAGCCGGGCGCCCGACCAGGCGTGCCAGCGGCCACGTCGCGCTGTCAGCCAAGAGGTAAATCGCCTCGAAGGCGCAAAGGCCCGTATTCAGGCGGCTGGCCAAGGCTGGATACGCGGTCAACTGAGGTTTCAAGGTTTAACGGCGCTTGACCAGTGCGTACTCGTTGCCCTGCCTCAGGAAACGGGCCGGATTCTGGGCGACGCCCAGCATGCGCACTTCGAAATGCAGATGCGGCCCGGTCGACCGACCGGTATTGCCGACGGCGCCAATCCGGGTTCCGCGCTTGATCAGGCCACCTGGCTGGACATCCATGCGCGAAAGATGGGCATAGCGGGAGGTCAACCCCTCGCCATGATCGACTTCGATCAGGTTGCCATATTCGGGATGGTAGGCCGCCGACAGCACCACGCCATCAGCCGCGACGACGACAGGCGTACCCGGCTCGGCCGAAAAATCCAGGCCCTCGTGCATCGAGCGCAGGCCGGCAATCGGATCGTTGCGATGACCAAACGGCGAGCCCAGTGACGCATCCTTGACCGGCAGGATCGTTGGCAAGAGACGGTCCTTGACCCGCTTTTCGAGCAGTCTGAACTCGAGGAAAGCGAGATCATCGCTGCGCTGCTCGACCTGACCGGCCAGTCGATCGATCTCGCGCTGGAGTTCGATCGCCGACATCGGCGCCGCAACATACGGGCCGCCCTGGGCGGGCTTGTCCACATCAGCCACCGGCTGACGCTTGACGCCAAGCAAGCCGGAAACACGCTCACCCAGCGAGTCGAGTTGCAACACCTTGCCCTGCAACTCACCGAGGCGCGTCGCCATCAACTGCAGATTGTTGTCGAGGTGATCCCGCGTTTTCTTGGCCTCCTGTTGCTGCAACGACAACATCAGCTCTTCGACCAGCGGCAGGCGCAGGTGAACCGACAGCCAGGAGAACAAGGCCGAGGTCGAAAAGACCAGCACCACGAAGACGAACAGCGTCATCACCAGATGCCGAGGCATAATGGTGACTGTTCTCGCCGCCTTCAGATGGCGCGAAACCAGAATAATCTGCATGGAACCTCCAATGTACAAAGGGCCTGAGCACTATCTCGACAAGGACGCCGCCGCCAGCAGGGTCATGGCCCACGCCCGGTTGTTGCTCAAGCTCTCGCGTCGCTTCGAAGCGGTCGCCCCGGCAGGGCTGCGCCACTCGGCTCACGTTGCCAATTACAAGTTGGGGACTATCATTATCCACGCCGATAACGGCGCGGTCGCTGCCAAGATTCGCCAGTTAAGTCAGCGCTTGAGCAACGAGTTATCGAAAGGAGGGGCGGAGTGTAGCGGCATAGAGGTAAAAGTACAACCCCGCCAAATTCCTTCCCAATCAATAAGTTCGACTCAAAAGCCGCTCTCCGGCAAGGCTTTTGGCATGTTGCAGTCAACCGCTGAAAATCTGCCGGAAGGCCCGCTCAGGAAAGCCCTGGACAATCTGCTGAAGCGCGCCGCTAGAGCGGAATGATTGCCAGGCGCTCGATAAACATCAGCGCAAAAACGACCAGGGCGAAAACGATGCTGTATTTGAGCAGGCGACCACTCAAGCTCAGGTAATAGCGATTACCGGTGAAGGTATAGATCAGCAGGCTGACACCAATGCCGATTACCAGGATGGCCGCCAGCAGACGTAGCAGCCACATGGCCGTTTAGGCGGCCGCTTGAGCTAACCAGCGGGTGACGCCACTCGGGGCGTGCTCCGCTTGCTCGAAGGTGGCGATTTCCCAGCAGTCCTGCTGCTCCAGCAGGGCACGGGCCAGCTGGTTGTTCATCGCATGGCCGCCCTTGTGCGACGAATAGGCGGCGAGCAGCGGATGACCGAGCAGGTAGAGGTCGCCGATGGCGTCGAGAATCTTGTGTTTGACGAACTCGTCGCCATAACGCAGGCCGTCCTGGTTCAGAACGCGGAATTCGTCGAGAACGATGGCGTTCTCCAGGCCGCCACCGAGGGCCAGGCCGTTTTCACGCAGGTATTCGACTTCCTGCATGAAGCCGAAAGTCCGGGCGCGCGAGACTTCACGGGTATAGGACTGCTCGGCGAAATCGATTTCGGCCTTCTGGGCTGATTTGTCGATGGCCGGATGGTTGAAAACAATGGAAAAAGTCAGACGATAACCGTCAAAAGGCTCGAAACGCGCCCACTTGTCGCCATCACGAACTTCGATGGGCTTGGTGACGCGAATGAATTTCTTGGCAGCGTTCTGTTCCTCAATGCCAGCGGACTGGATCAGGAAAACGAACGGTGCAGCCGAACCGTCGAGGATGGGCACCTCGGGCGCATCCAGATCGATCCAGGCATTGTCGATGCCGAGGCCGGCGAGGGCCGACATCAGGTGTTCGATGGTACCGACCTTGACCCCGTCTTTTTCGAGACAGGAACACATGCGCGTATCGCCGACCATGAAGGCCCTGGCGGGGATATCGAGCGGCTCGGGCAGATCGACGCGGCGGAAGACGATACCGGTATCCGGGGCAGCCGGGCGCAGGGTCATGTTGACCTTGACTCCGCCGTGCAGGCCGACGCCGGAGGCGCGAATGACAGTCTTCAACGTGCGTTGCTTGAGCATGCTAAGTGCTTGAATGATTGGGGAAGGTGACGGATTGTAACACAGGCCGTCACCACCCTTTTTCAGAGAGAGTTTTTGTTACATCAATCCGCCTGTTTGCGCAGGAAAGCCGGAATGTCGTAACGGTCGACACCGCTGTTGGCCAGAGCCTCGACGGTCACGTTGCTGCTGCCACGATGACCACGACCGCGCAGCACGGCCGGCACTTCCAGTTGCGAATAGTCCGGCGTGGAACCAAAAGCTACCGCATCGCTGGTACCAGTCGCCTGAACGAGAACCGGCTGGGTGAACACTTCCGGCTGGCGGGCACGGGCGGCGACAACCTGGCCAAGGCCGGTGGCCACGACAGTGACGCGCAGGGCATCGCCCATCAGCTCGTCGTAAACCGCACCGAAGATGATGTGGGCGTCATCGGCGGCGAAGGCCTTGACGGTGTTCATCACTTCGTTGACTTCCTTCATCTTGAGGCCGCCCTTGGCCGCCGTGATGTTGACCAGCACGCCACGGGCGCCGGACAGGTTGATGCCTTCGAGCAGCGGCGAAGCGACGGCCTGCTCGGCGGCGATGCGGGCGCGATCGACGCCGGCGGCAGCCGAGGAGCCCATCATGGCGCGGCCCATTTCACCCATGACGGTGCGGACGTCTTCGAAGTCGACGTTGACCAGACCCGGGTAGGTAATGATTTCGGCGATACCGCCAACGGCATTTTTCAGCACGTCGTCGGCAGCGCGGAAGCAATCATCGACATCGGCGTCGTCGCCCATGACTTCCATGAGTT
Organism: Azonexus sp.; assembly: GCA_030691385.1. Classification (GTDB taxonomy): domain Bacteria; phylum Pseudomonadota; class Gammaproteobacteria; order Burkholderiales; family Rhodocyclaceae; genus Azonexus. The sequence continues at coordinate 26,622 of JAUYEI010000062.1, forward strand.
TGTCATTGAGGATGACGATCAGCGAATCGACATGCTTGGAGAATTCGGCGATGCCGGCTTCGGCCGACTTCATGCGCTTGTTGCCTTCAAAGCTGAACGGCTTGGTGACCACGCCCACGGTCAGGATGCCCATTTCGCGAGCGATTTCGGCGACGACCGGCGCTGCGCCGGTGCCCGTGCCCCCCCCCATGCCGGCGGTGATGAAGGCCATGTGGGCGCCTTCGAGCGAAGCGCGAATTTCTTCGCGGTGCGCATCGGCGGCGGCCTGGCCGGCTTCCGGCTTGGCACCGGCGCCGAGGCCGGTCTTGCCGAGCGACAGCTTGCTCGACGCGGCATTGCGGCTGAGTGCCTGAGCGTCGGTGTTGGCGGCGATGAATTCAACGCCGCTGACGCCTTCGCGAATCATGTGCTCGATGGCATTGCCACCCGCACCACCCACGCCGAATACCTTGATGATGGTACCGGCCTCTTCGTCTTTCTCGATGATCTCAAACATGATGACTACCTCCTCTGAAAAATCGGTTCAACAACAAATCAAAAATTCTTGGCAAACCACGACTTCATGCCGTCGAAGACGTCCTTGAAGCCCTGCTTTTCCTGGATCTTCTGGCCGCGCTTGCGCTGGGCCTGGGCTTCGAGCAGCAGGCCGTAAGCCGTCGAGAAGCGCGGGCTTTGCACGACGTCGGCCAGGCTGCCGGTGTATTTCGGGTTGCCGAGGCGAACCGGCATGTGGAAGAGCTCCTCGCCCAGTTCGACCATGCCCGGCATGACGCTGGCGCCGCCGGTGAGGACGATGCCGGAGGAGAGCACTTCCTCGAAACCGGCGCGGCGCAGTTCGTTCTGGATCAGTTCGTAGAGCTCCTCGACGCGCGGCTGGATGACGTCGGCCAGGGCGCGGCGGGAAAGCTTGCGGCTTGGGCGGTCGTCGACGCCAGCAACATCGAGGTTCTCGCTGACGTCAGCCAGTTGCGACAGGGCGCAGCCGTATTTGCACTTGATGTCCTCGGCTTCGCGGGTCGGCGTGCGCAGCGCCATGGCGATGTCGTTGGTGACCTGGTCGCCGGCAATGGGGATGACCGAGGTATGGCGGATGGCGCCCTGCGTCCACACGGCGATGTCGGTGGTGCCGCCGCCGATGTCGATCAGGCAGACGCCGAGATCCTTTTCGTCCTCGGAGAGCACGGCGTAGCTGGAAGCCAGCGGCTGCAGCACGAGGTCGTTGACTTCCAGGCCGCAGCGGCGGACGCACTTGACGATGTTCTGGGCGGCCGAAACGGCGCCGGTGACGATGTGCGTCTTCACTTCCAGGCGCATGCCGCTCATGCCGATCGGCTCGCGGATGCCATCCTGACCGTCGATGACGAATTCCTGGGTGAGGATGTGCAGGATTTCCTGATCGGCCGGGATCGGCATGGCCTTGGCCGTTTCGATGACGCGTTCGACGTCGGTCTGGGTGACTTCCTTGTCCTTGATCGCCACCATGCCGTTCGAGTTGAAGCTCTTGATATGGCTGCCGGCGATGCCGGTGTACACGTTGGTCACCTTGCAGTCGGCCATCAGTTCGACTTCCTGGACGACGCGGCTGATGGTGTGCACGGTGTCCTCGATATTCACCACGACGCCCTTCTTGAGGCCGCGCGAATCCTGCGAGCCCATGCCGATGACGTTGAGATGGCCTTCCTGGTTGATCTCGGCGACCAGCGCGACGATCTTCGACGTCCCGATGTCGAGACCGACGACCAGATCCTTGTTGTCCCTGCTCATATGCTTACTTTCCCTTCCCCTCGCCTGCTACGCGCATGGCGAAACCATTCGGATACCGCAAATCCACGACTGCCGGCCGGACCGCCTGTTTGGCGACCGTTTCCGGATAAATTTCCAAAAAGCGCTGCAGGCGCACACCGACCGGTGCTTTCGTCTGCTCCCGCCCGATGTCCACCAACATGCCGTTCTGCAACTTGAGCTGCCAGGCCAGACGCGGCGACAGCGTGACCTGCACGGGCTTTTCGCCGACCGTTCCGAACGAGCCGACAAACTCGCTGTAATGCTTCAAAACTTCCTGTGCTGTTCCGTTCGGCCCGAAGAGCAGCGGCAAGCCGCTCGCTTCCGCTTCCGGCAGACCGGCAGCAAAGACCTCGCCGTAGCTGTTGACCAGCTCGCCGCGCCCCTCGCCCCAGCGCGCTACCGGCTTGTGCTCCTCGATGCGAATTTCCAGACGGTCCGGCCACTGGCGACGCACGTCGACCTTGCGCACCCAGGGCAGCTTCTCGAGCGAACCGCGCACCTGTTCCAGATTGAGGCTGAAGAAATTGCCTTTCAGCGACCCCGGCAAAACCTGCTCCACCTCGCCGCGCTTGGTATGCGGCAGCGGCTCGGCAAACACCACCTGCTTGACCGGCAGCGACGGCACACGCACCAGCCAGACCGCGCCGGCGGCCAGCAACGCTGCCGCAGCGACCAGCATGAGCAGGTCGGCGATGGCGTTGAGCAGGTGCGGTTTGTTCCACATTCACCGTCTCGTTCAGTCGTTCGCAGCCATTTCGAGTACGCGGCGGACCAGCGTCGGGTAATCCATGCCATTGACGCGGGCGGCCATCGGCACCAGCGAATGGTCGGTCATGCCCGGCGCCGTATTCACTTCGAGGAAGTAGTGATTGCCTTCCTCGTCCATCAGGAAATCGACGCGGCCCCAGCCACGCCCGCCGAGGATGCGGAAGGCTTCGAGCGCGCCCTTGCGGATTTTCATTTCCCTGGCTTCCGGCAGGCCGCAGGGGCACAGGTACTTGGTGTCGTCACGGTTGTACTTGGCTTCGTAGTCGTACCACTCGGTGGCCGGTTCGATCTTGATGATCGGCATGACTTCGTCACCGATGATGCCGACCGTGTATTCGCCGCCGAGCACGCCCTTTTCGGCGATGACCAGCGGATCGTGGCGGGCTGCTTCCTCGTAGGCGGCCTTGAGCGCGCCGCGCTCCTTGACCTTGGTCACGCCAATCGACGAGCCTTCGCGCGCCGGTTTGACGAAGAGCGGCAGGCCGAGTTCTTCCTCGATGTCGCCAAAGTCGGAATCGGCCGTGAGCAGGGCGTATTCGGGAATAGCCAGGCCGGCCGCCTGCCACATGAGCTTGGTGCGGAACTTGTCCATGGCCAGCGCCGAGGCGAGCACGCCGGAGCCGGTGTAGGGAATGTGCATGACTTCGAGCGCACCCTGAATGGTGCCATCTTCGCCGTGGCGGCCGTGCAGGGCAATGAAGGCGCGGTCGTAGCCCTTGAGCGCGTCGAGCGGCTGCGAGGCCGGGTCGAAGGCGTGGGCATCGATGCCCTGCCCTTGTAGCGCGGCCAGCACGCGCGAACCGCTGTTCAAGGAAACCTCGCGCTCGGCGGAGGTTCCACCAAAGAGGACGGCGACTTTACCGAAATCAGACATGCTTGGCTCCAGACTGCATTTCAATTTTGGGCATTTTTTCGGGTTGACCGTGGGAGTGGCACGTAGCGCTCATACCTGACCCGCCACTTTCCCGGGAACGGCGCCAATCGAACCGGCGCCCATGCACAGCACCACGTCGCCAGCGCGGGCGACATCCATGATCGCTTGCGGCATGGCCGCGATGTCTTCGACGAAAACCGGCTCGACCTTGCCACTGACGCGCAGGGCGCGGGCCAGCGAACGGCCGTCGGCGGCGACGATGGGCGCTTCGCCGGCGGCGTAGATTTCGGCCAGCAGCAGTGCGTCGACCGTGCTCAGCACCTTGACGAAATCCTCGAAGCAATCGCGCGTCCGCGTGTAGCGGTGCGGCTGGAAGGCCAGCACGAGGCGGCGGCCCGGAAAGGCGCCACGGGCGGCGGCCAGCGTGGCGGCCATTTCGACCGGGTGATGGCCGTAATCGTCGACCAGCGTGAAAGAGCCGCCCGCAGTACCGTCCTCATTGCGCAGGGCGACTTCGCCGTAGCGCTGGAAGCGGCGACCAACGCCCTTGAACTCGGCCAGCGCCTTGACGATGGCGGCGTCGGAAACCTGCACTTCGGTGGCCACGGCGATGGCGGCCAGGGCGTTCAGCACATTGTGCAGGCCCGGCGTGTTGAGCGTGATGGCCAGACGCGTCGTCGAGCCATTGACGCGCACGCAGTCGAAGCGCATCCGGCCATCCTCGGCGACGATGTTCTCGGCGTAGAAATTGTTCTCCGGCGACAGGCCGTAGGTGATGATCTGCTTCGGCACGCGCGGCATGATGTCGCGCACATTGGCGTCGTCACCGCAGAGCACGGCCACGCCGTAGAAGGGCAGGCGATTGAGGAACTCGACGAAGGCGCTCTTCAGACGCTCGAAGTCATGGCCGTAGGTTTCCATGTGGTCGGCGTCGATATTGGTGACGACCGAAATGACCGGCGACAGGAAGAGGAAGGAGGCGTCCGACTCGTCGGCCTCGGCGACGAGAAAATCGCCGCTGCCAAGGCGGGCGTTGGCGCCGGCCGCATTGAGGCGGCCGCCGATGACGAAGGTCGGATCGATGCCGCCCTCGGCCAGGATGCTGGCGACCAGGCTGGTGGTGGTGGTCTTGCCATGCGTGCCGGCGATGGCGATGCCGTGCTTGAGACGCATCAGTTCGGCCAGCATCTGGGCGCGCGGCACGACCGGAATCTTCTTGTCGCGGGCGGCGACGACTTCCGGGTTGTCGGCCTTGACGGCAGTCGAGGTGACGACGGCATCGACCCCGGCGATGTTGTCGGCGGCATGACCGATCATGACCTTGATGCCCTCGCCTTCGAGGCGGCGGGTGGTGGCGCTGGCCGCCAGATCGGAGCCGCTCACCGTGTAGTCGAGGTGGACCAGGACTTCGGCGATGCCGCTCATGCCCGAACCGCCGACGCCGACGAAGTGGATGTGTTTGACTTTATGTTTCATTTCGCGCTCTCCGCACAAATAGTCGCCACTTCTTCGGTGGCATCGGGCTTGGCCAGACTGCGGGCCTTTTCAGCCATTTCCAGCAGTTGACCGCGGGAATAGTTGCGGATCAGGGCGATCGACTCCGGCGTCAACTCGGTTTGCGGCAACAGGAAAGCGCCGCCGACATTGACCAGGAACTTGGCGTTGCCGGTCTGGTGGTCATCGACCGCATGCGGGAAGGGCACGAGGATGCTGGCTACGCCGGTGGCCGCCAGTTCGGCCACGGTCAGCGCGCCGGCCCGGCAAATGACCAGATCGGCCCATTCGTAAGCGCCGGCCATGTCTTCGATGAAGGACACGCAATGCGCCTGGACGCCGACGGCGGCGTAATTGGCCTTGAGCGCCTCGATATGCTTTTCGCCGGCCTGATGGACGATCTGCGGCTGCTCGGATTCGGCGAGCAGAGCCATGCCCTTGGGCACCATCTCGTTAAGCGCCAGCGCGCCGAGGCTGCCACCGATGACCAGCACGCGCAAAGCGCCGGTGCGTTCGGCAAAACGCTCGGCCGGCGGGGCGATCTTGGCGATTTCGGGACGTACCGGATTGCCGGCCCAGACGCCTTTTTTGAGCACATCCGGGAAGCCGGTCACGATGCGGTCAGCCACACCAGCCAGCACGCGGTTGGCCAGCCCGGCTACCGAATTCTGTTCATGAACGACCAGCGGCTTGCCGAGCAGAACAGCCATCATGCCGCCCGGGAAGGTGATGTAGCCGCCCATGCCGAGCACGACATCGGGCTGCACCTGGCGAATGGCTTTCTGCGCCTGCCAGAAACCCTTGAGCAGATTAAGCGGCAGCAGCAGCTTGCGCAGCAGGCCCTTGCCACGCAGGGCGGCGAATTTCAGATTGACCATCGCGAAGCCGTGCTCCGGCACGAGACGGGCTTCCATGCCCTCCGGATTACCCAGCCAGACAACGCGCCAGCCGGCATCGTGCATCGAATGGGCGACAGCCAGGGCCGGGAAAATGTGGCCACCCGTGCCGCCGGCCATGATCAGGATGGTCTTGCTCATAGCTTGCCCCCGCACGAAAGGAGGACGTTCTGTCTACAGCCGCGCTGCGCGCTTAACACCGGCTGCGCCGGGTTAGCCTGCGACGAAATCGTCAATTGATGCGAATGCATAAACGGCTTCGTCATAGCTTGCCTCCGCGCATCAATTGGCGATTTTCCCAGTCGACCCGCAAGAGAATCGCCAAAGCCACGCAGTTGGCGAAGATACCGGAACCGCCGAAGCTCATGAGCGGCAGGGTCAGGCCCTTGGTCGGCAGCAAGCCCATGTTCACGCCCATGTTGATGAAGGACTGGACGCCAAACCAGATGCCCATGCCCATGGCGACGAGCGCCGGATAGAGGCGGTCAAGCTGCACGCACTGACGGCCGATGGCGAAGGCGCGTTGAACGAGCAGGGCGAACAGCGCGATGATCGCCACGACGCCGAAGAAGCCCAGCTCGTCGGCGATTACGGCGAGCAGGAAATCGGTGTGCGCTTCCGGCAAATAGAACAGTTTTTCGACGCTGGCGCCGAGGCCGACGCCAAACAGTTCGCCGCGGCCGAAGGCGATCAGTGAATGCGATAGTTGGTAGCCCCGGCCGTAGGCATCGGCCCACGGGTCCATGAAGCCGAACACCCGGTCGCGCCGGTAGGGCGAGACGATGATCATGATCGCGAAGGCGATGAGCAGGCCGACGATGAGCAGCGCGAACAGCCGCGCCTTGAGGCCGCCGAGAAAGAGGATGCCCATGGCGATGGAAATGATGACGACCAGGGCACCGAAGTCCGGCTCCTTGAGCAGCAGCATGCCGACTACGGCCATGGCCCCGAGCATCGGCAGGAAAGCCTGCTTGAGGTCATGCATGACGTTGATCTTGCGCACCGTGTAGTCGGCGGCGTAGAGCACGGCGAACAGCTTCATGAGTTCGGACGGCTGCAGGTTGGCGAAACCGAGCGACAGCCAGCGGCGGGCGCCATTGACGTCGCGGCCGATGCCGGGAATCAGGACCAGCGCGAGCAGGGCGACGCCGATCATGAACAGGTAGGGCGCGTTTTTTTGCCAGAGCGACAGCGGTACCTGAAAAGTGACGGCGGCAGCAACCAGGCCGATGCACAGGAAAATGCCGTGACGAACCAGATAGTAAGCCGGCTGATGGCCGCTGTAGCGGCCGCCTTCGGCGATGGCGATCGAGGCCGAATAGACCATGACCAGCCCGGAAAAGAGCAGGATCAACACGCTCCACAACAGGGCGTAGTCGATCTCGGCGACTTGCCGGCGCCGCCCGTCGAGGGCGCCGAGCATCATGACGAGAGCCCCTGCACGGCATCGATGAAAGCCTGGGCGCGATGCGCGTAGTTCCTGTACATGTCGAGGCTGGCGCAGGCTGGCGAGAGCAGGACGCAATCGCCGGATTTGGCCTGGGCAGCAAGCCAGCGCACGGCGGACTCCATGTCGCCAAGGATGCGGGTCGGGACGCCGCTGCCCTCGAGGGCCATGCCGATGGCCGCCGCATCACGGCCGATCAGCGCGACGGCTCGACCGTGTTTTTCGAGGGCCGGCTTGAGCGGCAAGAAATCCTGGCCCTTGCCGTCGCCGCCGAGGACGATGGCGACCTTGCGGCCCATGCCTTCGATGGCAGCGAGCGTGGCGCCGACATTGGTGCCTTTCGAATCATCGACGTAGAGCACGCCAGCGATTTCAGCGACGGTTTCGACACGATGCGGCAGGCCGGCAAAAGACTTGAGCGGCTCGATCAGGCCAGCCGGCGCCACACCGATGGCTTCGCACAGGGCCAGCGCAGCCATCGCATTGGCGGCATTGTGCAGGCCGGACAGCTTGAGGTCGGCCAGGGCAAACAGCTTTTCCTTGCCGCGCCAGATGGCGCCGTCGGCAAAGCCGTAATCGACGCCGCGCGGCGCGGCACTCAGGCCGAAGGTGAGCATAACCCGGCCACAACGACCGTTGGCCATCGACCAGTCGTCGTCACGGTTGAGGACCATGACGCCCTTGCCCTGAAAGACGCGCGACTTGGCGGCGGCGTAGTTGGCCAGGCTGCCTTCGTAGCGGTCGAGATGATCTTCCGAGATGTTGAGTACGGTAGCGGCGGCGGCGTTCAGGTGGTGCGTCGTTTCGAGCTGGAAACTCGACAGTTCGACGACCCAGACTTGCGGCAGCGCGTTGGCATCCTGGGCATCCATGAGCGCATCGAGAGCCGATGGCGAGATGTTGCCGCAGGCAATGGCCGGGACGCCGGCGCCGTTGAGCAGATGGGCGGTCAGCGCCGTCGTCGTCGTCTTGCCGTTGCTGCCGGTGATGGCGATGATCTTCGAGCCCGGTACCTGTTCGCGCACGCCGGCCGCGAACAATTCGATTTCCGAGACAATTTTCCGGTCGACCGTAGCAATCACCGGCGTTGCCTTGGCGACGCCCGGCGACAGCGCAACGAGGTCGGCGCTGGCAAACGGGGCCTCGACGAAAGGCCCGGCAATCAGTTCGGCGCCCGGTGCAACGCGTTGCAGGGCGTCGACGTTCGGCGGGTTGTCGCGCGAATCGGCGACGCGGACCAACGCGCCCTGGCGATGCAGCCACTTGGCCATCGCCAGTCCGGACTCACCGAGCCCGACAACCAGAACGCGTTTGCCCTTGAGTTCCATTAGCGCAACTTCAGCGAAGACAGCCCGACCAGCACGAGCATGATGGTGATGATCCAGAAGCGGACGACGACCTGCGTCTCCTTCCAGCCCGATTGTTCGAAGTGGTGGTGCAGCGGCGCCATGCGCAGGATGCGGCGGCCTTCGCCAAACTTCCTCTTGGTGTATTTGAAGTAGCCGACCTGCAACATGACCGACAGGGTTTCGACGACGAAGACGCCGCCCATGATGAGCAGCACGATTTCCTGACGCAGGATGACGGCGACGGTACCGAGCGCGGCGCCGAGCGACAGCGCGCCAACGTCGCCCATGAAGACTTCGGCCGGATAGGCGTTGAACCACAGGAAGCCAAGCCCGGCCCCGGCAATGGCGCCGAGCAGGATGCACAACTCGCCCGCCCCCGGCACGTAGGGAATGAGCAGGTACTTGGCGAGCCCGGCGTGGCCGGTGACGTAGGCGAAGATGGCGAAGGCGCCGGCGATCATGACGGTCGGCATGATCGCTAGGCCGTCGAGGCCGTCGGTCAGGTTGACCGCGTTGCTGGTGCCGACGATGACGAAGTAGGTCAGCGTGATGAAGCCGATGATGCCGAGCGGATAGGCAATGGTCTTGAAGAAAGGGACGATCAGTTCGGTCTGCGCCCCGGACTTGGCCGAGTAGGCGAGGAAGAGCGCGGCGCCGAGGCCGAGCACCGATTGCCAGAAATATTTCCAGCCGGCCGACAGGCCCTTCGGGTCGCGATAGACAACCTTCTTCCAGTCGTCGTACCAGCCGACGATGCCGAAGCCGAGCGTGACGACGAGTACCGTCCACACGTACTTGTTGCTCAGGTCGCCCCAGAGCAGCGTCGTGATGCCGATCGAGATCAGGATCAGCACGCCGCCCATGGTCGGTGTTCCCGATTTGACAAGGTGGGTTTGCGGCCCGTCGTTGCGCACGGCCTGACCGATCTTTTTCGCCGCCAGCCAGCGGATGACGCCCGGCCCGGCGGCAAACGAGATGAGCAGCGCGGTCATCGTCGCCAGCACCGTACGCAGCGTGATGTAGTTGAAGACGTTGAAGAAGCGAACGTCCTGGGCGAGCCATTGGGCAAGTGCCAGCAGCATCAGTGTGTCTCCTCGGAGGGTGTTGCCGCAGCAAGGGCGTCCACTACTCGTTCCATTTTCATAAAGCGCGAGCCCTTGACCAGCACGGTGGTTTCCGGACCCAATTCCCTGTCGACCACAGCAATGAGTTTTTCGATGCTGCAGAAATGCCGGGCACCCTCACCAAAGTTGCGCACGGCCTGTTGCGCGGCGTCGCCGAACGCAAACAGGCGGTCGATGCCCTGACTCTTGGCATAACCGCCGATTTCGTCGTGATACTGACCGCTGGCCTCGCCAATTTCGCCCATGTCGCCGAGGACCAGCAGCTTGCGGCCGATGGTGGCGGCGAGGACGTCGATGCCGGCGCGCACCGAATCCGGATTGGCGTTGTAGGTATCGTCAAGCAGTTCGGCCCCCTTGTTGCCGGCGCGGCGCTGCAGGCGCCCCTTGACGCCGCCAAAGGCTTCCAGCCCTGCCGCCACTGCCGCTATCGGGACACCGGCAGCCAGGCAGGCAGCAGCAGCAGCAACAGCGTTGCTTGCGTTGTGACGGCCGGGAATGCGCAGCGTGATCGCTGCCTGGCCTTCTGCGGCGCTCAGGTCGATGGCGATTTCGAGGCCATGCTGATGCACGGCACCGCGCACGTCGGCGGCGTGGTCGATGCCGAAAGTGCGCACGCCATGGGTGCCGGCCATGCCATGCCAGAAGTCGGCGTAGGCGTCGTCGGCATTGATGACGGCGATGCCGTTCGGCTGCAGGCCAGTGAAGATGCTGCCCTTTTCGCGCGCCACTTCGTCGAGGTCGCCCATACCTTCGAGGTGGGCGCGCTGGGCATTGGTGACGAGCGCCACGGTCGGCGCGCCAAGCAGGGCCAAATAGGCGATCTCGCCCGGATGGTTCATGCCCATCTCGATGACGGCGGCGCGGTGCGAGGCGCGCAGGCCGAGCAGCGTCAGCGGCAGGCCGATATCGTTGTTGAGGTTGCCACGCGTGGACAGCACGGCGGCGCCGAAGGCGGCCTTGAGAATCGAGGCAACCATTTCCTTGGTCGTCGTCTTGCCGTTGGAACCGGTCACGGCGATCACCGGCAGCGTGAACTGGGCGCGCCAGGCGGCAGCGAAACGGCCAAGGGCGAGCCGGGTGTCATCGACGACGACGGCCGAAACGCTAGCTGGTACCTTGCTTTCATTGGAGACGAGCAGGGCGACGGCCCCGGCCGCCACGGCCTGATCGAGAAAATCATGGGCGTCGAAACGTTCGCCGCTCAGGGCGATGAATAGTTGGCCTTCGGCGACCGTACGGGTATCGGTCGACACGCCGGTGACGTCGACGTCGCGGCCAACCAGACGGCCATTGGTGGCCAGGGCGACCTGTGAGAGCAGCCACTTCATGCCGCTACCTCCTTCGATTGGGAACGGCGCAAGGCCAGCGCAGCGCTGGCCTGTTCGATATCGGAAAAGTGATGGCGGACGCCGGAAATTTCCTGGTAGGTTTCATGACCCTTGCCGGCAAGCAGGACGACATCGGCAGCGTCGGCTTCGCGGATGGTGCGCTCGATGGCGACGGCACGGTCGGCCTCAACTTCGGCCTGCTGCATGCCGGCGACGATGCCGTCGATGATGGCCTGCGGCTGTTCGCGGCGCGGGTTGTCGCTGGTGACCAGCACGCGGTCGGCCAGACGCTCGGCCACTTCGCCCATTTGCGGACGCTTGCCCGGGTCGCGGTCACCGCCGCAGCCGAAGACGACGGACAATTTGCCGCCACGCGAAGTCGCCACCGGGCGCAGCGCAACGAGGGCATTTTCCAGCGCATCCGGCGTATGGGCATAATCGACGACAATCAGTGGTTCGCCCTGGCCACCGACGCGTTCCATGCGCCCCGGCGGCGGCGTCAGTTCGGACAGGCGACGTGCCACTTCAGTGGCCTGCACGCCGGCGTCGTGCAACACGGCGGCGATGGCCAGCAGGTTGGCGATGTTGTAGCGGCCGACCAGGCCGGTATCGACGGTGGCCCGGCCATTTGGCAGGACCAGGCTGAAGCGCTGGCCGAACGGGGTATCGACCAGATTTTCGGCCCGCACCAGCGCCGGAAAATCACGCCGCTGTTCGCCGATGGCGTAGCCGAGGATGCGCATCGCTGTCGTCTGGCGCGACATCAGGCGGCCGAACTCATCATCGAGATTGATGATCGCCGTGCGCAGGCGCGGCCAGTGGAAGAGCTTTTTCTTGGCCGCGGCGTAGGCCTCCATCGTGCCGTGGTAGTCGAGGTGATCGCGCGTCATGTTGGTGAATACGGCGACATCGACGCGGGCGCCGTTCATGCGCCCCTCTTCGATGCCGATCGAGCTGGCTTCGAGCGCACAGGCTGCCGCGCCAGCGGCCCGGAACTGCGCCAGATAGCGCATGAGGGTCGTCGCCTCGGGCGTCGTGAAGCCGGTTTCGGTCAGCGCGTCGGGGAAGCCGGCGCCGAGCGTGCCGATGATGGCGCAGGGTTTCGGGTAGGCATGGGCCAGACACTGACTGATCGTCGTCTTGCCGTTGGTGCCGGTGATGGCGATCAGCGACAGGCCTTCGCTCGGGTGACCATAGACGGCGTGGGCCAGGGGACCGGCCAGTGGGCGCAAGGCGTCGACCGGCATTCCGACGGTCAACGGGAAATTTTGACCAAAATTGAAATCGCCGCCGGGCTGCCAGAAGACGGCTACGGCACCACGTTCCAGCGCGTCGGCGATGTAGCGGCGGCCATCGGCCAGATCGCCCGGATAAGCAAGGAAGAGATCGCCCGGCAGCACCTGGCGGCTGTCGTCGGCGACGCCGGTCGGCACGACGCCCATCGCTTCGAGGCGATCGAGAAGTTGGCGCGGCGTGCTCACAGCTTGCCCTTTCCGGCACCGGCATCGGCCACCTGGATCGGCGCATCGGGCGGTACGCCGAGGGTGCGCAAGGCGCCGCCCGTGATCGCCGAGAACACCGGCCCGGCGACATCGCCGCCGTAGTGACCGCCGGCCGTCGGTTCGTCGATCATCACCGCAACGACCAGGCGCGGATCGCTGATCGGGGCGATGCCGACGAAGGAGGCGATGTATTTGCGGGCATAGACGCCGCCTTCGATCTTGTAGGCGGTGCCGGTCTTGCCGCCGACGCGATAACCGGCGACGCGTGCTTTCGGCGCCGTACCTTCCGGCCCGGCGGCCATTTCGAGCATGGCGCGCAATTCGCGCGTCGTTTGCGGCGAGAAGATGCGCGCGCCATGCGGCTGGGCATCGTCGACCTTGAGCAGCGACAGCGGCATCAGTTCGCCATCGCGGGCAAACACGGTGTAGGCGCGCGCCAGCTGGATCAGGCTGACGGCGATGCCGTGGCCGTAGGACATGGTCGCCTGCTCGATCGGCCGCCAGTTTTTCCACGGCCGCAGGCGGCCGTTCACTTCGCCGGGGAAGCCGAGATTCGGCGCCTGGCCGAAACCGAGGCTATCGAACAGTTCCCACATTTCCTTGGGCGAGAAACCGAGCGCGATCTTGGCGGTGCCGACGTTCGACGATTTCTGGATAACCTGCGCGACGCTCAGCGCACCATGCGGATGAGCGTCGGAAATGGTCGCGCTGCCGATCGTCATCCGGCCCGGCGCGCAATCGATCACGGTGTCGAAGCGCAGCTTGCCGCGCTCCAGCGCCAGCGCCGCGATAAACGGCTTCATGACCGAACCCGGCTCGTAGGTATCGGTGATCGCCCGATTACGCAACTGGGCGCCGGACAGGCGCTCGCGGTTGTTCGGGTTGTAGGTCGGCCAGTTGGCGAGGGCGAGGATTTCGCCGTTGCGCGCATCGATGACCACGGCGCCGCCAGCCTTGGCAGCGTGCTTGTCGATCGCGTCCTTGAGCTGACTGAAGGCGAGGTACTGAATCTTCGAATCGAGCGCCAAGCGGACATCCTTGCCATCCTGCGGCGGCTTGGTCGCGCCGACGTCCTCGACGATATTGCCGCGCCGGTCGCGAATCACGGTGCGGTTACCCGGACGGCCGAGCAGGCTGTTCTGGAAAGCCAGCTCGACGCCCTCCAGCCCTTTGTCATCTACGCCGGTGAAGCCGACGATGTGGGCGGTCATGTCGCCGGTCGGGTAAAAGCGGCGATATTCCTTTTCCTGGTGCACACCGGGGAATTTCTGGGCGCCGATGCGATCGGCGGTCTCCGGCGAGACCTGACGCTTGACGAAGGTGAAGGTCTTTTCCGAGGCGATCTTGCCGTCGAGCTCGCGCACATTCATGTCGAGCATGCCGGCCAGCTGGCGCTTCTGCTCGCCATTCATCGTCCGCGCATCGGCGGGAATCGCCCAGATCGTCTTCATTGGCGTCGACACGGCCAGCATGTCGCCATTGCGGTCGACGATCTTGCCGCGCGAGGCGGAGATTTCGATGTCCCGCAGATAGCGCGAATCGCCCTTCTGCTGCAGAAAGTCGTTGTTGATCACCTGCAGATAGAAACCGCGCGCCACGAGCGCCAGAAAGGCGGCCATAAGCAGCAGCCCAACCGTGCGCGAACGCCAGCCCTGCAAAGCCAGTTGCAGCACCGGGCTTTCGGTAAAACGATGACCGCGTTGCGGACGACGACGCACGACCATCAGCGCGCCCCCTTAGGCACGGCCGAGTTCGGCGTCACCATGTGCAGACGCTCGCGGGCGATCTTTTCGATCCGCGGATGATTGGCCCAGGTCGACATCTCGAGCTGCAACTGACCGTATTCAACGTCGAGCTGGCGCGCCCGCTCCTGCTCCGTCTCGAGCGCCTGAAACAGCTTGCGCGCCCGGTGCTGCGAGGTGACGACACCCAGCGCGCAAAAGACGACGATCATGAGCAGGATCACATTGAAACGCAGCATTACAGCTTCTCGGCCACGCGCATCACGGCACTGCGCGCCCGCGGATTGGCACTGATTTCCGCCGCAGAGGGCTTCATCGGCTTGCCAACCAGCCGCAACTTCGGCTTCGGCAATTGATCAGCGCGCAAGGGCAAACCCTTGGGCAGGTCATCGGCGACCGACTCGTTGCGCATGAAATTCTTGACGATGCGATCCTCCAGCGAGTGAAAACAGATCACGACCAGTCGGCCACCCGGCTTCAGCAAGCCGAGCGCCTGCGGTAGGGCTATCTCCAGCTGGCGGAGTTCTTGATTGATATGAATCCGTAGAGCTTGAAAGCTGCGCGTCGCCGGGTCCTGCCCTGGCTCACGGGTGCGCACGGTCTCGCGTACGAGGGCCGCGAACTGACCTGTTGTGACAATAGGTTGTTCGACCCGAGCAGCCACAACCTTCTTTGCAATCTGGAAAGCAAACCGTTCTTCGCCATAATTTCTAATGACCTCCGTGATGTCTCTTATCTCGGCCCGCGCCAGCCACTCGGCCGCCGTCTCGCCCTGCGTCGTATCCATACGCATGTCGAGCGGCGCGTCGTAGCGAAAGCTGAAGCCACGCTCCCCATCGTCGATTTGCGGCGACGACACCCCTACATCAAACAAAACCCCATCAACATCACTTACACCAGCCTCGTCCGCCGCCTCGGCCAGTTCGCCAAAAGCGCGGTGCACGAGCAAAAACCGGGAATCATCGATAGCCGCACCCGCGGCAATTGCCCGCGGGTCACGATCGACCGCCACCAGGCGGCCCTTTTCATTCAGCGCGGAAAGAATCCGGCGGCTATGGCCGCCGCGCCCGAAGGTGGCGTCAACGTAGATGCCGTCGGCTTTGATCGCCAGCGCATCCACCGCCTCCTCGAGCAGTACCGTCACATGGGCGGCACCGCGGGTCACAGGACAAGATCCCCGAAGCCCGGCGGCAAATCTCCGGACAGCGCTTCGGCAGCCAGGTCGTTCTGCTGTTTCCAGCCCGCCTCGCTCCAGATTTCGAAATGCGTCCCCATGCCGACCAGATAGACGGTCTTTTCGAACTTGGCATATTCACGCAACTCCGGCGCGACCAGGATGCGGCCAGCGGAGTCGAGCTCCTCGGTGCGGGCATTACCAACCAGCACGCGCTTGATCGAGGCCGAACGCGGATCGAGGCTCGACGCCTTGAGGATCTGCTCGCGGATCGGCTGCCAGGCCGGCGACGGGTAAAGCAGCAGACAGCGATGCGGATGCGCCGTCAGGACCAGCGCGCCCTCACTGGCGGCGAGCAGGGACTCACGGTGCCTTGCCGGTATGGCAAGCCGTCCCTTCGCATCCAGATTCAGTGCCGCCGCGCCTTCGAACATCTCTCGTCTCGCTCCCCGTTTACCCACTTTTCAACACGTTTTCCCACTTTAGAACAACAACACTGCTCAGTCAAGCGAGAAATTGGGATTTTTTCTTACGCAACAAGGACTTACGGAAGTTTGCCGAGGTGATTTTTGAGAAAAATTACCCTTAAAAATCAATGCAAGAACATTGATACTTAAAGTGACTTGTCAGGAGTTGAGGCAAATCAAAATCATTCCAGGGCCACGCATGCCGACGTGGTAAAAAGTGGAATGTTCAAGGTGGACGAGCCACCGATCCGGCACGCAGCCGGTCGCCGCTAAATCAGGCGGAAAAGACGGAAACCTGGTTACGGCCTTCGTGCTTGGCGCGATAAAGCGCCTGATCAGCGCAGCGGGTCAGGTCGTCCGGCGTCTTGCCGTGCTCGGGATAGGCCGCCACCCCAAGGGAAATGGTGAAGGTGATATGGAAGTTGCCGAGCGCAACGGACAACTCCTCGATCGCCTGTCGCCAGGCTTCGGCACGCTGGATAGCCGTCTCCAGCGGCATGTTGGGCAGCAGGATAAGGAATTCCTCACCACCATATCGACAGGCCACATCTTCCGTCCGGACATCGGCCAGCAAGGTCGTTGCCAGCATGCGCAGCGCCTCATCACCCACCTGATGGCCGTAGGTATCATTAACCCGCTTGAAATAGTCGATGTCGAGCATGACCAGCGACAGCGGATTCCCTTCTCGACGCGCCCGGGAAACCTCGCGCTCAAGCGTTTCATCCAGGTAACGCCGGTTATACAACCCTGTCAGGCTGTCGCGTACGGCCAATTCCTGAAGCGCTACCTGCAATCGGCCAATTTCCTCGATCCGAGCATGGAGTTGCCGATTCGTTTCGCGCAACGCCAGTTCTGCCGCCTTGCGCTCGCTGACATTGCGCGTAATGCCGAGGATGGTATGCGCCACACCATCGGCATCCTGCAGATAACTCGAAACCACTTCGGTCGAAATGACCTCACCATCCTTGCATATCTGTTCCAGTTCGCTGACCACGACACTTGCCGCCTTGTCGCCGGCCGCCATGCGCCGCAAACGCTGGTCAATATCCCGGGCCAGCCGTGAAGCCGACTCCGGGGTCAGGCGAGCGTCGATCGACTGGCCGACGACATCCTCGGGCAAATAGCCGCACATGTCGGCAATCGAGGGACTGACGTAGGTATAGCGTCGTGACGGGATATCGAGCGTCCAGATGACGTCATGGCTGTTTTCCGCCAGCATGCGATAGCGGGCCTCGCTCTGCGCCAACTTTCTGGCAATCACCTCCTCCTCGTTTTCTGCCCGTAACAAACGGATCAGGACCAGGGAGAGAGATAGAAAAAGCAGGAGCGTCGACACAGCAACAACCCACAGCATCTGGCGCCACTCGGCCAGGTAATCGTCGACCGCCAGGCCTCCGGCAACATACAGGGGGTAATCGGCAATGCGCTGAAATGCGTAAACCCGCTCAAGCCCATCGAGCGTGGCCGGCAAGCGCATCGTGCCGAGTTTCTCTCCGGACTCGATCCGCCGATACAACGGATTGTTCGCCGGCGCCTGATTTACCTGATCGGGAACGGCTGGCCGCCGGAGAATCTGCCGACCATCATCGGCCCGCCAGATCGCAACAACCCCATTCGAGCCAACGTTGATCGTCTCGAAATTCTTCGCCAGAACATCCAGATCGAGCGGCGCTGCCACCAGTCCGAGCAAGCCACCATGGGCATCGCGTACCGGCCGGATAATGAACAGGAATGAACGCCCGGACAGCTTGTCGGCAATTACTTCAGAAAAATAAAGGCCATTGCCGGATTGCGCCGCTGGCGCATTGAAATAAGCGCGATCAGCAAACCCCGGGGACTGCAGCGCGACGCCGGAAGCATAGAGAGGGTTGCCCGCAGCATCCATGACCCAAAAGCCGCTCACTTCCGGAAACTGCCCGGCAAAGAGCCCCAGTTCATTGACCACGGTTTCACGATAACGCCCGACCGCAGCCGGCTTGAAAACATCCCGTGGCAACGAGGCGGCAAGATGCTCAAGGTTGCCTTGAAGGCGCCGCATCGTCGCCGCCAGGCGAGCATCGAGCAGAGAGGTAACGCCGAGCGCGTCAGAAGGCGCTTTTCGTTCCGCCTCGCGCCGCCCTTCGTTGAGCAAAAAGGCCAGCAACAGCGCGACACCCAGCCAGGTGAAAATGAAAAACAGCACCAGCCGAACACGCGCTCCGAACGCACGGCCGATCATTTGTCCGGAGGAGGATATACCCATTCAGGGATCATCCTTGAAGCCTCGGTTGGACGTGGCAGATGGTGTGCCTGGGCGCCCGAGTTCGACAGTTAAACCCCAAAAAAGGCCATTTTCGAGAAGTTGCCCACGCAGCTATGCGGGTTTCAAGGCGGTTTTTCAAAAAGACGTGTAGTGGCACGTCAGTGGTTTTGATAGCCATATTTGACAAGCAAT
>JAUYEI010000063.1 GCA_030691385.1 Azonexus sp.
GTCTGCAGCAGAGAGGCAAGATTATGAAGAACTCCTCTCACCCCGTCAAGCTTTTTTGCAACTTTTCTTGCTCTACCTGACGCCCCCACAACCCCGGAAACGCCCGGCACCGCAGGAGAGGTGCGCATTCTACCGATTAAACACCAGCCGTCAACACAAAACTGAAACTTTATCCAACACCCAGCAACGACACCTCTGAAATCAGGTAATTACAGCGTACCGCACTTCTAGAATATCAATCTCTCGCACTCCAAACGGGCTCTGAAACCGGATCGAATCCCCCTCACGAGACTTGATCAAGGCGCGCGCCAAGGGAGATATCCAGCTAATACGGCCCTGCGAGACATCGGTTTCATCGACGCCGACGATCGTATAGGTATTCTCGACACCATCTGCATCGGCAATTGTTACCCGGGCACCAAAGAAAATCTGGTCGTTGTCACCCTGACGCAGTGGATCGACAATTTCTGCGCTTTCGATGCGCTTGGTCAGGAAGCGGATGCGGCGATCAATCTCCCGCAAGCGCCGCTTGCCATATATATAGTCACCATTTTCTGAACGGTCGCCATTCGATGCAGCCCAGGCAACCACTTCGACAACATGGGGACGCTCACGTTTGACCAGATACTCAAGCTCGTCTTTCAATCGGGCATGACCAGCCGGCGTAATGTAGTTGCGCGTTCCGGAAGGAAGCTTCAATAAGGGCGAAAGATTCTCTTCATCATCGCTATCGCTCTCCCGCACAAACGCCTTGTTCATCAGTACCCGATGCTGTAATGCTCGACATCGACACGGATCAGTTCGCGCCCAAGCAGGGCCGCCGTGTTTTTGGCGAACTGCTCTGCCCAGGTACGCTGGTCGCGAAAGCGCGCTTCACCTGCATATTTGGCGACACTGAGAATGCGGTCAACCGCGAGAATCTTGCCGGTTGGTGTCTCGACATCGCATTCCAGAACGGTGAACTCATGGTCAAACCATTCGCGCGCCACGTCGGATGCTGCCCCGCCAGGAAATTTGAATTCGAATTCTTTTTCCTTGCCGAACGAGACAATTACATGATGTTGCATTTCTCTCTCCTCCACGAATCGGATCAAGGTATTCTAGCAAAACAACCGAAGCAATCAGGAGCCGAAAATGTCCCTTCATCCGCTGACTGACGCAGAGATCAGCGACATTCATGCCCAGTTGCATGAACTGCAGGTGGAGCACCGCGACCTGGATCAGGTCATTACGCACCTTATCGAAAATCCGCCACCAGAAGATTTGCTCATTCCCCGACTAAAAAAGCGGAAGCTTTTACTGAAAGACCGGATCATTCAACTGGAAGAGATGCTGGTACCCGATATCCCGGCTTAGTCTTTGTTCGGCGGAATACGGAAGAATATCCAATAGACGGCGCCAATAACTCCGGCCACCGCCAGTTCCCATAACACGGGAACCGTCCATACGATTCCTGCCAGCACCACCAGCAGGAGTGAAAAGACAGCAATTTTTGCGATCATAGAATCAGCGAACCGACATACCAGACAAGGGCTTGCCATGGCCGCGTTGCAGGGATAGTCAGTATCCATGCCCAAACGATCCCACTGCCCCCCCCAACTCAGCATGCGCGTTGAGAGGATTGAAATACTTGCCCTCCCTGGGCATCCGACAATGCGAACATGACAGTCCTCTTAGGCTTTATTACAATAGCATTACTCTATCACTCCGGCAGCAAGCTCAAAATACCCGGTTAGGGTTCGTAAGGAAATAAGCTGGATATTTGGCCGCTGGATCGGGATGCGATGCAAGGCGCGGAGCGCGCCGTGTGGCCAGCCACACAAGCGATTCGCAACGCCGCAGCGCGCCCGAGCCCAGCGCGCCAAATATCCAGGTTATTGACGAACGAGCCCTTAGCGATGAACAAAGCTCTTCCCGCTAAAATGGCGCATGGACATTTTCTCCCTTCCCGCCGACGCATTCGGCGACCGTTTTGCACTTGAGGCGCTGCCTTTGGCCCGGGAGCCGGCCGGCTACGCGGTGCAGATGCTCGACACCGACAAGCTACTCGATCAGGTGACCGGTGTATTTCTACCGGTCCGCTCCGAAAAGCTCCGCGGGCTTTTCGATAGTTTCGATGCTGCCTTTGCCGCTGCCCACAGATGGGTCGACAGCCATTGCCAGGACCCCGACGATCACCGCCTGGCGATCGTTCCTGCCAGTTTCGATAGCGTATTGAACCGTCACGTACTGATTTATGGCGTTCTCTGCGGTCAACCCTGATTTTTGCCCAATTCTGGAGTCTGCCCATGACCCCGTTCCAAACCCGCCAGCTTGGCCGTAGCAACTTTATCGTCCCCGAGGTCTGCCTCGGCACCATGACATTCGGCGAACAAACCAGCGAAGCCGACGCCCATGCCCAGCTTGATTTCGCGCTGGCCGCCGGCATCAATTTCATCGACACAGCCGAGATGTACGCCGTCCCGCCGCGCCGGGAAACCTGCGGCGCCTCGGAAAGCATCGTCGGACGCTGGTTGACGCATCAGACGCGCGACAAGATATTGATCGCCACCAAGATCGCCGGCCCGAGCCGCAACCTGGGCTGGATCCGCAACGGCCCGCCGGCGCTCGACCGCGCCAACATCCGTGCCGCCCTCGACGGCTCGCTGCAGCGCCTGCAAACGGACTACGTCGACCTCTATCAACTGCACTGGCCCGAACGCAACCAGCCGATGTTCGGCCAGTGGCAGTTCGACCCGAAAAACGAGCGGGAAGGCACGCCGATCCGCGCGCAGCTTGAAGCGCTCGGCGAACTGGTCAAGGAAGGCAAGATCCGCCACGTCGGCGTCTCCAACGAGCACCCGTGGGGGATCATGGAATTCACCCGGCTGGCCGACGAACTCGGCTTGCCGCGCATCGTGTCGACGCAAAATGCCTACAGCCTGCTCAACCGGACATTCGAACCCGGCCTGGCCGAAGTCTGCCATCGCCAACAGGTCGGCCTGCTGGTCTATTCGGCCCTGGCCTTCGGCCACCTGAGCGGCAAGTACCTGACCGATCCGGGCGCACCCGGCCGCATCAACCGCTGGCCGGCCTTCGGCCAGCGTTACAGCAAACCGAACGTCGTTCCCGCCGTGCAGGCCTACGTTGAACTCGCCAACAAACACGGCCTGACGCCGACGCAACTGGCCCTCGGCTTCACGCGTTCGCGCTGGTTTGTCGCCAGCACCATCATCGGTGCCTCCTCGCTGGTGCAACTGAAGGAAACCCTGCCCGCCATGCAGACGATGCTTTCGCCAGAAATACTCGCCGAAATCGACGCCATTCACCTGCGCTACACCAACCCGGCGCCCTGATGGAGTCGCTTTTCGTCCGCCTGGCCGAAACCCTGGCCGTTTCCGAAATTGGCCAAAAAATCCGGTTGACCGTGGCAATCGCCGCCGACTGGCAGGCCGGCAAGCTGGATAGTCGCGACAGCACGCCGGTGACGCTGGTTTGCGGGCGGCCGGCCAAGCCTGAATTGCTGCCGCACAAAGATGTACCGAACCGGAATCCGGGCACGCCGGAAGGTCGCGCCCGGCTACTGCACGCCATCGTGCACATTGAGTTCTCGGCGATCAACCTCGCCCTCGACCACGCCGCCCGCTTCCGCGGCCTGCCGCAAGCCTATTACGCCGACTGGATCGGCGTTGCGGCCGAAGAAGCCGAGCATTTCGAACTACTGCGCACCCGCCTGCAATCCCTCGGCTACGACTACGGTGACTTCCCCGCCCACGCCGGCCTGTGGGACATGGCCGAAAAAACGGTCGACGATGCCCTCGTCCGAATGGCGCTCGTCCCACGACTCCTCGAAGCGCGTGGCCTCGACGCGACGCCGCCCATCCAGATGAAACTCGAACAAGTCGGCGATCACGAAAGTGCCCGCGTCCTCGACATCATTTTGCGTGACGAAATCGGCCACGTCGGCCTCGGCGACCGCTGGTATCGGCACCTGTGCGCCGAGCGCGATCTTGAGCCGGAAAGCACCTACCGGGACCTGCTGACCCGTTATCAGGCGCCATGGCCACAGGGGAAAATGAACGAATCGGCGCGTCTTGCAGCGGGCTTCAGCGCGGGTGAACTGGCGGTCCTCGCAAAAAAAAGGTAGAATAATCAGTTCAATGCGTTGATGTTTCGCCCGCAGTCATTCCGAGCAGCCCCCGGTCTCGTAGGTTCTTGTGCAGGATTCACCCCATTGATTCGTTCCCCGACCTGGCTGCGTCGGGGTCACCCAGGCCGCCCGACCATCGGGCCAATCCGTCGCCGGTTATAACAATGTGAATGGCGACGATGAAAGGAAACAGCATCTATGTCGTCTACTCCCGACAGCTTCGCCGATCTCGGCTTAAGCGAAACGCTACTCAAAACACTCACTGAAATCGGCTACGAAACACCGTCGCCGATCCAGGCCCAATGTATCCCGGTCCTGCTTGAAGGTCATGACATGATCGGCATGGCCCAGACCGGCACCGGCAAGACCGCCGCCTTCGCCCTGCCGCTGATGGAACAGATCGACGTCAAGCTGATGAAGCCGCAGGCGCTGATCCTGACGCCGACGCGCGAACTGGCCATCCAGGTTGCCGAAGCCCTGCAAACCTACGCCAAGAACCTGCCCGGCTTCCACGTCCTGCCGATCTACGGCGGCCAGAGCTACACCATCCAGCTCAAGCAACTGTCGCGTGGCGCCCACGTCATCGTCGGCACGCCGGGTCGCGTCATGGACCACCTCGAGCGCAAGACGCTCAACCTCGACAACCTGAAGACCATGGTGCTCGACGAAGCCGACGAAATGCTGCGCATGGGCTTCATCGACGACGTCGAATGGATTCTCGAACGCACTCCGCCAAAGCACCAGACCGCGCTGTTCTCGGCCACCATGCCGGAACAGATTCGGCGTGTCGCCCAAAAGTATCTGGTCGAGCCGCGCGAAATCAAGATCAAGTCGGCCACCGCCACCGTCGCTGCCGTCCGTCAGGTTTACTGGCAGGTTTCCGGCATGCACAAGCTGGACGCCCTGACCCGCATTCTTGAAGTTGAAGAAGAATTCGACGCCGCCATCATCTTCGTCCGCACCAAGACGGCCACCGTCGAACTGGCCGACAAGCTGTCGGCCCGTGGTTACGCCGCCGCCGCCCTGAACGGCGACCTCAACCAGCAGATGCGTGAACGCGTCATCGAGCAGCTGAAGTCCGGCGCCCTCGACATCGTCATCGCCACCGACGTCGCCGCCCGCGGCATCGACGTGCCGCGCGTCAGCCACGTCGTGAACTACGACATCCCGTACGACACCGAAGCCTACGTGCACCGCATCGGCCGTACCGGCCGCGCCGGCCGCACCGGCAACGCCATCCTGTTTGTCGCCCCGCGTGAAATCCGCATGCTGCGCACCATCGAGCGCGCCACGCGTTCGCCGATTGCGCCGCTGACGCTGCCGAGCCGGGCCGACGTGACCAACAAGCGCGTTTCCGACTTCAAGCAAAAGGTCGTCGAAGTACTCAACGCCGAAGGCCTCGATTTCTTCGCCAACATCATTTCGCAAATTGCCGAAGAGCAAAATGTCGGCGCCGAGGAAATTGCTGCCGCGCTGGCCATGATGGCCCAGGAAGGCAAGCCGCTGCAGATCGCCGGTGAAGATCCACGCCCGGCCCCAGCCCCGTCCTTCGACAGCCGTCCGCGTCCGGGCAGCTTTGGCGAGCGTGACGAGCGCAAGCCGCGTTCCAATGATCGCGGCGGTGACAAGCCGAGCTTCGAGAGCCGTGGCGAACGTCCGCGTCGTGAAGAGCGTCCGGCCCGCTCGGCGCCGAGCGGCGACATGGTGCGTTACCGCATCGATGTGGGTCGTGAGCACGGCGTCCAGGTCAAGGACATCGTCGGTGCCATTGCCAACGAAGCCGGCATCGAAAGCCGCTTCATCGGCCGCATCGCGCTCTACGACGAGTCGAGCACGGTCGAACTGCCGGCCGGCATGCCGGGCGAAGCCGCCAATGCACTGAAACGCACCCGCGTCCGCGGCGTGCCGATCAACCTGCGGCCGGACGAAGGTCGTCAGGATGGCGGCGGCAGCACTGAACGCAAGTTCGATGGCGAGCGCAGCTTCAAGAAAAAGAGCTTCGACCGGTAATCGTTCTTAAACGGCAAGACACCAAGGCCACGGCAAGTCCGTGGCCTTTTTTCTTGTCTGGTGTTTTCGGAGTGCCGAATACGCGAAACAACTATTTGATAACTATTCCTATTTACAAGCCAGCCACAGCCGTATATGATGAGAACCATTCTCAACAACGGGTCGTCATTCATGCGTAGCCTGCTTTTCAATACCTCGCTGGCCGGCCTGCTGCTCTGGCTGCTGCTTGCCGGCATTTCAACCTGATTTTTCAGCAAGGAGCGACCATGCCGAGCAGCGAACTGTGGGCCGGGGCCTTGAGCCTCTTGCTCATTCACCACGAAACCGGCTGTCAGCATTCGGCGCTGAACGCCGCCCGGCTGCTCGACCGCATCGGCGCCCTCGACGACCTCGATGCCGAAACGCGCAATCTGTGCGAACGGGCCAGCAACCGACTGAATTCAGGCGAGGAGCGGCATCATGCTGGCACCGCTTAAGAACCGCGCCCTGCTCGAGCGCGACGATGGCGATCCGCAGGCCGACCTCAGCCCGCTGCCGAGCGACAAAACCGGCAGAGTCATCGCGCAAATGGAATCCGAAATCGCCGCCCTGCGTTCTGCCCTGCGCCAGTCGCGCCAGACCCAGCGCCGGAGCGCGACGATTTCGACGAAAAAGATCATTGCCCAGCTCAATGAAATCGACGGCCTGAAAGCAGTCGTCGCTGCCCAGCGCCAGCGCCTGGCCGATTTTGAATCGGGCCAGGTGATGATCGAACTGGGCCGCCAGCTACAGCAACTGAGCGCCTCGAACGACGATTTGAGCAGCGCGGCGCAGCGGGTATGGCATCTCGAAAAAACCATCCGCGCCGCCCACGCCGAATGCGAGCGCCTGGCCGGCGAACGCGATGCGCTGGTCCAGCACTTCCACTGCCCGCTGGCCAACAGCCTGCAGTTATAGGATTTACCAGCCCTGGCGAACGGGGATCATCAATCCCACGGTCAACCGGAAATTTTCGTCAAAAATGAAATCTCACTTTTCCTGCCAGCCAACCGGATGCCCGGCCAGCCAGCGACTCATCACCGAGGAGCCCGAGCATGTCCGATCATCCCTTTCACGTGGCCGGCGGATTTTTCGCCCCGACCCGCCACAGCCAGCCCGAAACGCTGACGCTGCAACGGCCAAGCCTGCCGGAAGAGGCCACTAGCGCACCGCGCCCGGGCTCGCGCCGGCGCAAGCTGTGGGACATCCCGCACAAATTTCACTGTCCGGTCATTGGCGTCTGTTTTGGCGTCGATGAACTGCGCGGCCTGATGGCCAGGAGCATGCAGTTCCCGCGCGACACCAGCGATTTCGTGCTGCACACGACGGCGGTGGGGGCCTGCGAAACACGCACACCACTGGCCGAAGCGTTGCACAAGCAACTGGAAAAGCGCTTTCAGCTCAGCGTCCGGGTCTTTGCCAAAGCCAAGGAGGCCGAGGCAGTGCGCAGACTGTGGCGCGACGCGGTGCACACCGGCATCGATCTCCCCGCCGCGCTATGGGCAAGCTGGACGCATCCAGCCTGCGATACCTTGCTCGAACAGGATATCTACGCCGACATCCACATGATCCAGCACCAGCTCGGCACCGGCACGCGGGCCGAACTCTCCATGCTCAAGGCGCTGCAGGCCGACAACGCGCAATTGCGCCGGCAGCTTGATGCGGCGCGCCACGAAGTCGAAAGCCAGCGCGCCGAGAAATCGCGGGAGACGCAGCAACTCGGCCAGCGCATCGCCGAACTGCGCGTCGAACTGGCCTGCAAGGATGCCTATACTGCCAACCTGGCCGGCCAGCTCGATTTGTTGCGACAGAGTCTGCCCGAGCTCAAGGAACGCCAGGCCCTGGCCCGCCGGGCCAACGATGCCGAAGCCAGAGCCAGCGCGCTGACCGCGCAGGCCGGCGAACTGGGCAGGGAAGTTGACTACCTGCGCAACCGCCTTCAGGCACTGAGCAGACATGCCGACGAAACCATGCACACCCCGCTGGCCGACGGCGAGCCCCACGCCACCAGCCAGCAGGCAGAGTCCGAAGACGCCGGGGCCAATCTCGCCGGCAAATGCGTGCTGTGCGTCGGCGGCCGAACCGGTTCCATCGACGGCTATCGCCAGATCATCGAGCAGCGTGGCGGCCGTTTCCTGCACCACGATGGCGGGCTGGAGGAAAGCCTGCATCGCATCGACGGCTTTCTTGCCGCCGCCGACCTCGTCATCTGCCAGGCCGGCTGCATCAGCCACAACGCCTACTGGCGGGTGAAGGAGCAATGCAAACGCACCGGCAAGCCGTGCCTGTACATGAAGAACGGCGGCGCTTCAGGGCTGTCGCGGCTGATCGACCAGAACCGCAGCGACACTGCGCTGCCGGCCAAGGTTTAACTGCTGCGCCGCTCCAGCCATCTGAGCAGCACGGCGAACAGCACCTCCGGCTCGACCGGCTTGGCGACGAAATCGTCCATCCCGGCATCGAGGCACTTCTGGCGGTCTTCCTGGAAAGCGTTGGCGGTCATGGCCAGGATCGGCGTCGGCCGGCGCCCCGGCAACTGGCGAATGGCGCGCGTCGCCTTGAGGCCGTCCATGACCGGCATCTGGATGTCCATGAGAATCAGGTCGTAATCGGCCAGCCCGGCCTTGTCGACGGCCACGGCACCATTCTCGGCCACATCGACCGACCAGCCGAGCACTTCGTGGAGCAGTTCGAGGGCAACCATCTGGTTGATTTCGTCGTCCTCGACGAGCAGGACGCGAGTGCCGGCAAAGCGGGTCCGCAAGGCCTGTTCCGTTTCGGCCGCAGACAAGGCTGGCCCCGCCGGTTCATCGCCCTGGTCGGCCGGCGCCACCGGGACACAATCCCGGGCCAGGCGCAGCGTCAGGGCGAAGGTGCTGCCCTGCCCCGGCACGCTGCTCACGGAAATGTCGCCGCCCATCAGATTGACCAGTGGCCGGCAGATGGCCAGGCCCAGCCCGGTGCCGCCATGCTGGCGCGTGGTCGACGTATCGGCCTGCTCGAAAGGTTCGAAGACGCGTTGCAGCGAGTCGGACGGAATGCCGATGCCGGTATCGATCACCTCGATGCCGATCAGCACGTCGCAGTCACTCTCCGCGCGAATATCGGCGCGCACCGTGACGCCGCCCTGCTTGGTGAATTTGATCGCGTTGTTGACCAGATTGAGCAGGATCTGCTGGATGCGCAGGGCATCGCCGACCAGCGGTATGTCGAGCAGGCGCGGCGCGATCTCGCGCTTGAGCCACAAGCCCTTGGCCTGGGCCCGCTCGCCGAGCAGGCTGTCGACATTGGCGAAGAGCGCCCCCGGCAGGAAGGGCATTTCTTCCAGAGTCAGCCGCTCGGCCTCGATCTTCGACAGGTCGAGCACATCGCCGAGCAAGGCCAGAAGATGATTCGCCGCCTGATTGATGCGGCCCAGGTTATCGACCTGCCCGGGATCGACATTCTGCCGGGCCAGCATGTGCGTCAGGCCGATGATGGCGTTCATCGGCGTGCGCACTTCGTGACTCATGTTGGCGAGAAAGGCGCTTTTCGCCCGGTTGGCCAACTCGGCGGCTTCCTTGGCCTGCGATAGCTGCTGCGTCCGCTCGTCAACCAGGGACTCGAGATGATCGCGATGGCGCAGCAATTCGGCCCGCGACGCTTCGCGCTCGGCCGACCAGCGCGTCGAAATCCAGCCGCCCCAGGCAATTGCGAATTCCGACCCAAACTGGACAGCCATTCCGACGGAACCTGGACACTGATTCCGAGGCGAACTGGACACTGATTCCGACGGAATCTGGACAGCCCAAAGTCATAACGTAGCACGCGGGATAACCGTGGCACCCTCGG
>JAUYEI010000076.1 GCA_030691385.1 Azonexus sp.
AGCACCGAGTAGCGCAGGGAACCGGCGCAGCCGGCACCGACCCAGGGTCGCCTTCTTCTTTGGCTACTTTCTTCTTGGCGAAGCAAGAAGAAAGTACGCCCGCGCCTCAAGCGCGGAAAACGGAGGTTACGAAAGGGCACCTACGCCTCAAAGGCAAGGGCGGAACCCCATGCCAATTCAAGACCCCTGCTTGATGGCCAGAATCGCCTGATTCCGCAACGTCCGCAGCAACTGCAATTCCTTTTCCGGAATGGAAATCCCCCCCGGCTCGTCGCGGTCGGCATAGATGAGCGCCACCGAGTTGCCCTTGATATTGAGCGGGAACAGCACGAAAGAATTGGCCGGCACGGCCTTGCGATACCAGTCGGGGATACGCGAAGATATTTTCGGATCATTGATGTCGCTGATCAGCAGATCAACACCTTTCGACGTCGCCGCATGAAAGATATCCGGCGTAAAACTCAGCGGGAAGCGGAAAGCCTTGGCCACCTCGTTGGCATCCGGCCCGAAGCCGAAGCGGCCTTGCATGACGCCGGCCTTGGCGTCGCGGATGCACAGCACGACACGCTTGAAGCCCATGGCCCGGTACATCGTTTCGAGGATGATGCGCAGGATGTCGTTGAGCTGAAAACCATCGATCAGCGTATTGCTGATGTCCTGGATGCCGGCAGTCAGCACCGATTGCGCGTCGACCTCCTGCGCACCCAAGCCGCCATCTACGCCACCAAGCGGGTCGCTCTCGTGAATGACAGTACCATCGGCAAAGTCGCTGGCGTGCGGATCGGCGGCAGCAAGCTTCTGATCCGCACCGGCATCGGCGAACAGGCGCATTTGCTTGCCGAAGGTCGTCTGCTGAAGATTGAGGTGAATGATGCGGGCAAAATCGGCGACCTCCTCGACGGCCCGCTGGACGGTTTGCATCACCACATTCTGTTCAAGCTGCACGGCGTCGGCAAAGCGCGCCATGGTCTTTTTGAGTTCGCGGTCACGTAGCTCCGGCGTGGCCAGCGCGATCACATCGCACAGTTCATTGGAGAAGCCGGAGAGCATGCGCAGACGATCTTCCTGGTCAACCGCTTTTTTGACCTTGCCCGCCGGCAAACGCCGCATCGAGGTGACGATCAGCGGCGGGAACCCCCAGAGTTTGGCGATGGCGATACCGATTTCCTCAAAGGAAATACCGAGCACCTGTTTCGCCGCAATGTCCTCGCCGCAGTCTTTTTGCGCCATGAGGCGGCGGATTTCCTCGGCATCTTCCGGAAAATAAAATTGCGACAGCAAACGACCGAGGCTGTGGAACAGCGAGCAGATGAACGACTGTTCCAGATCGCGCATGTGCGCCGTCGCGCCGATATCCTTGGCCAGCACGCCGGCCATGTTGGCGCGCAGGAAGTCTTCCTTGAGCTGGTTGGCGTTGGCCTTGTTTTGCAGATGATCGAAGAGCAGGACGGTAATGGCGATGTTCCGTACGGCCTCGAAGCCAAGCACGACCACCGCCCGCGACACGGTGCTGATGCTGCCGCCGCCGGCCTGGCGGAAATAGGCCGAGTTGACCAGGCGCAGCAACTTGTTGGTCAGCGCGAAATCCTTGAGGATGGTGTTCGACAGCTTGTCGATGCTTTCCGTCTCGCTGTTGGCGATCTTGTTGATGGCGCTGACCGACTCGGAGAGTGCCGGAAAATCGCTCTTGTGGCGCATCCGGCGCAGCAGGAACTCCAGCGTTGCCTGTCGACCGCCAGTGCCGGCCGGAAGCTCTTCTTCGGGGTCCAGATAGTTGTCCAGCGCCTCGCCAAACTGGGCCGCAGTCTGAAAACGCAGCAGCGGATCGCGCGCCAGGGCCTTGTTTAAAATGGCACTTAATTGCTCGTCGACTGCAGCATCCTGCGGCAACTTGATATCTTCGCCGGCCAGGCGCTGCATGATCGCGCCGGCATTATCGCCAACCACGGCACGGCGCCCGGTGAGCATTTCAAAGAGAATCAGGCCGGCGGCAAAAACATCCGAACGCTCGCTGATCTGGCGCCGCAGGATGTACTCGGGCGCCATGTAGCCCGGCGTGCCGGTAATCCGGTCGGCCGGGTCGCTCGACGCGTCGACCCGCGCCGCGATGCCGAAATCCATGACCCGCGGCGTACCGTTGTCATCGAGCAAAATGTTCGACGGCTTCAGATCACGGTGAATGATGCCCTGTCCGTGGGCATAGGCGACCGCATCGAGGATCGGGCGCAGGATCGAAATCGCCTTGACCGGCGGCAAGGCGCCACTCTGCCGGAGGAATTCGCCGAGGCTTTTGCCCGGCACGTATTCGAAAACGAGATAGAGATCGCCGTCCTGCTCACCCGCTTCGAAAATCGGCACGATGCTCGGATGGCGCATCCGGCTGACTGTGCGCGCCTCGTCAAGCAGCATGCCTTTATGCTCCGGGTCGGGCGTGGCGAAATGCAGGGTCTTGATGGCGATTTCGCGCTGCAACTGGGGATCAAAGCCAAGATGGACCACGCTTTGCGCGCCCCGCCCCAATTCGCCACGGACTTCGAAACGGCCGATTCTTCTGCTCATTGTTCGCTATTTTCTATCCAGACGAGATGCGGAATCGCATCGGCGCCACCGCATACCACGGCATTCTGCCCGTAATCTGCCGCCAGGGCGCAGGCATCCTCGCGGGAAAGGTCGGGGACTAAACAACTCTCCTCGCTCGGCCAGCCTTCGGCATCAGCCTCGTGCTGCGCCATATACGGTTCGTAGTTGCCTTCGAGCAACTCGCACTCCAACTGCGACTGACGCTCGGCGTTGGTCGCCTCATCGGCGCGCTGGCCGCCCGGATTGTGCGCCGTAATCAGCGCGAACTCGGCGCAGCCGGCCGTTTCAAGCCAGCAGCGCAGGGTTTCGCAGGGCTGACCGATGCGCAGTTCGCAGATGCCACCGGGCAGGTACACCCGGTAAGTCGTCGCCTTATAGGCGGCTTCCAGTTCACTCGTCTTCGCCATCGAAATCCGCCACACCGATCAATTGTTCGGCATCTGCCACCGGCAGCGCCTCGACTTCCTTCAAGCGGCGCGTCAGTTGCCGCGTCCGAGTTTCTGCCTTGCTGATGCTGTTGCTCGCCTCGTCCAGCTTCTTCTTGGTATGGGCCAGCGCCTCGCCGAACTTGCTGAACTCCGTTTTCACCGCCCCGAGCACGGCCCACACTTCAGCCGAACGCTGCTCGATAGCCAGCGTGCGGAAGCCCATCTGCAGACTGTTGAGCATCGCCGCCAGTGTCGTCGGCCCGGTCAGGCTGACCCGCCAGTCGCGCTGCAAGGTTTCGGCCAGGCCCGGACGGCGCAGTGCCTCGGCATAAAGGCCTTCGAGCGGCAGGTAGAGCAAGGCAAAATCGGTGGTGTGCGGCGGCGACACGTATTTCTCGTGGATGCTCCTGGCCTCGTTCTTCAAACGGGTCTCGATGGCCCGCGAAGCCTCCTCGACCCCGGCCGGATCGCCACGGTCCTGCGCGTCGAGCAGGCGCTGGTAATCCTCGATCGGGTACTTGGCGTCGATCGGCAGCCAGACGACAGCACCGTCATCCTTGCCCGGCAGGCGAATGGCGAAATCGACACGCTCGTTGCTGCCCGGCTTGGTCGCCACGTTGCTGCCGAACTGCTCGGCCGTCAGCAACTGTTCGAGCAGCGCCGAAAGCTGCACCTCACCCCAGGTGCCGCGCGTCTTGACGTTGGTCAGCACACGCTTGAGGTCGCCGACACCGGCCGCCAGCGTCTGCATTTCGCCAAGGCCGCGATGGACCTGCTCCAGCCGATCGCTGACCAGCTTGAACGACTCGCCGAGACGTTGCTCGAGCGTCGCATGCAGTTTCTCATCGACCGTCCGCCGCATTTCTTCAAGTTTTACCGCGTTATCGGCCTGTATTGCGGTCAACCGGGATTCGACGGCAATTTTCAAACGCTCGAAACGCTCGTCGAGACCCAGCGAAAAGCGGTTCAGTTCGCGGGCAAAAGCCTCCAGTCGTTCGGCCTGCGAGGTGCCGAACTGCCCGACCTGTGTCGTCAGTGCCTGACCCAGCAAATTGGACGACTGCGCCCTTTCCTCGCGATCACGAAAGGCCTCCTCCGCCACCTCGCGCCGAGCACGCGCCAGTTCCTCGCGCAGTTCGCGCTCAAGGCGCATGAGCCCCTTTTCCTGAGCCTCCTGCTGCGCCCGGAAACGTTCTTCGTCCTGCCGCCGGTTGCCACGCAGCAACAACGCCACCTGCAACAGGATGACCACCACCACGCCGACAATCAGCGCCAGCCCCATCGTTTCACTCATCGACGACTCATTTCAGCGAAAAATCAACCCGGCTGGCCTTGCCCTTTTCATCAGCCTCGACCTTGGGCGGCAAGAGGAAAACCCGCTCCGGGGGCACCTTGCCCTGGTCGACCAGCCAGCCCTGCACCACCTCGGCCCGGCGCGCCGCCAGCGCCTTGACGTCGTCGTCGCTGACCGGCAAGTTGGTCAGCATGAGCTTCTCCATTTCCTCGACCGGCAAATCCTTCTGCAGACCAATCATGTTGCGCGGTTTCGGGAACTTGGCTTCCTTGTAGGCGCGGGTCAGGTAGGTCTTGCTTTCCTCGGGCGCAATCTCGATCTCTTCGAGCGGCTTGCCTTCGCCGGCTTTCTTGAGATCCTTGAGTTTTTCGGCCTGCATGGCGCGTTCCAGGGCGGCGCGCTTGGCCCCTTCGCGGTCGGCTTCCGGATCGGCCCGGCCGGTGATTTCCAGCTTCAGGGCATTGCGTTCGGTGAGCGCCTTGGCCAGCACTTCGAGCTTCTTGCCGGCCGCGTCGTTGAGCGTGGCTCGCCCGGCGGCGAATTCGACGTTGGACAGCTCGTCGCCACCCCCGAACATCGAGCCAAGCAGCGCAAACGGCGAAGTGACGGCCTTGACGAAGAGATTGACGATGACCTTGACGATCAGCCCGCCAATCGAGAACTGCGGATCGTCGAGCGAGCCGGATATCGGCAGATTGAGGTCGATCTCGCCACGATTGTTCTTGAGCAGCGAAATGGCCAGATTGACCGGCAGCTTTGTCGCATCGGCACTTTCGATCTTTTCGCCAAAGGTAAACTGGTCGATGAACAGCCGGTTCTCCGCTGCCAGCTGGTTGTTCTCCAGTTTGTAGGCGACGTTGAGCGACAGCTTGCCTTTCTCGATGGCATAGCCAGCGTACTTGCCGGAATACGGCGAGAATCCGACCAGATCGACCCCGCTGATATCCGCCTTGATATCGAGGTAGGACTTGGCGGCCAGCGGATTGAGCTTGCCCAGAATCTGCACCGGCGCCGAGTTGGCATAGCGGCCACGCAATTCCATGTCAGCCACGGTATCGGCCGCCGACGACAGATTGGTCACTCGTCCGCCGAGCTTGGTCAGGTTGACCGTGTAATTCGGCTTGACGAACAAGTCAGAGAAATTGACCGTGCCGTTCTGCAACGTAATCTTGCCGACCTTTATCGGGATCGGCTGCTTGGCTGGCCCGGCATCCTTGGCCGCCACCTTCGTTTCGGCCTTGGCCGTTTCCGGCTTTATCTCTTCTTTCTTGGCTGCGACCGCCTCGCCTTCGGGCTTCTTGACGATCTCGGCGACGTTAAGCTTGCCTTCCTTATTGAGGATTAGCCGCGAGAAATAGTCGGTCAGGGCAATTTCGCCGATATTGATCGCCATCGGCTCGAGGCGGAAATCGATCCCGCCGAAATACAAGGACTTCCACTTGAGGAAATCGGCACTGTTCAGCTTGTCCACCGCAACAAAGTCGCCCAGCGTGAAGGAACCCTTGTAGCCGGCCTTGAGGCCTGTCGTATCAAGCTTGGCCGTGGCTTCGCCCTTGTTCGATACCTGGCCACGCGTCAGCGAAATATTGAGGAACTGGCCGAAGTATGGCTCCAGCGGCAGCAGCGGGATGGCCACGGTATCGACCTTGACTGCCACGTCGAGCGGATAGATCTGCAGGCTGCCATCGACATTCAGGCTGCCCTTCTTGTTGATCTTGGTCTTCAGCGAAATCGTGCCCTTCTTGTTCGGCTCGTTGGTCAGCTCCTGGCCAAGCAGATTGAATCCCTCGATGTCCTGTACCGCCACCTGCTGCAGGGAGCGATCCTCAAAATGGAAACCAAGGTCTTCGACTGCCAGCTTGCCCACCTTGCCGATCCACTCCTGCGTTCCGGTAGCCTCGGCCACTGCCTTGGCCTTGGTGTCCTTCTCGGCATTGGTCGCCCGGACAACCTTGAGGACCGGCGAACTAACCCATTCGATCTTGCCGGCCTTGTTGCGCAGCATGCGGGCGCGGGTTCCGCTGTTGGTTACCTCGGCAATGTCGACACGATGGGCCGGCAGATCAACCTTGATACCCTTGATGGCCATTTTCTCGACGCGGAAACGCTCGCCGAGGTCGATCTGATAGCTCACCTCGCCGATTTCGATCGGCTCGACCAACTTGCTGTCGACCTTGCCGACGCTGACCAGCAGGTTGCGCACCTCACCGGCCACCGGCGTCAGATTGGATTCGTCCTGCCAGCGGATCAGGCCGTTGGTCATGGCGAACTCACCGAGTGACCACTCAAACGGTTTGGCCGGTGCCGGTTTGGGCTCCGGCGTTGCCGCGACCGGCTTGGCCAGCCTGTCAGCAACCCGCATGACATTGAATTCACCCTGCTTGTTGACCGCCAGCGCGACATCGAGGCCATCAAGCCCGACGCGCTTGACGGCGACCTTGCTGTTGATCGGGTCGGCATTGTCGAGTTCGATGTCCAGACGTTTCCAGCCAAGCAGCGGCTGGCCCTCGCTTTCAGTCAGCGCCAGCCCGGAAACATGGACGGCACCGACGACCGAAACGGAATAAACCTGGTTCGAGACTTCCCTGAAGATCGCCTTCAATTCAGAGTCGAGGGTTCCCGACTTGAGCCGGAATGGCAGCGAATCCGGCAGGTAGGGCTGCAGGCCAGCCAGGTCGAAACGATCCAGATCAAGATTGAGCCGGCTTTCGTGGGTCTCCGAAAACGGCTTGCTGTCGCCGGTCAGGGCCAGCGGCGAACCATTGATAGTGGCTGAAAACGAAGGATTGACCAGAATATCGGTATGGTAGGGCAGGCTGGATACGAAAGGCAGTGCCAGATTGATGTCGCTGATCGTGTGCACCTTGCCCTTGGGCTGGTCATCGAAAACGATCTTGCCGTTGGTCAACTGAATGTTGTTCACCGAGAAGCGCGGCGTGCTGGACTCAGGCTCGTCCTTGGGCTTCATCCACTCGTCGAGCAGATCGGAAATGTCATAGCGCCCCTCGGCAACACGGGACACCGCGACGCGCAGACCTTGCAGGCGAACTTCATCGACGACGGCAGCGAATTTGAAAATGGAAGCTGACGAAAGATTGACGAAAAGCTCGTCAAAACCGGCCACTTCCTTGCTGCCCTCGGCCTTGATCGAAAAACCACTGATCTTCGCCGACAAGCCGTACGGATTAATGTCGATGTTTTCGATGCTGACTTCGCGATGCAACTGCGCCGAAAGCTGTTTCTGCAAAATCGATTTGAGCAGTGGCGGCGCGGCAAAAAATCCCAGCACGCCGAAAACCACAAAAATGCCCGCCAGCCATTTTCCAATTCGCTTGCTACGCGGTGATTTGAGCGCCCCGGCAAGGCGTAACATTGTTGCAGAATTGCTTGCAGTCGGCTCCGCCATGATAATCTGCCTTTCTTGTTTTATATCCGCCAAATTTAGCACACCGCCACAGTGGAAATATCAGCAAAAACACATGAAGTGGTTCATCGAAGAAATATCCAGGCTAATCACCCAACTCAAGCGCTGGCAGACCTGGCTGGTCATCGGCCTGATCAGCCTTTTTGCCGGACTGGCCTTTTTCATCGGCAGCTTTGCCTTCCGTACCGACGGCATCCTGCTCTATCTCAACCGCGCAGCCGGTGCCTGCCGTGAACTGACCAACGGCATCATCATCTTCATGTTCTGCGGCATGATTTTCTTCGTGTTTGCCGCCCTGCTGACCCTTGGCGAGTTTCAGCGCTATTTCCAGTTCAAGCAACGTGCCGCGCACTATCAGGCCAGCCGTGCACTGTACGGGGGGATAGGCTGGGCTGCTGCCGCCATTACCGTTTCGATTGCCGCCCTGGTTTTCTTCAACCGATATTGCCGCTAGACTGCGTTGATCGAGGCCCGGCAGAAACCATGAAAATTCTCGTCGTCGAAGACAGTCGCTCCACCTGCCACCTGCCTGTCGAGCAGATGGAAAGACTGGGCGTCACAACGCTTTCGGCCGCGACCGGCGACGAGGCGCTGGAAAAATTCGCGCGGGCGCGACCGGATCTTGTCCTGCTCGACCTATCCCTGCCCGACATGGATGGTTTTCTCCTCGCCCAGCGCATCCGGGCGACGGAAACCCCGGGCGAATGGACACCGATCATTTTCCTGTCATCCCGTGACGATGAGGCCAGCATCGAAAAGGGCATCGCCGCCGGTGGCGACGACTACCTGCTCAAGCCGGTCAGCGAGATCGTGCTCGGGGCAAAGATCCGGGCCATGCAGCGCATCGTCCTCATGCGTTCGTCGCTGATCGGGCTCACCCGCAAGCTGGATGCCGCCAATCAGGAACTGGTGCGTATTACGTCGAGCGATGGCCTGACCGGCGTCGCCAACCGGCGCTACTTCGACGAGACAATTTCCATCGAATGGCGCCGGGCGCGTCGTCACTCGAACAGCATCGCGATGATGATGTGCGATGTCGACTACTTCAAGCTGTACAACGATACCTACGGCCACCAGGCGGGCGACGACTGCCTGCGCCGGATCGCCCGGGTCATTCGCCAGAACACCGAACGGCCGTCGGACATCGTGGCCCGCTACGGCGGCGAGGAATTCGCCGTTGTGCTGCCCGAAACCACCATCGGCGGCGCCCTGATCGTGGCCGAAAAAATCCGTCAGGCCATCCGCGAACTCAATATCGAGCATGCCTCCTCGCCCGGCGGGCTGGTCACCCTGAGCATCGGACTCGCCTCGGCCGCCCCCGGCTTCGACAACCCGCCCGAAGATCTCATCCAGGCAGCCGGCAGGGCCCTGCTGCGTGCCAAACGACAGGGTCGGGACGGCCTCTGCCGGGCTGACGCCGCCTGAACATGGTCAGACGACGGATCACCATTGTCATCGCCGAAGACAACGACATGATGCGCAGCATCCTGCGCGCCATGTTGCGTGGCGAGGAATATGATGTCATCGGCGAGGCCCGCAACGGGCAGGCGGCCATCGACATCGTCGCTCGCCTGAAGCCGGACATCGTCTGCATGGACGTCATGATGCCGGAGAAGAGCGGCATCGAGGCGCTGTGCGAAATCAAGGCAGCCAACCCGGCAATCGAAATCGTCATGGTGACCGGCAATTCCGATCCGGAAACCGTTCAGGAGTCAATCATGAACGGCGCCAGCGGCTTCATCATCAAGCCATTCAATGCGGCCCGCGTGCTCGATGCGCTGGAAAAGGTCAGCAACCGCATCCATCAGGCCAAACCATAGGGCAACGCCCTCGTGAGGCGGTTAATTCGTGTCATTCCCGCGAAAGCGGGAATCCATAAGATTCAACGCACTGGTTCCCCACTTTCGCGAGGATGACGAATTGTTCTACTTTTCCCTAAGCCGGACGAGCCGGAACCAAACAGGGGTTACGATGCAATCCTGACGAATGGGCGTGGAGTCGATCATGTCGGCAAGCATAGGATTGGTGGATCGGTACGCGACGAACCGGCATGGGGTGTTGTCCTGTTTTGATCGAATCATTATCGTAGGT
>JAUYEI010000082.1 GCA_030691385.1 Azonexus sp.
GACGATGTTCTTGGCCACGTAGCGGGTGGCGTAGGCGGCCGAACGGTCAACCTTGGAAGGATCCTTGCCCGAGAAGGCACCGCCGCCATGCGGGGCGGCACCGCCGTAGGTGTCGACGATGATCTTGCGGCCGGTCAGGCCGCAGTCGCCCTGCGGGCCGCCGACGACGAAGCGGCCGGTCGGGTTGACCAGATACTTGATGTCGCCCTTGATCAGTTCCTTGGGCAGTACCGGCTTGATGATCTGCTCGATGGTTGCTTCGCGCAGGTCTTCCAGGCTGATGTCCGGCGAATGCTGGGTGGACAGCACGACGGTGTCGATCGAGTGTGGCTTGCCGTCGACGTAGCGGATGGTGACCTGCGACTTGGCGTCCGGGCGTGCCCACGGCAGGCGACCATCCTTGCGCAGCATGGCCTGGCG
The DNA here is from genome assembly GCA_030691385.1 of Azonexus sp. Taxonomy (GTDB): domain Bacteria; phylum Pseudomonadota; class Gammaproteobacteria; order Burkholderiales; family Rhodocyclaceae; genus Azonexus. The sequence goes on from JAUYEI010000082.1 coordinate 421, forward strand.
CTCGACCAGGCGGTGCGACAGGTAGATCGGCAGCGGCATCAGTGACGGGGTTTCGTCACAGGCGTAGCCGAACATCAGGCCCTGGTCGCCGGCACCCTGGCCAAGGTCGTCGTCGTAGGCCTTGTTGACGCCCTGGGCGATGTCCGGGCTCTGCTTGTCGTAGGCCACCAGCACGGCACAACCCTTGTAGTCGATGCCGTAGTCGGTATTGTCGTAGCCGATGCGCTTGATGGTGTCGCGGGCAACCTGGATGTAATCGACATTGGCGCTGGTGGTGATTTCACCGGCCAGAACGACCAGGCCGGTATTGCACAGGGTTTCGGCGGCAACGCGGGAATGCTTGTCCTGAGCCAGGATGGCGTCGAGGATGGCGTCGGAAATCTGGTCGGCAACCTTGTCCGGGTGGCCTTCGCCGACCGATTCGGAAGTGAAGAAATATTCGCTCATGTGAAGCTCCAGTGGTCCTTTTGTCCGGCGCTACCTGCTTCGGACCACGAGCGGTGACGCTTTAGCAGTATTTATTAGTCGCCCCGCAAGTTGTCTGTTTAACTCGGCGAACGGATAATATTAAACTTTTCTGAGGGGGATTCAACCCCCGGGGCTTCATGGTTTTTATCTTTCGCATCCTTTCCCGCCTGCCCCTGGGCGTCCTGCACCTGTTGGGCGGCTTGATCGGACGCCTGACTTACTGGCTGTCGCCGACCTATCGGCGCCATCTGCGGGAAAACATGGCGCAGGCCGGCCTCCCCTCGTTATTGCGGGGCAAGGTGGCGGCTGAAACAGGCAAGCAGATGCTGGAACTGGCCCGCATCTGGATGCGCCCGCTTGAGGAAGCGATTCCGCTGGTGGCCGACGTGGTGGGCTGGGGGCATGTCGAGGCGGCGCAAAAAGCCGGCAAGGGCATCGTGTTTCTGACGCCGCACCTTGGCTGTTTCGAGATTACCGCGCAGTATCTTTCCTCTTTTGGTGACATCACGGTGCTTTACCGCGCACCAAAATCAGCGGTAGCCCAGGAACTGATCCTGACGGGCCGCAAGCGCGCTCACCTGCATCTCGCACCAGCCGATCTCTCAGGTGTGCGCGCCCTGATCAAGGCGCTGAAAAAAGGCGAAATGGTCGGGATGCTGCCGGATCAGGCCCCGAAGACAGGGGAGGGTGCCTGGCTCAAATTCTTTGGCCGCTATGCCTACACGATGACGCTGGCGGCACGCCTGACTGAAACCGGAGCCGCCTCTTTGCTGACCTGGGGTGAGCGTCTGCCTGGCGGACGTGGTTACCGTGTGCATTTTCAGCCGCCAGTAAACCCGCTGGCGGGTTCCACGGTCGACCGGGCGCAGCAGATAAATATCGAAATTGAGACGCTGATCCGCCAGTGCCCAACGCAGTATTTGTGGGGCTACAACCGATACAAACGCCCGGCCGGTGCCGACGCGCCGCCGGCGGAGTGAATTTTTGAAGAATTTCCTAACCCATTTATTGGTCGGTTTTCTCTGGCTGCTGCATTGGTTGCCGCTGTCCGTGCTGCGCAGCCTGGGGAGTGGGCTGGGGCGTCTGCTCTATGCCCTGGGTCGTAGCCGGCGCGAAGTGGCACTGACCAACCTGCGCCTGTGCTTTCCGGAGAAAAGCGAAGCCGAGCGGGAGGCGTTGGCGCGCCGTCATTTCGTTGCCTTCGCCCAGGCTGTACTTGATCGCACGCTGGGCTGGTGGGCGTCCAGGGAGCGCCTGGAGCGCATCATCCGCATTCACGGGGTCGAGCATCTGAGCGATCCCGAAGGCCGGCCGGTGATCATGCTTTCGCCGCATTTCGTCGGGCTGGATGCCGGCGGGACGGTGATCTCGATGCATGTGACCGGATGCAGCGTCTTCTCGAACCAGAAAAATCCGGTTCTCAACAAGTTGCTTTATGATGGCCGGATGCGTTTCAACGAGGCGATACTCCTCTCGCGCCAGGATGGGATGCGCAAGATTGTCAGGGCCATGAAGGACGGACACCCGTTTTACTACCTGCCGGACATGGATTTCGGTCCCAAGGAATCGATTTTCGTCCCCTTTTTTGGCGTCCAGGCGGCGACGATTCCGGCGCTGTCGCGGTTGGTCCGCCTGACCAATGCGCGCGTCGTGCCGGTCATCTGCCACCAGATGCAAGATGGCTACGAGGTCGAGGTCATGCCGCCCTGGGAGAATTTCCCCGGTGAAAGCGTCGAGGCCGATACCGAATTCATGAACCGATTTATCGAAAGCCAGGTGCTGCGCATGCCGGAGCAGTATTTCTGGTTGCACAAGCGCTTCAAGACCCGGCCACCCGGAGAACAGAGGTTTTACCAATGAACAGCCTGAAAGTTGAAATCCGTCCCGTGACGCCGCCCGATGTGCCGGCGATCTCGGCCCTGGCCCGCGAAATCTGGCAGGCCTCCTACCCCGGAATCATCACGCAGGAACAGATCGATTTCATGCTCGAGCAGCGCTACGGCCATGAGCGCCTGTACGACGATCTCGAGGATTTGCACAAATGGCTAGATCAGGCCTTTCTCGGTGATCGCCGCGTCGGCTTCGCCTTCAGCGAGATTTACAAGGGTGAATTCAAGCTCGATAAACTGTATATCCACCCCGACGTGCAGCGTCAGGGCGTTGGCGGCCAGTTGATCACCCACGTCGCGGCGCGGGCAAAAAAAGAAGGCTATCCCTGTGTTGTTCTGGCTGTGAACAAACGCAACGAAAAGGCGATCAACTCGTACAAGAAATACGGCTTTGTCGTGCGTGAAGCGATCGTCGACGACATCGGCCACGGCTACGTCATGGACGATTTCGTGATGGAGAAGAAACTTTAAGGTTTTGAGGCAACTCCCTGTCTCTGCTATGCTTTTTTAAATCATTTGGTGAGGCAGTACGTGAAACTCAAATTTTCAAAAATGCACGGCCTGGGCAACGATTTTATTGTCCTTGACGGCATTCGCCAGTCACTGGCGCTGACGCCGGAACAGCTCTACTATCTGGGCGATCGCCATTTCGGCGTCGGCTGCGACCAGATTCTGCTGGTCGAAAAGGCGACGCAAGCGGGTGTCGATTTCCGTTATCGCATCTTCAATGCCGATGGTGGCGAGGTCGAGCAGTGTGGCAATGGGGCGCGCTGTTTCGTGCGTTTTGTGCACGACCAGGGCCTGACCGACAAGCGCGAGATTCGTGTCGAGACGATGAAGGGCCTGATCACGCCGCGCCTCGAAGGCGATGGCAATGTCACGGTCGACATGGGAACTCCCCGGTTTTTGCCGGCCGAAATCCCCTTTCTGGCTGACGACGACGTGATCGTGCATATGCTCGACGTGGCCGACGAAACACTGGAAACCAGCGTTGTCTCGATGGGCAATCCGCATGCCGTACAGGTCGTGGGTAGCGTCGATACCGCGCCGGTCGGCGAGCATGGCCCATTGATCGAAAAACATCCCCGCTTCCCGCAGCGGGTCAACGCGGGGTTCATGCAGATTGTCGACCGCCACGCCATCAAGCTGCGCGTTTATGAACGCGGCGCGGGTGAAACGATGGCCTGCGGCACCGGTGCCTGTGCGGCGGTGGTCGCCGGCATTCGCCGCGGCCTGCTCGATTCGCCGGTCCGCGTCACGACGCGCGGCGGCGACCTGAACATTGCCTGGGGCGGCGGCGAGCGGCCGGTGTTGATGACCGGCCCGGCGGTAACGGTATTTACTGGAGAAATTGAATTATGAGCGCCATGTTCCCCGAAGAAATCGCGGACTACCTGAAAAACAATCCGGGCTTTTTCGAGCAGTACGCTGACCTGATGGCCCAGATTTTCGTGCCGCATCCGCACGGCGGCCGCACCGTGTCGCTGGCCGAGCGCCAGATGCTGACGCTGCGCGACAAGAACCGGGCGACCGAAAGCAAGCTGGCCGAGCTGATTTCGTTTGGCGAGGAAAACGACCAGATCAGCGAGAAGGTGCATCGCCTGTCGGTCGCTTTGATTGCCGCCGAGACCTTTCAGGCGGTGATCCATCTGCTCAACTTCCATCTGCGTGATGACTTCGCTGTGCCGCATGTTGCTTTGCGCCTGTGGGACAAGCCGGAAGGCATCGAGGATTTGCCGGAATTCGCCGCCGTCAGCGAGGAACTGCAGGTTTTCGCCGAAACGCTGGCCCGGCCGTATTGCGGCTCGACGGCCGGTTTCGGCACGACCTCGTGGTTTGGCGAGGCGGCTTCCCACATTCGTTCGCAAGCGTTGATCGCCCTGCGCAACGGCGGCGGCACCACCGGCATGATCGCGCTGGGCAGCGAGGAAGCGCAGCGCTTCTACGCCGACATGGGGACGTTGTACCTCGAACGCCTCGGCGAAATGGTTTCCGCCGCCCTGGCCAGAGTGACCAAGAGCACATTGTGAACCCGGCTGCTGCGGTCGACGCCTGGCTGGCCGAATTGTCGGATCAGCGCCGGCTGTCGCCGCACACCGTTTCAAACTACCGGCGCGATCTGCAAAAACTGCTGGCGGTGACGGGTGAAACCCCGCTGAACGACCTGCTCGTTCATCACATCCGCCGTTTTGTCGCCCAGCTTCATGGTCAGGGACTGGGCGGCCGCTCGTTGGCGCGGACACTGTCGGCCTGGCGCGGATTTTTCGGCTGGCTCGGTGAGCGCGGGCTAGTCAAGGCCAACCCCTGCGATGGCATCCGGCCACCGAAATCGCCGCGATTGTTGCCCAAGGCCTTGTCCGTAGATGAAACAGCCCGCCTGCTGGCCCCATTCGAGGACGACGATCCGGTGCAGGGTGCCCGTGATCTGGCCATGTTCGAGCTGTTCTATTCGTCCGGCCTGCGCCTGGCCGAGCTGGTTTCGCTCGATTGCGAGGTGCTCGACAGTGTGGCGCATGAAGGCGAGATTCGCGTGCTTGGCAAGCGTAGCAAGCTGCGCCTGGTCCCGGTCGGCAGCAAGGCGCGCGAGGCGCTGGCGGCGTGGGCTGGGCTGCGCGACGAATTGGCCAAACTCGAAGAAAAAGCCCTGTTCGTCGGCCAGCGTGGCGGGCGCATCAGTCCGCGTCTGGTCGAGTCGCGGCTGGCTCGACGGGCTGTGTTACTCGGTCTTCCGACCCACGTCCATCCGCACATGCTGCGCCACTCGTTCGCCTCGCACGTTCTGCAATCTTCGGGCGACCTGCGCGCCGTGCAGGAAATGCTCGGCCACGCCAGCATCGCCTCGACGCAGGTTTATACCCATCTCGACTTCCAGCATCTGGCCAAGGTCTACGATTCGGCCCATCCGCGGGCCAAGGCGAAATAGGTTTCGTTTCTTACGGTCAACCGGAAAAATCGGCCAAAAATCAAGGCTTCGTTGACGATAGCTCCGCAGGGCGCTATCCTCTGCGGTTTCGCAAATTCGCTGGATTCAAGGAGTTTTCATGGCCGCTACCATCAACCGTACCCGTCGTTCCTCGCTGGAGCGCCGCTGCATTTCCAAGTCCACCAAGCGCCTGTTCAAGGGCCTGGGCAAAACCATGTTCAAGGTCATGTACGCCGCGGAATGTCACAAGCGCAACCGCAAGGCTCTGGGCGCTTAAGTTTTCGCCAGTATTCCGAGCCCCGGTTGCCGCAAGGTAACCGGGGCTTCTTGTTTTTGAGATCGGGAAAAACATGGCTCAGCTGATTCTGCTTCCGGGCAAGGAACGTTCGGCGTTCAAGCATCACCCCTGGTTGTTTGCCGGTTCGGTCGGCCGTCTTGAAGGCCGGGCGCGGCCGGGCGATACGGTCGAGGTGCTGGCCGACAACCTGCGCCCGCTCGGGCGCGCCGCCTACAGTCCGAAGTCGCAGATTCGCGCGCGTTTCTGGACCTTTGACGCCGAGGAGTCGATTGACGACGCCTTCTTCAAACGGCGCGTTGCGGCGGCCGTGGCGCTCCGCCAGTCGCTGCCGGAACTGCGCGGCCAGCAGGGCCTGCGCCTGATCCATGCCGAATCCGACGGCCTGCCCGGCGTCATCGCCGACCAGTACGGCGATACGGTGGTTGTCCAGCTGACCTCGGCCGGGGCCGACAAATGGCGTAACGCCATCGTCGCCGGGCTGGTCAAGGCGACCGGCTGTGCCCGCGTTTATGAGCGTTCCGATTCCGACGTGCGCGGCCTCGAAGGGCTGGGCCCGACGACCGGCTGGCTGCATGGCGAGGCGCCGAAGACGCCGCTCTCCATCGACGAAAACGGGGTCCGTCTGGCGATTGACATTGCCGGTGGCCACAAGACCGGTTTCTATCTCGACCAGCGCGAGAACCGCGCCTTGCTCGGCCAGTTGTCGGCCGGCAAGGACGTGCTGAACTGCTTCTGCTACACCGGCGGCTTTTCGTTGCAGGCGCTGGCCGGTGGCGCCAAGAGCGTGCTGTCCATCGATTCCTCCGGCCCGGCGCTGGCCCAGGCGCAGGCCAATCTGGCGCTCAATCCGACATTGCCGGCCGAGCGGGCGCAATGGCAGGAGGCCGACGTTTTCCAGGCGCTGCGCGATTTCCGCAAGGCCGGCAAGCTGTTCGACCTGATCGTCCTCGATCCGCCCAAGTTTGCCCCGTCCGCAGCCCATGCCGACCGCGCGGCGAAGGCCTACAAGGACATCAACATCCTCGGCTGCCGATTGCTCAAGCCGGGCGGGCTCTTGATGACCTATTCGTGCTCCGGCGGTGTCGGGCTGGAGATGTTCCAGAAAATCATTGCCGACTCGGCGCTCGATGCCGGGCGCAGTGCGCGCATCGTCCGTCGCCTGTCGGGTGCCGCCGACCATCCGGTGGCCTTGAATTTCCCGGAAGGTGAATACCTCAAAGGTTTGTTGGTGCAGGTTGACTGATAAGCTCGCCATGCCATCCGACCGTAATGCAGCCCTGATAAACTGAATAGATGCTTCATCTGCGCTCTCTCCTTCTCGTTTTCGCAGTCTTCTTCGCCCAACTGGCGACGGGGGCGCACGCCGTCGAGCACGCGGCGGGCAACGAGCAGGGTTTGCCGACGCATGCCTGCCAGCTCTGTCTGGCGGCACATGACCTTGGCGCGGCCTTGCCATCGCTGCTTGCTTTGCCGCCGGTGCTGGCTGTTCAGCTGGTACCGGCGTCGTTTTCGGCCCATGGCCGCACTGCCTTCCCGGCGCCCATCGCGACCCAGCAGGGCCCGCCCCTTTTCTGAAATTGCCCGTTTTTTACGTTTTTACGTAATAAATCCGGTTGACCGTGGGATTCCCGCGGTCGGCCGCTTGTCACGCAATTTCAGGAAATTCCCATGCAAAAGTCTTTTGCCATGGCGGCCTTGCTGGCCGCCTCATGCGGCGCGCAAGCCGCTTCCGATACCGATCTGGCGGCCATTCGGGCCCAGATTGACGACATGAAAAAAACCTACGAGCAGCGCATTGCCGCGCTCGAACAGAAGCTGGTTCAGGCCGAAGCCCAGGCCAGGCCCGAAGCCCAGGCCAGGCCCGAAGCCAGGCCGGCCGCGCCGCCGGTGGATAGCCGCCCGGCGGCGCAGGCCCGTGCAACGAGCGGGGCGACGGCCAGCGGTTTCAATCCCGAGGTGTCGCTGATCCTCCAGGGTCAGTACAAGTCCATGAAGGATGTTGCCGAGCGCGGCATTACCGGCTTCGTTCCGGCCGGCGGTCACGACGATCACGCGGCCGGCACCATTGAGGGTATCAACAAGCGCGGCTTCTCGGTCAATCATTCCGAGCTCGTGCTGGCCGCCAATATCGATCCCAACTGGCGTGGCCAGGCCATTCTCGCCGTGCTCGACGGCACGGTCGAGGTCGAGGAGGCCTGGTTCCGGTCGCTCGGCATCGGCAGCGGCATCGGTCTGAAAGGCGGTCGTTTCCGTTCGGGCGTCGGCTATATCAACGAGCAGCATCCGCACATGTGGGATTTCGCCGATGCACCGCTCATGTACCGGGCGATGTTCGGCGAGCATGGCAGCTACGCGCAGGACGGCGTACAGCTCAAATGGCTGGCGCCGACGCCGGTTTTCCTTGAGTTCGGCGCCGAGGCCGGGCGTGGCGCCACCTTTCCGGGGACGGATCGCAACAAGAACGCGGCCGGTGCCGGGGCGATTTTTGCCCACATCGGTGGCGATGTCGGTCATTCCAATGAGTGGCGGGCCGGGGTGTCATATTTGAAAACAAAGGCCAGTAACCGCTCGGCACATTTCGAGGACAACAATGGCAGCGAGGCTCTGGGGAAATTCACCGGCGATTCGGCGACCTGGCTGGCTGATTTTGTCTGGAAATGGGCGCCGAACGGCAATCCGAAGTATCAGAACTTCAAGTTTCAAAGCGAATATTTTGTGCGTGAGGAAAAAGGCGGTCTGAACTGCAGTTCAGACGATTCTGTCAGCCCGTGCCATGCCGCGGCCGATAGCGCCTACAAGACTAACCAGTCCGGCTGGTACGCCCAGAGCGTCTTCCGCTTCACGCCGCAATGGCGCGCCGGCGTTCGTTACGAGCAGCTCGACAGCGGCACGCGCGATTTCGGCATCAACGCGGCCAAGCTGGTCATCGACAGCTACCGGCCGAAGAAGGCGTCCGTGATGGTCGACTATAGCTGGAGCGAGTTCTCGCGCGTTCGTCTGCAACTCGCGCAGGACCAGTCGATGCTGGGCATCACCGACCATCAGCTGACCCTGCAGTACATCATGAGCCTGGGCGCCCACGGCGCACACAAGTTCTAGGAGCCGGCGATGAAACATTTCATTTTTGCCTGTTTTTTCGGGTTGACCGTGGGAGCCGCCCAGGCCGACCTCAAAATCTTCGCCACGGTGCCGGAATGGGGCGCCCTGGCGCAGGAAATCGGTGGCAGCAAGGTCAAGGTCTACACGGCGACCACCGCCTTCCAGGACCCGCACCGCATCGAGGCCAAGCCGTCGTTGCTGGCGCGGGCGCGGCTGGCCAGTCTGGTCATCGCCGCCGGCGCCGATCTGGAGATCGGCTGGTTGCCGGTGGTCCTGCGCGATTCAGGAAATGCAGCCATCCAGCCCGGTCAGCCGGGGTATTTCGAGGCGGCCGGCTTCGTCAATCGCCTGGATGTGCCGACGACGCTCGATCGCGCTCACGGCGACGTCCATGCCGCCGGCAATCCGCACACCCACCTCGATCCGCGCAATGTGCTCAGGGTCGGCGAGGCGCTGACGGCGCGCATGGCCGAGCTCGACGTCGCCAACGCCGCTGCCTATCAAGCCGGCTACCAGGCCTTTGCCGGCAAGTGGCAGACGGCGTTGGCGCGTTGGCAGAAGGAGGCGGCGCCGCTCAAGGGCGTTCCGGTGCTTGTTCATCACGCCTCCTTCGTTTATCTGCTCAACTGGCTGGGCATGAAGGAAGTCGGCGCGCTTGAACCGAAACCCGGTGTCGAGCCGACCAGCGGCCATCTGAGCGGCCTGCTGGCTCGTCAGCAAAGCGCGCCGGCCAAAATGGTGCTGCGTGCGGCCTACCAGCAGGAAGGGCCGAGCCAGTGGATGGCCGGAAAGACCGGCCTGCCGGCCGTTCTGCTGCCTTACACGGTAGGCGGCACGGAGGAGGCCAAGGACTTGTTCGGGCTGTTTGACGATACCGTGCAACGCCTGTTGAAAGGAGTGCGGTGAACGGTCTTCTCCGCGCTGAGCAGCTGGTCGTCGGCTGGCAGCAGCCGGCGACGCAGCCACTCGACTTGACCATTGCGGCCGGCGAAATCGTCGGCCTGACCGGCCCCAACGGCGTCGGCAAAAGCACGTTGCTGGCCGCTTTTGCCGGCCGGGCCAAAGTGTTTTCCGGACGCATCGAGCAGCGCCCCGGCCTCCGCCTGGCCCTGCAGCGCCAGGACGTGCCGCCGGTTGTCGGCATGCCCCTGTCCGGCCGCGAACTGCTGACACTGACCGGCGCCAGCCCCGTCGGCCTGCCCGCCTGGCTGGCCGATCGCCTCGACATCCGGCTCGACAAACTGTCCGGTGGCCAGCGTCACTACCTGACGCTGTGGGCCATCCTGCAGGCGCCGGCCGATCTGGTCCTGCTCGACGAGCCGACCAACAACCTCGACGTCGCCGGCGTTGCCCACCTGACCGAACACCTGCGCGACCAGGCAGCGGCCGGGGCCGGCATCCTCGTTGTCAGCCACGACACGGCCTTCGTCGACGCCGTTTGCGACCGGGTGATCGGTCTGCGGGGCAACGATGTCGGCTGAACTTTTCCTGATTCCTTTTTTGACCGGCCTGGCCTGCGCCATCGTGCTGCCGGTACTCGGCTGCTACCTGCGTCTGCGCGACGAATGGCTGGCCGCGCTGGCCTATTCGCATGTCGCTGCGGCCGGTGCCTTGCTCGCCCTGGTCGCCGGCATGGCGCCGGTGCTTGGCGGGCTGGTCACGGCGGCGCTGGCCGGGGCCGGTCGGCGCCTGTTTGCCCGGCGCCTGTCCGGCGGCGCCTCCGATGCGCTATTGCTGCTGGCTGGCTGGGCCGGCGCCGTGCTGCTCGCCGCCAACGCCCCGCTGGCCGAACGCCTCGGTCATGCCCTGTTCGACGGCCAGCTCTATTTTGCCGGCAGCGAGCAGCTCTGGCCGGTCGCCAGCGGCGGCCTTGTCGCCTTGCTCGCCCTGCGCGCCTTGTCGCCCCGTTTGTTGCTGGCCCGCATTTATCCCGATCTCTTTCGCTTGCGCGGCCTGGCCGCCTGGCCGACGCAGGTCGGCTTCGATCTGCTGGCGGCGCTCAGCCTGGCCATGGCGACGATGAGCCTGGGCGTCATGGGCGCTTTTGCCCTGGTCTTCATTCCGCCGTGGCTGGCCTTCCGGCGCGCCGCCGACTGGCGCTCCGGCCTGCGCTGGGCCCTGGCCATCGGCGTCCTGGCCTATGTCGCGGCGTTTGCCCTGGCGCTCGGGCTGGATCAGCCATTCGGGCCGGTCCTGGCACTCCTCCTGGTACTGGTAGGCTTGCTCGTTGCGTGAAGTCCGAGGGCATGCTAAAACTACTGTCCCGCATGCGGAGTTGTCATGGTTTTTTCCTTTTTCAAGAAGCAGGACAAAAAGATGCCCGAAAGGCCGGCCGCCCGTCCGCGTGCACCGGACCTGCTGCCCGAGGCCAAGGTGCCGGTAGCGCCGGCCGAGGATCAAGCCAAGCCACTGCCCGAGCCGCTGCCGGATCTGGAATTTTCCCCCGGCAAGCCAACCAGGCCCCAGCCCGCACCCGCCGCCTGCAAGCCTCAAGGCAAGCTGGCAGCAGCACCTCAGCAAGCACCGGTGGCTGATTCCGATTTCAGCATCGACGATTTCGACAGCGATGATTTCACCGAATCCAGCGTCATGGGCATCGACGTCAATCAGGACGACGACCCGTTGCAAGCCTGCGTCGAACAGGTTGTCGTCCTCTATGCCAACGGCCAGGACGGCGCCGCCCGCTCGCTGCTCGAGACCTTTGTCCGCTCCTACCGCGGCCGGGAAGGCCGGCGTTTCTGGCTCCTGCTGTTCGATCTGTTGCAGGCGACCGGCGAGCGGGCCGCTTTTGAAAAGCTCGGCGCCGATTACGCCGAAGCCTGCGAAATGTCGCCACCCACCTGGTCGAAAGAGTCGCCGGACGCCAGGCAGGCGGCAGGGTCAGTCGGTCCGCGCAAGATATTCCTGCAGGGCGTGTTGACCGCGGAAGGTGCCTTGCCGGTCAGCGAGCTGGCCAAGCTGATCGAGCAAAAGGCGCAGATTACGGTCGATTGCACCAAACTGATCGGTTGCGACGACGAGGTCGCGGGGCAGCTGGCCGATCTGCTCAGCCGTGCCAGAAAGACCCGGCTGTCGGTTGTGCTGAGTGGCACTGACGTCTTTATTGACCGTTTGAATAGCCGCATGGTCGCTGGCGACACCGCCCACGAAGCGTCCTGGCGCCTGTTGCTGGAGTTGCTGCAGCGGCATGGCACGCAGGATGCGTTCGAAGAGCGAGCCGTCGATTACGCCGTGACCTTCGAGCTGTCGCCACCGTCGTGGGAGCCGCGCGTGGCTGCCGTGGCCCCCGCGGTCTCTGCTGCCACGGCTCGCCCGGCGGACGATGCCTATTATTTGTCGGGCGAACTCAAGGGCTGCCGCTTTGACGAGCTGGTGGCGGTCATCGAGGGCGTCGAACAGCCAATCATCGACTTTTCCGGCGTGTGCCGGCTCGATTTCGTTTCGGCCGGGCAACTGGTCAACCGTCTGGCGCCGTACAAGGCAGCGGGGCGCGATATCGTCATTCGCAGCCCGAATCATCTGGTCGCCGAGCTGATGGCCGTAGTCGGCCTCAACAAGCAGGCGCGCATTCTCGTTCCCAAGTCTTGAGGGTCAAATCATGGAGCAATATCACGGCACGACTATCCTGTCGGTGCGCCGGGGCAATTCCGTCGCCATGGCCGGCGATGGTCAGGTCACACTTGGCAACATCGTCATCAAGGCTACCGCCAGGAAGGTGCGGCGACTGTACAACGGCCGCATTCTGGCCGGCTTCGCCGGCGGCACGGCCGATGCCTTCACGCTGTTCGAGCGCTTCGAGGCCAAGCTCGACAAGCATCAGGGCAACCTGCTGCGTTCGGCCGTCGAGCTAGCCAAGGACTGGCGTTCCGACCGTGCCCTGCGTCGGCTCGAAGCCATGCTGTCGGTGGCCGACAAGGAGGTTTCGTTGATCATCACCGGCAACGGTGATGTGCTGGAGCCGGAGCAGGGTATCGTTGCCATCGGTTCCGGCGGCTCCTACGCGCAGAGTGCGGCCCGTGCCTTGCTGGAAAATACCGAATTGAGCCCGCGCGAGATCGTTACCAAGTCGCTGGAAATCGCCGGCGACATCTGCATCTACACCAACCGCAATTTCACGATCGAGGTGCTCGAATGAGCGCGATGACGCCGCAGGAAATCGTTTCCGAACTCGACAAGCACATCGTCGGTCAGAAGAACGCCAAGAAGGCGGTCGCCATCGCGCTGCGCAACCGCTGGCGGCGTTCGCAGGTGGCCGAGCCGCTGCGTCAGGAAATCACGCCGAAGAACATCCTGATGATCGGACCGACGGGGGTCGGCAAGACCGAGATTGCCCGCCGACTGGCTCGTCTGGCCAATGCACCCTTCATCAAGATCGAGGCGACGAAATTTACCGAAGTCGGTTACGTCGGCCGCGACGTCGAGACGATCATTCGCGATCTGGTTGAAATGGCCATCAAGTCGCACCGCGAGCGGGCCATGAAAACCATGCGCGCTCGCGCCGAAGATGCTGCCGAAGAGCGCATCCTCGACGTGCTGTTGCCAACGGCGCGTGGCCCCAACTTTTTTGCCGAGAATTCCGAGGCGAGCGCAACCGAGAACACGACCCGCCAGAAATTCCGCAAGAAGTTGCGCGAAGGCGAGCTCGACGACAAGGAAATCGATATCGAAGTCGCCGCGCCGGGCATGCAGGCCGAAATTTTCGCGCCGCCCGGCATGGAAGAGCTGACCCAGCAGATTCAGGGCATGTTCCAGAACATCGGCGGCGGCAAGAAAAAGTCGCGCAAGCTGCCGATCAAGGAGGCGCTCAAGCTGCTGACCGACGAGGAGGCGGCCAAGCTGGTCAATGACGAGGACGTCAAGCTGGAGGCGGTGAGGGCTGTCGAGCAGAACGGCATCGTTTTCCTCGACGAACTCGACAAGATCGCCAGTCGTTCCGAAATGCAGGGCGCCGATGTCTCGCGTCAGGGCGTCCAGCGCGACCTGTTGCCGCTGGTCGAGGGCACGACGGTGTCGACCAAGTACGGCATGATCAAGACCGATCACATCCTGTTCATTGCATCCGGCGCCTTCCACCTGTCCAAGCCGTCCGACCTGATTCCCGAGTTGCAGGGCCGCTTCCCCATCCGCGTCGAACTCGACTCGCTGTCGGTGGCCGATTTCGAGTGTATCCTGACCCAGACCGACGCCTGCCTGACCAAGCAGTATCAGGCCTTGCTCGAAACCGAGGGTGTGCACATCGAGTTTGCCGACGACGGCATCCGGCGCATGGCCGAGATCGCCTTCCAGGTGAACGAGCGCACCGAGAACATCGGCGCCCGCCGCCTGCATACGGTCATGGAAAAACTGCTGGAGGAAGTCTCGTTCGATGCCGGCAAGGTCGGCCTGGACAAGGTGTTGGTCAATGCCGATTACGTCAACGAGAAGCTCGGCGAGGTTGCTGCCGACGAAGATCTGTCGCGCTACGTGCTGTAAGCCTGCGGGAAATCCCGGCTGTGCGGGCGGCGTGCGCGTCCGCACAATCCACGCTGTTGCCACCCCACATTTGAGGCCTTCCGTTTGGACGAGCAAAGCCTGAGCTTTCGCCTGCTGGCCATCCTCTTCCCCATTTTCGGGATCGTCGCGGCCGGCTATTTCTACGCTCGCAAGCACAAGCCGGAAATGGCGGTGGCCAACCGGCTGAACATGGATGTCTTCGTGCCGGCGCTGGTTTTTGCCGCGATGGCCGGCAAGTCCTTCGATCTCGCGGCCTACGCCCCGCTCGCGCTCGGCGGATTTCTCGTTCTCGCGACCTGCGGACTGCTCGCCTGGCCGATAGCCCGGATGATCGGCATCCAGCCCAAGACGCTGGTGCCGCCGATGCTGTTCAATAATTCGGGCAACATCGGCCTGCCGCTGGCCGTGCTGGCCTGGGGCGAAGCGGCGCTGCCGGCAGCGGTGATCCTGTTCATGGTCGAGAACACCCTGCACTTTTCGTTCGGCGCCCGGTTGCTCGACCCAAAGACGCGCTTGCTGACACTCTGGCGAGTCCCCGTCGTGTTTGCCGCCATCGCGGGATTGGCCGTCGCTGTCCTCAAAATCCCGATCTGGACGCCACTGGTCATCGCCATCAAGATGCTTGGCGATGTGTCGGTGCCGCTGTTGCTGTTCTCGCTCGGCGTACGCATGACCGACGTGTCGTTCAGCGAATGGAAGGTGGCGGTGGGCAGCGCCGTGCTGCGACCGCTGGCCGGCATGCTGATCGCGGCCGGTGTCATCCAGTTGCTCGGCTTGCAGGGACGGGATGCGGCGATGCTGTTCGTCTTCGGCGCCCTGCCGCCGGCTGTGCTCAACTTCCTGTTTGCCGAGCGTTACAGGCAGGAACCGCAGCGCGTGGCGTCCATCGTGCTGATCGGCAATCTGGCGGCGCTGCTTTTCCTGCCGCTGGCGCTCGCCTACGTTTTGTGATTTTGATTTTGGTCAAAATTTCCGGTTGACCGTGGGAGTGCCGGTTTACCGGCCAAAACGATCCATCTGCCGCCGGTCGCGTTTGGTCGGCCGGCCGTGGATGACGGCGGCGGGGTCCTGGACAAACTGCCGACTGTCCCGCGCCGCTTCGCGGGCACTGATGCTTTCCGGCGTTTCTTCGTAGAGCTGCCGGGCTTCCGGCGCCGGGCCGCGTTTGTCCGACAGGGCTTTGACCGTCACTTCCCAGCGCGTTTCGCTGTTGGCGATGTCGAGCTGGTCGCCGACCTTGATCTCGCGCGCCGGCTTGATGGTGGCGCCATTGACCTTGACCTTGCCGCCGCTGACCGCGTCGCTGGCCAGGGAGCGCGTCTTGAAAAAACGCGCTGCCCACAGCCATTTATCGACGCGCAGGCCGCTCACTTCGGGAGGATGGACTCGCCGGCGTAAAGCTGTGCGACGGTTTCGCGCTGGCGAATGACGTGGATCTGGTCGCCATCGACCATCACTTCAATCGCGCGCGGCCGGGTGTTGTAGTTCGAGGCCATGGTCATGCCGTAGGCGCCGGCTGACATCACGGCCAGCAGATCACCCGCTTCGACGGCGAGCGGACGGGCCTGGCCGAGGAAATCGCCGGTTTCGCAAACCGGGCCGACGACGTCGTATTCGCTGGCTGCGCCGGTCCGCGGCACGACCGGCAGAATGTCATGCCAGGCTTCGTAGAGCGCCGGACGCATGAGGTCGTTCATGGCGGCGTCGATGATGGCGAAATTCTTGGCCTCGCCCTGCTTGAGGTATTCGATGCGGGTGAGCAGTAAGCCGGCATTGCCGACCAGCCGGCGACCCGGTTCGAGCACGACTTGCAGGCCGCGACCGGCCAGCTTGTCGAGCAGCGGGTTCAGGTAGGAAGCGACGGTCGGCTGCACCTGTTCGGCGTTGTACTTGATGCCGAGGCCGCCACCGAGGTCGAGGTGATGAATGTGGATGCCTTCGGCCGCCATCTGGTCAACCAGGGCCAAAATGCGATCGAGCGCTTCGACGAAGGGTGACGGGTCGAGCAGTTGCGAGCCGATGTGGCAGTCGATGCCGGCAATTTCGATGTTGGGCAGCGCAGCGGCCCGGCGGTAGAGTGCCAACGCGTTGTCGTAAGCCACGCCGAACTTGGCGCCCTTGAGACCGGTGGAAATGTAGGGGTGCGTCTTCGGATCGACGTTGGGATTGACGCGCAGGCTGATCGGCGCCTTTTTGTCACACCGACCGGCGACCTCGTTGAGACGTTCCAACTCGGCGGCGGATTCGACGTTGAAACAGAAAATGCCGACGTCGAGCGCCAGCTTCATTTCATCAGCCGTCTTGCCGACGCCGGAGAAAACGACTTTTTTCGGATCGGCACCGGCGGCCAGAACACGCTGCAGTTCGCCGCCGGAAACGATATCGAAACCGGCGCCGAGGCGGGCAAAGACGTTGAGGATGGCGAGGTTGGAGTTGGCCTTGACGGCGTAGCAGACGAGGGCGCCTTTGCCCGTGGGGTGGCCGCCCAACACGTCATGAAACTCGCGCAGCGAGGCTTCGAGCGCAGCGCGGGAATAAACGTAGGCTGGCGTGCCGAATTGATCGGCAATGGCGGGCAGGGCGACGGATTCGGCGTGCAGGACGCCGTTTTTCAGGGCAAATTGGGTCATGGGGCTTTGGGGCTGGTGGTCGTGCTAACATCCTTGGCGGCTGGCTTGGCCTTGCCAAGCAGCGGTTCAGACGCCGGGCCGGGCGGCATTTCAAGCCGGCCTTTCATGCCACAGGCGGCAAGGCTCAAGATAATCAGCAAGGCGGCGATTCTGGACATGTTCGGGGCGCTGTCAGCGAAGAGCGGGATGGTAGCACACGATGGATGACAAGGAATTCAACACCCTGGCCGAGGCAACACTGGCCAGGATCGATGCGGCGCTGGAAGCCAGCGCGGCCGATGTCGACTGCCAGCTGGCGGCCGGTGGCGTGCTTGAAATCGAGTTTGACGACGGCAGCAAAATCATCGTCAACCGCCACGGAATCGCCCGGGAAATCTGGGTCGCGGCCCGTGCGGGCGGCTTTCATTTTCGCTGGGATGGCGCCGTCTGGCGCGACACCCGCGATGCAGCCGAACTGATGGAAAAACTGTCGACGCTCGCCAGCCAGCAGGCCGGCGAGCCGATTACGCTGCGCTGATCAGTCGCTGGGCGGCGCGCTGAGGTCCGGCTTGGGCAGCGGAACCGCTTCCTGCGCCTCATCCCCCGGCGGTTTTTCCTTGGCCGCATTCTCGGCGTAGATGTAGCTCCGTTCCCGGCCTTCGCCCGTGGCAATCAGTCCCTCGGGCACCTGCGGGAGGAGCATCGGCACATCCTTTAACGCCCGGCTCATGTAACCAATCCAGATCGGTAGTGCTGCGGCACCGCCGGTTTCCTTGTCACCGAGTTTCCTCGGCTGGTCGAAACCGATCCAGGCGCAGCCACTGACTGTCATCTGGTAACCGCAGAACCAGGCATCCAGATATTCGTTGGTGGTGCCGGTCTTGCCGGCCAGATCCTGGCGTTTCAGGATGGCCGAAGCCTTGGCGGCCGTACCGTAGATGGTGACGTCGCGCAGCATGGCATCCATCATGAAGGCATTGCGCGGGTCGATGACGCGGGTTTCTTCATTGCCCGCTTCGGTCGCTGCCGAGAGGGCCAGCACCTGATTTCCGCCGTCGCGAATTTCGCGGACGACGAAGGGATTGACCCGGAAACCACCGTTGGCGAAGACCGAATAGGCTGTCACCATCTGCCAGGGTGTGACCGACCCGGCGCCGAGCGCCATGGTCAGGTAAGGCGGATGCTTGGCAGCATCGAAGCCAAAGCGGGCCGCGTAGTCCTGAGCGTAATGCGTGCCGATAGCCTGCAGGATGCGGATCGAAACCATGTTCTTCGACTTGGCCAGCGCCGTGCGCATGCGCATCGGGCCTTCGTACTTGCCGTCGTAGTTATGCGGTTCCCAGGCGGCTGCGCCGGTCTGGCTGGCCGGGATGACGATAGGTTCGTCGGCGATGACGCTGTTCGGGCCGTAACCTTTTTCCAGCGAAGCGGAGTAGATGAAGGGCTTGAAGCTGGAGCCCGGTTGCCGCCAGGCCTGGGTAACGTGGTTGAACTTGTTGCGGTTGAAATCAAAGCCGCCAACCAGCGCACGAATGGCCCCATCTTTCGGGTCGACCGCAACAAAAGCGGATTCGACCTCCGGTAGCTGGCTGATCTGCCAGCCGCCCTTGTCATCCTTTTGCAGGCGAACGATGGCGCTGCGCTTGAGGCGCTTGTTGGGCGGCGCCTTGTCATCGAGCATCCGGACGGCGAATTTCATGGCATCGCCGGTCAATTTGACAACTTCCCCGCCCTTGCGATAAACCTTGATCTGCCTGGCGTCGGCCGCCAGAACCAACGCCGGAATCAGGTCGCCGGCATCGGGAATGTCCTGCAGCGCTTCATCGATGGCCTCGTCCTGGTCAGACTTGATGTATTTCATGTTGAGATAGGATTCGGCACCCCGGTAGCCGTGTCGCCGGTCGTAGTCCATGACCCCTTTGCGCAGGCTGTTGTAGGCAGCCTCCTGCTCGGCCTTGATGAGTGTCGTGTAAACCTTCATGCCGCGTGAGTAAACCTCTTCCGGGAAGCGCTCGGCGGTAATCTGTCGAGCCATTTCTGCCACGTATTCGGCGTGGACGGCGTATTCGGCCAGTTCACGTTTGACGACCAGGGGTTCCTTGAGCGCCGCTTCGTGCTGCGTCTCGGTGATATGGCCCAGTTCGCGCATGCGGCGCAGCACGTAGTGCTGGCGCAGTCTGGCCCGGTTCGGATTAACGATCGGGTTGTAAGCCGACGGAGCCTTGGGCAAGCCGGCCAGCATCGCCGCTTCGGCAATCGAAATCTCCTTGAGCGGCTTGCCGAAGTAAATCTGGGCCGCTGCCGCAAAACCGTAGGCTCGCTGTCCAAGAAAGATCTGATTGATGTACAGCTCGAAAATCTGGTCTTTCGAAAGGTTGCTCTCTATCTTGAAAGAAAGAAGGGCCTCGTAGAGCTTGCGGGTATAGGTTTTTTCGCCGGTCAAAAAAAAGTTGCGCGCAACCTGCTGGGTAATGGTCGAGGCTCCTTGCCGCTTGCCACCGCCGATCAGGTTGGCGCCAATTGCGCGCACGACACCGGTGTAGTCGATGCCGCCGTGTTGATAGAAGCGGTCATCCTCGGCCGCCAGAATTGCATTTTTCATGACTGCGGGGACGTCCGCGATCGCCACTACGGCGCGGCGCTCTTCGCCAAATTCGCCAATCAGGAAGCCATCGGCTGTATATACACGCAAGGGGATCTTCGGCCGGTAATCGGTAAGTACCTCAAGCGACGGCAGGTTCGGGTAGGTGAGGACAAGAACGATCAGCGCCATCGCCACCACGATGGCAACAAGGCCAAGAAGAAATATGACAGGATAAATAACTAGGCGCAGCGCCGAAGGTAAGGAGGGCACGGTGGTCTGATGGGCGAAATAGGAGTTGCGCGGATTATACGCCGGGCCAAATCAGCGCCGTGAAATTGCTTTACATGCCGGGATGTTATTGTTAGCATCTGAAGTAAATTATTGGTTATTTTGCTAACTACGCATTCCGTAAGGACTTTTTGGGGGTCTGGTGGGCTTAGATATCTCAGCGTTGTTAAATCCCAAGGCGCGGTCCTTGTTCGGTTTGGACATCAGTTCGTCCGCCGTCAAGATGGTTGAACTGACGGCCAACGGAAAAGACGGCTATCGCGTTGAGCGCTACACCATTGAGGTGTTGCCCAAGGACGCGGTTTCCGATGGCAATATCGCCAATCTGGATGGCGTTGTCGACTGCGTCAAGCGTGCCTGGAAGCGGATGGGTACATCGACCCGCAATGTCGCGATGGCTCTGCCGGGTTCCGCGGTCATCACCAAGAAAATCATCGTGCCGGCCGGGCTGCGCGATGAAGAGCTTGAGGCTCAGGTTGAAACCGAAGCCAATCAATACATTCCTTTTGCCATCGATGAAGTGAATCTCGATTATCAGGTGATTGGTCCTGCTCCGGCTGTGCCTGATGAGCTTGAAGTGCTGATCGCCGCGTCCAAGAAAGAGCGTGTCGAAGATCGCGTCGCGGTCGCCGATGCTGCCGGTCTGAAGGCGACCGTCGTTGATGTCGAGTCATTTGCCGCGCTGGCCGCTTTTGAATTGATCGAACGCCAGTTGCCGGAATCAGGCAAAAACCAGGTCGTTGCCCTGATCGATGCGGGCGCCAATGTGATGAATTTGACAGTCTTGCGCAATGGCCAGCAGGTGTACGCTCGCGAGCAGGCGTTCGGTGGCGGCATGCTGACTCAGGACATCGCCCGTCACTATGGCATGAGCTACGAAGATGCAGAGGCGGCGAAGCGAGCGGGAAATTTGCCGGAAGGTTATGAGATCGAGTTGCTGAACCCGTTCATGGAAAATCTGGCGCTCGAGGTTTCTCGGGCGCTGCAATTCTTCTTTACCTCGACCCAATACAACCAGGTTGATCATATTGTTCTGGCTGGTGGTTGCGCCGTCATTCCCGGCATCGATGAGGTCGTGGCCACAAGAACCCAGGTCAATACGCTGATCGCCAACCCCTTCGCCAACATGGTCCTTTCTGACCGCGTTCGGGCAAAAAGTCTGCTTGCTGATGCCTCATCGCTGATGGTGGCCTGCGGCCTCGCACTGCGGAGGTTTGATCCATCATGATTCGCATCAACCTCCTTCCTCATCGCGAAGAGGCGAAAAAGGCCAGGCGCGAGCAGTTTTTTGTGTTGGCCGGACTGGTTTCAGTGCTGGGCACGCTGATTGTTTTCGCGGTCTATACCCTGATTGGTGGTGCGATCAGCAATCAGGACAATTCGAACAACTTCCTCAAGGGCGAAATAGCTGTCCTTGACAAGCAACTTGACCAGATCAAGCGCCTGAAAGAGCAAACGCAAGCATTGCTGTCTCGCAAGCAGGTTATCGAAAACCTCCAGCGCGATCGTGGCGAAACGGTTTATTTGCTGAGTGAACTGGTCAGGCAGGTGCCGGAAGGCATTTACCTCAAGTCACTCAAGCAGGATGGACTGAAGGTCAGCATCACTGGTCATGCTCAGTCAAATGCCCGCATTTCGGCACTGATGCGCAATCTGGAAGCATCTCCATGGCTGGAGACGCCGCAACTGATAGAAAGCAAGGCGGTTGTGATTAACGGACGCCGGATTAACGAATTTGGCATGACCTTCATTCTCACCCGCGTAAAGCCTGAAGACGGGAAGGTGAAAAAGTGAACGCCAAGAGTATCTCGTTACCGAAGATTGATTTTCAGTCCATGGCCGATGATTTTCGGCTAATGAACCCGAATGATCCGGGTGCATGGCCGTTGATTCCGAAAATAACCGTTTTGATAGGGTTGTTTGCCGCCATTCTCATCGCCGGTTGGTGGTTTGTCTGGAATGACCAGTTGACCGAACTGGAGACTAAGCAGCGAGAAGAGGAAGCGCTCAAGCAGCAGTATCTCGACAAGAAACGCCAAGCAGTTAATCTCGATCTTTATATTCAGCAACTCGCCGAAATTGATCGTTCGTTCGGCGCGTTGCTCAAGCAGCTACCGGATAAATCGGAAATCGAGGCGCTGCTTATTGAGGTGAACCAGGCCGGTCTTGGTCGCGGTTTGCAGTTCGAACTGTTCAAGCCGGGTCAGGAGCAGGTCAAGGACTTCTACGCAGAGTTGCCGATTACCGTAAAGATTAACGGTAGCTACCATGACTTTGGGGCGTTTGCGGCCGATATTGCCAAGCTTCCCCGTATTGTCACCCTGAACAACATTTCCATTGCGCCGGTCAAGGATAGTGGTCAGCTCTCGCTGGATGCCACAACCAAGACGTTCCGCTATCTGGATGAGGAAGAGATAGCCAAGCAGAAGAAGGCCGAGCAAGAGAAGAAGGCTGCGCAAGGAGCGAAGAAGTGAAAAGAATACTGCTCATCGCCCTGTGTGCTCTCCTCAGCGCTTGCGCTGGTGGTGATCACGAAGAGTTAAAACAATGGATGGCCGAAAATACCAAAGACATGCGCGGCAATATGCCCAAGTTGCCCGATGTTAAACCCTACGAGCCAGTCCCTTACGATGTAGAGGCGACAACTGATCCGTTCAAGCCGAACAAGATCGAGCCAGAGTCCAAATACAAACAGGTTGCCGGCAAAGGGGGCGCATTTCAGCCTGACTTCGAGGCGAGGGAAGTTCGTAACAGCCTACTTGAAAAATATCCGGTCGAGTCGCTGAAAATGATCGGTTACATGAATGTCAACAAGCGATCTATGGCTGTTCTTCAAGTTGAAGACAAGGTTAAGCAAGTCAAGGTCGGGGATTACCTGGGGCTTGATTTCGGTATGGTGACGCAGATTTCGGACACGGAAGTTCAACTGCGCGAATTGATTCAGGATTCTGCGGGTGACTGGACTGAGCGCAAGAGCTCGCTCTACCTGCAGAGCAAGGAGGGAAGCAAGAAATGAAATTTATCACCTATGCGATGGCTGTTGCCTCGGCCTGCCTTGCTTTGTCGTCTCCTGTGCGAGCTGAAGCGCCTCCCGCAAACACTATCGAAGCAGTTAACGTCGCGCAACAGGGGAATGAAATCGCTCTCCGGATCGATTTGAAGGAGCCATTAGCCTCCCCGCCTCCGGGGTTTAGCGTGGCCAATCCCGCAAAAATTGCGCTTGATTTTCAGTCGACCGCAAATGGTTTGGGTAAGACCAGCCAGATATTTAATCAGGGTGATTTGCGCGGCATGAATGTTGTTCAAGTCGGGGACCGCACTCGAGTCGTGCTTAATCTTGTACGGAACATGAATTACAAGACACGGCTTGATGGCAAGGCACTTTACGTGACCCTTACGCCGATTGAGCGCTTGGCAGATTCTGCTTCGCAACGAACGACCCGTTTTGCCGAGGAAAGCCTGGTTGGCTCGAAGCATTCAGTCAGCGACGTGATGTTCCGTCGTGGCAAGGATGGCGAGGGACGGATTGTCGTTGATCTGAGTGATGCGGGTACCGGAATAGATATAAGGCAGCAGAGTGGCAATCTCATCGTTGATTTCATGAAAACCACGGTGCCGGATCGTTTGCGCCGCAAGCTCGATGTCACTGATTTTGCTACGCCTGTAACTACAGTTGAAACCAAGGCCATTGGTGACAATGTCCGGATGATTATTTCGCCAAAAGGTTTGTGGGAGCACAACGCTTATCAAAGCGACAACCAGTTTATTGTTGAGGTCAAGCAGATTGTCGAAGATCCCAACAAGCTGGTTCAAGGTGCGAAGGTGGGTTATCAAGGGCCAAGGGTAAGCATCAATTATCAGAATGGTGACGTGCGTGCGCTGTTGCGTCTGATGGCCGAAGAGCTGAATCTCAATGCGGTCATTAGCGAAACGGTGACAGGAACGACCACATTGGTGCTGAAGGATGTGCCTGCTGATCAGGTAATCGATATCATCTTCCAGCAAAAGGGTCTTGATATGCGAAAGAAAGGCAATATCATCCTGATTGCCCCGCGAGATGAAATTGCTACCCGCGAAAAACTGGATTTTGAATCAAAGCAACAGATCAGCGAACTTGAGCCGCTCAAGCTGGAGCAGTTCCAGTTGAATTATCAAAAGTCGGCCGACGTGGCGAGGTTGCTGGCTGGTTTGCCATTGATCGGCGCCGGAGCCGCACCACTTCCGCCGGCCGGGTTGAATATCGCTGCACAGCGCATTCTGAGCAAGCGAGGGAGCGCAGTTGCTGATCCCCAGTCGAATATCATTTTCGTCAACGACATACCAAGCAAGCTTGAAGAAATTCGGACATTCATTCGGTCGATTGATACCGCTGCAAGGCAGGTGCTGATAGAAGCACGGGTCGTTGAGGCTCAGGATAGTTTTAAGCGCGAGCTTGGCGCAAAGTTAGGCTTGATAAATTCCAAGTCAAGCGAAATTTTAGGTACCGGCATCAATGTTGCGGGTGGCAGAATGACCCCTGCGATAACTACGACTTCGGGTGGGACTACGACGACCACACCGGCCACTTTGGTGCAGAATTCGATGGCTGGCGTAAATCTGCCGGTTCCTTCTACCGGGGGAGCGCTTGCGTTTTCTCTGTTCAACTCTTCGATAACACGAATCCTCAATGTTGAACTTGCGGCGCTGGAGTCGGATGGGCTAGGAAAAATCATTTCAAGTCCGAGGGTGATAACGGCTAACAATGTAAAGGCAAAAATTGAGGATGGTACGGAGGTTCCTTACATAACCGCGCAAGCATCAGCCGGGGCGACGACATATACCGTTAGCTTCAAACCAGCAAAGCTGTCGCTCGAAGTGACTCCTCAGATAACGCCGGAGGGGACGGTCAGAATGAATTTGATTGTAAAAAAAGAAGAGCCTGATTGGACAAGGGCTGTTAGCGTAAATGGATTCCTGAATCCACCTATCAAGAGTTCGATCGTTGAGACTAATGTTGTTGTTGAAAATGGCGGAACCGTAGTGATCGGTGGGGTGTTTATCACTGATACCCAGAATACGATTGATAAAGTGCCACTGCTGGGCGATATACCATTCTTTGGATGGTTGTTTAAATACAAGAATGAGACTGGAAGGCGTCGTGAATTGTTGGTGTTTATTACGCCACGCGTGATTTCCGACAAGATGCGATTTGACTGATCGGGAATAATCCGAAACTCACGGGGTCGGCGATGCCGGCCCTGTTTTTTTGTGCTTGGCGGGTAGTCGGCTAAAATCCGAACGTGGAAAATCGTCGCAACATATATCTCGTCGGGCTCATGGGGGCCGGCAAAACAACGGTCGGTCGCCAATTGGCGAAGCGTCTGGCTCGCCCGTTCTTCGACTCCGATCATGAAATTGTTGAACGGACAGGCGTGCCGATTCCAACCATCTTCGAGATTGAAGGCGAGGATGGTTTCCGGCGACGGGAGGTGCAGACCATTCACGAGCTTACGGAAACTTCCAACATCGTGATGGCTACCGGCGGTGGCGTTGTTCTCAATCCGGAAAATCGGCAGAGGTTGCATGAGACCGGATGGGTTGTATACCTGAATGTTCCACCGGCGTTACTGTATGAACGTACGCGCCATGACAGGAATCGCCCGTTACTGCATGTTGCGGATCCACTAGCCAGGCTGGAGGAACTGCATGCCATGCGCGATCCGTTGTACCGGGATACAGCGCACATTGTGGTGGATGGCGGGCGTCTGGTTGCCTCCGGCATCGTGCTACACCTCCTGAGAGAATTTAACCATCAATGCAAAACATGATAGAAACACTCGGTGTCGCCCTAGGGGATCGCTCGTACCCGATCCATATCGGCAGTGGAGTACTCGAGCGGGTTGAACTGATTCTGCCGCATATCGAGCAAAAGAAGGTTGTTGTGGTGACGAACACCACCGTGGCTCCTCTATATCTTGAAACGCTTCGGTCGGCGCTGGAAAGCGCCGGGATTTCAGTCCAGGCTGTGGTGTTGCCTGATGGGGAACGATTCAAGACATGGGAAACGCTAAACCTTGTCTTCGATGCCTTGCTGGGGGCGCGTTGTGAGCGCGGAACGACCTTGGTTGCTCTTGGTGGAGGAGTGATTGGCGATATGGGGGGATTTGCTGCCGCCTGTTATCAACGAGGAATGCCTTTTATCCAGATGCCAACAACCCTTTTGTCTCAGGTTGATTCCTCGGTCGGTGGCAAGACAGCGATTAATCATCCCTTCGGCAAGAACATGATTGGTGCTTTCTATCAGCCAAAGTTGGTGCTTGCCGATATTTCGACGCTGAACACTCTGCCGGAGCGAGAGTTGAAAGCGGGTTTGGCCGAGGTGATCAAATACGGTTTGATTCGAGACTTGGCTTTCTACGTCTGGCTTGAAGAGAATCTTGAAAAACTGCTGGCACGAGATGCGGCCGCGCTGACGTACGCAATTCATCGATCCTGTGCCAACAAAGCCGAGCTTGTCGCGGCGGACGAAAAAGAGACTGGTGAGCGGGCGCTCCTGAATCTGGGGCACACCTTTGGACATGCGATAGAAACGGGCATGGGGTATGGCGAATGGTTGCACGGAGAAGCCATTTCTGCCGGCACGCTAATTGCTGCAGAGTTATCGCATCGGTTGGGATGGCTGGATGAAAATGCGGTCAAGCGAATCGAACGCATATTTGTTCGGGCTGGATTGCCGGTGTTCGGCCCTAAACTGGGTGCGGCCAGATATCTGGAGTTAATGAGCCATGACAAGAAGGTGCAGGATGGGAGACTGCGTCTGGTGCTCCTTCAGGAAATCGGCAAAGCCATCGTTTCCGATCAGGCCAGCGATGCCCAGATCAGTGCCGCCATTGAGGCCAGATGCACCTGAACGGGGATGGTTTTACCCTGAATGTGGATGCTTGGTGCGTTGCAGCATCTTGAATTGACAGGGGTTTGCCAGTATATTTGATGGTTGCCTCTAATTTTCCTACAGGCCGCAGCAGAAAATATGATGCTCGGCTTTTTTCAACATTGACCCATATTCAGCGGTCAAGTTATTTGAAGGAATGCGTGTGATGGAATCGGGAGTACCTGAGCGGCAGGGTTTGTACGACCCAGCCAATGAGCACGATGCTTGTGGCGTGGGCTTTGTGGCCCATGTCAAAGGTCAGAAAAACCATGGCATCGTCGAACAGGGTTTGTTGATCCTGAAGAATATCGATCACCGCGGTGCTGTTGGTGCCGACCCCTTGCAGGGTGACGGCGCGGGCATTCTGATCCAGATTCCGGACCAGTTCTATCGCGAAGAAATGGCACGGCAAGGCGTCGAATTGCCGCCCGCTGGCGAATATGGTGTCGGCATGGTCTTCCTGCCGCAGGAAGCAGCTTCGCGCCACGCCTGCATGGAAGAAATTGAGCGCTCGGTTGTCGCCGAAGGTCAGGTTCTGCTCGGCTGGCGCGATGTGCCGGTCAATCGTGACATGCCCATGTCGCCGACCGTACGTGCCAAGGAGCCGGTGATCCGCCAGATATTCGTTGGTCGCGGTCCGGATGTATTCGTGACGGATGCCCTTGAGCGCAAGCTGTACATCATTCGTCGCCGTGCTGCCAACGCGATCAAGTCGTTGAAGCTGAAGTTCGGTCAGGAATTTTACGTTCCGTCCTTTTCGGCCCGCACGGTTAACTACAAGGGGTTGCTGCTGGCTGACCAAGTAGGCGTTTACTACCTCGATTTGCAGGACAAGCGCACGGTTTCGGCGCTCGCTCTCGTGCACCAGCGCTTCTCGACCAACACCTTCCCGACCTGGGATCTGGCGCATCCGTTCCGCTATATCGCCCACAACGGCGAAATCAACACGGTGCGTGGCAACGTCAACTGGTTCAAGGCCCGTGAACAGGCGATCTCCTCGCCGATTCTCGGCGATGACCTGAAGAAAGTCTGGCCGCTGCATTATCCGGGTCAGTCCGACTCGGCTTCCTTCGACAATGCGCTTGAACTGCTCGTCATGGGTGGTGGTTACTCTCTGGCTCAGGCCGTGATGCTGATGATCCCGGAGGCTTGGGAAAAGCATACCCAGATGGACGAGAACCGTCGCGCCTTCTACGAATACCACGCCGCGATGATGGAGCCGTGGGACGGCCCTGCCGCCGTCGCCTTCACCGACGGCCGTCAAATCGGCGCAACGCTTGATCGAAACGGTCTGCGTCCGGCCCGCTATCTGGTCACCGATGACGACCTCGTCGTGATGGCATCCGAATCGGGCGTGCTGCCGATTCCGGAAAAGAAGATCGTCAAGAAGTGGCGTCTGCAGCCGGGCAAGATGTTCCTGATCGACATGGAGCAGGGCCGCATCATCGACGACCAGGAACTGAAGAACTCCCTGGCCAATGCCAAGCCGTATCGCGAGTGGATTGAAAAAATCCGCATCAAGCTCGACGAAGTGCCAGCGCCGAACGAAAAGTGTTCGGCCCCCGCTGCTTCCCTGCTCGATCGCCAGCAGGCTTTCGGCTACACGCAGGAAGACGTCAAGATCATTCTCGAGCCCATGGTCCAGAATGGTGAAGAGGCGACGGGCTCAATGGGTACCGACTCGGCCCTGCCGGTGCTGTCGGCCAAGAACAAGACCCTCTACACCTACTTCAAGCAGTTGTTTGCCCAGGTGACCAACCCGCCGATCGATCCGATCCGCGAAGAACTGGTCATGTCGCTGGTGTCCTTCATCGGGCCGAAGCCGAACCTGCTGAATACCAACGATATCAACCCGCCGATCCGTCTTGAGGTTTCGCAACCCGTGCTGTCCTTCGACGACATGGAAAAGCTGCGCAACATCGAGAAATACACGTCCAACAAGTTCCACTCCTTCGAGCTGGATATTTGTTACCCGGTTGCCTGGGGCAAGGACGGGATCGAGGCGCGTCTCGCTTCGCTGGCGGCGGATGCCGAGGATGCCGTGCGTTCCGGTGCCAACATCCTGATCGTTTCCGACCGCAAGGTTGATGCCGAGCATGTCGCCATCCCGGCGCTGCTCGCCACTTCCGCCATTCACCAGCACCTGGTCAAAAAGGGACTGCGCACCAGTGCCGGCCTCGTGGTCGAGACCGGTTCGGCTCGTGAAACGCATCACTTTGCGCTGCTTGGCGGCTACGGTGCCGAGGCTGTTCACCCCTACGTGGCCCTCGAAACCATTGCCGGTTTTGCCAAGGGTGATGCCGAAAAAGCCGAGAAATTCACCAAGAACTACGTCAAGGCCATCGGCAAGGGCCTCATGAAGGTCATGTCCAAGATGGGCATCTCGACCTACATGTCCTATACCGGGGCACAGATCTTCGAAGCAATTGGCCTGCAGAAGGATTTCATCGAAAAGTACTTTACCGGCACGCCATCCAATGTCGAAGGTATCGGGGTCTTTGAGGTGGCAGAAGAAGCTATTCGCCTGCATGACGAAGCCTTCTCGGGTGATCCCGTGTTGGCCAACATGCTCGACGCCGGCGGTGAATATGCCTACCGTACCCGCGGTGAAGAGCACATGTGGACGCCGGATTCGATTGCCAAGCTGCAGCACTCGACTCGCTCCGGCAAGTACGAGACCTACAAGGAATACGCCAAGCTGATCAATGATCAGACCAAGCGTCACCTGACCCTGCGTGGCCTGTTCGAATTCAAGCCGACCGGCACCGCCGTTCCGCTTGAAGAAGTCGAGTCCGCCAAGGAAATCGTCAAGCGTTTTGCCACTGGCGCCATGTCGCTCGGTTCCATCTCGACCGAGGCGCATACGACGTTGGCCATCGCCATGAACCGCATCGGCGGCAAGTCCAACACCGGTGAAGGTGGCGAGGATGCCAAGCGTTTCGTGCCGCTCAAGGCCGGCCAGACGCTGTCCGAAGTCGTCGGTGCTTCGCGTATCGAACGCGATTACACCTTCAAGGAAGGCGATTCGCTGCGTTCCGCCATCAAGCAGGTTGCTTCCGGCCGCTTTGGCGTGACGACCGAATATCTGGTCAATGCCGACCAGATCCAGATCAAGATGGCACAAGGTGCCAAGCCGGGCGAGGGCGGCCAGTTGCCGGGTCACAAGGTGTCCGAGTACATCGGCTTCCTTCGTCATTCGGTGCCGGGTGTCGGCCTCATTTCGCCGCCGCCGCACCACGACATCTATTCAATCGAAGACCTGGCGCAGCTCATTCACGACCTCAAGAACGCCAATTCCAAGGCCTCCATCTCGGTCAAGCTGGTTTCCGAGGTTGGTGTCGGTACGGTGGCTGCCGGTGTTGCCAAGGCCAAGGCCGATCACGTCGTGATCGCCGGTTTTGACGGTGGTACCGGTGCTTCGCCGCAGTCCTCGATCAAACATGCCGGTACACCGTGGGAACTCGGCTTGTCAGAAACCCAGCAGACGCTGGTGCTGAACCGTCTGCGTTCGCGTATTCGCGTTCAGGTCGATGGCCAGATGAAGACCGGTCGTGACGTCGTCGTCGGTGCGCTGCTTGGCGCCGATGAATTCGGTTTCGCCACGGCGCCGCTCGTCGTCGAAGGCTGCATCATGATGCGCAAGTGTCACCTGAATACCTGTCCGGTCGGTGTGGCCACCCAGGATCCGGTGCTGCGCAAGCGCTTCTCCGGTCAGCCCGAGCATGTCGTCAATTTCTTCTTTTTCGTCGCCGAAGAAGTCCGCGAGATCATGGCGCAACTCGGCATTCGCAAGTTCGACGATCTGGTCGGCCGCGCCGACCTGCTCGACATGCGGCCTGGTATCGACCACTGGAAGGCCAAGGGTCTGGATTTCTCCAGGATCTTCTTCCAGCCGAACGTGCCGGCCGATGTGCCGCGCCTGCATACCGAAACGCAGGACCACGGCCTTGAGAAGGCGCTCGACCACAAGCTGATCGCCCAGGCCAAACCGGCGCTCGAAAAGGGCCAGAAGGTCCAGATCGAAACGACGATCATCAACGTCAACCGTACCTGCGGCACCATGCTGTCGGGCGAAGTTGCCCGTCGCTACGGTCATGCCGGCCTGCCGGACGACACCATCCACGTCAAGCTGACCGGTACTGCCGGTCAGGCCTTCGGT
Source organism: Azonexus sp. (assembly GCA_030691385.1). Taxonomy (GTDB): domain Bacteria; phylum Pseudomonadota; class Gammaproteobacteria; order Burkholderiales; family Rhodocyclaceae; genus Azonexus. Next base: position 31,141 of record JAUYEI010000082.1, read on the forward strand.
GCCTTCCTGGCCAAGGGCGTCACCCTGGAACTGACCGGTGAGGGTAACGACTACGTCGGCAAGGGTCTGTCGGGCGGCCGCATCATCATCAAGCCGAGCCCGGATTTTCGTGGCGATACGCAGCAGAACATCATTTGCGGCAACACCGTCATGTACGGCGCGACCGAAGGCGAGGCCTTCCTCGCCGGTGTTGGCGGCGAACGCTTCTGTGTGCGCAATTCCGGTGGCACGGCGGTTGTCGAAGGTGTTGGCGATCATGGTTGCGAATACATGACGGGCGGCACGGTGGTTGTTCTCGGCATGACCGGGCGCAACTTCGCGGCCGGTATGTCGGGCGGTATCGCTTACGTACTGGATGAGGATGGCAGCTTCAAGCATCGCTGCAACCTCGCTCAGGTGGCGCTCGAGAAGGTCTTGCCGGCGTCCCGTATTGCGGCCGGCGAGCCGCAGCATCTCGGGATTTCTGACGAAACCCAGCTCAAGGAACTGATCACCCGTCACGCCGAATACACCGGCAGCGCGACCGCCAAGGCCATTCTGGCCAACTGGGATGCCTACCGCGAGAAGTTCGTCAAAATCTATCCGCATGAATACAAGCGCGCCCTCACCGAGATGGCCGCTGCTGCACAGAAGGAGGCTGCATAATGGGCAAGCCGACTGGTTTCATGGAATTCGAGCGCCTCTCCGAGTCTTACGACCCGGTCGAACAGCGCCTGAAGCACTACAAGGAATTTGTCCACGCCTTGTCTGACGACGATGCCAAGATCCAGGGCGCACGCTGCATGGACTGCGGTATCCCGTTCTGCAACAACGGCTGCCCGGTGAACAACATCATTCCGGACTGGAATGACCTGGTTTACCGCGGCAACTGGAAGCAGGCGCTGGAAGTGCTGCATTCCACCAACAACTTCCCCGATTTCACCGGCCGCATCTGTCCGGCGCCCTGCGAAGCCGCCTGCACGCTCAGCATCAATGCCGCGCCGGTCGGCATCAAGTCGATCGAGCATGCGATCATCGACAAGGGCTGGGAAATGGGCTGGGTCGTCCCGCAGCCGCCGAAATCGAAGACCGGCAAGAAAGTCGCGGTCGTCGGCTCCGGCCCGGCCGGCCTGGCTGCCGCCCAGCAACTGGCGCGTGTTGGTCACGACGTGACCGTGTTCGAAAAGAGTGATCGTCTCGGCGGCCTGCTCACTTACGGCATTCCTGACTTCAAGATGGAAAAGACCCTGGTCGACCGCCGTGTTGCCCAGATGGAAGCCGAAGGCGTCAGCTTCAAGACCAAGGTCGTGATCGGCGACAGGAACGTGCCGGCCGGCATCAACAACGATGCGACCTCCTTCGTTTCGGCTGACCAGGTCAAGAAGGATTTCGACGCGGTGATTCTCGCTGCCGGTTCCGAAGTGCCGCGCGATCTGCCGGTCCCGGGCCGCGAACTCAAGGGCATCTACGCCGCGCTCGAGTTCCTGATTCCGCAGAACAAGGAAGTCCAGCAGGGCAAGGCCAACCCGATCAACGTCAAGGGCAAGCACGTCATCGTCATCGGTGGCGGCGATACCGGTTCTGACTGCGTCGGTACCTCGAATCGCCACGGTGCTGCCTCGGTGACCCAGTTTGAACTGATGCCGATGCCGCCGGAAGAGGAAAACAAGGAGCTGACCTGGCCGTACTGGCCGTACAAGCTGCGTACCTCTTCTTCGCACGACGAAGGTTGTAGCCGCGATTTCGCCGTTGCCACCAAGGGTTTCGTCGATGATGGCAAGGGCAACGTCAAGGCGCTCAAGGCTGTTCGTCTGGACTGGAAGGACGGCAAGATGAGCGAAGTCGCCGGTTCCGAATTCGAACTGCCGTGCGACAACGCTTTCCTGGCCATGGGCTTCACCAACCCGGTCGGCGGTCTGCTCGATGCCTTCGGCGTCGAGAAGGATGCGCGCCAGAATGCCAAGGCAACGACTGACGGCGATGGTTGCTACAAGACCAATGTCGACAAGGTTTACGCCGCCGGCGACGTCCGTCGCGGCCAGTCGCTGGTGGTCTGGGCGATCCGCGAAGGTCGTCAGGCGGCGCGTGAGGTTGATGCTTTCCTGATGGGTTCGACGACGCTGCCACGCTAAGTTGCATAGCAATCCCGAAAAGCCCCGCTACCTGAAAAGCCGGCGGGGCTTTTCAATTTTGGCCATTTTTTCCGGTTGACCGTGGGATTCTCTTTTTGACTATTTTCTCATGATCAGGTGGCAGGCTGGCGAAACATTGTCTCTGTCGTGTGAGAATAGCTGCTGATTTCAAGGGGAAAACATGTCAGCTGAACTGCAACCTGCCTTGCTCGTGACAACGCCAAGCGGAGCCCTCGACGGGCACATGCTGGTGATTCTGGGCATCATGGTTGTCGCCGGGGTGCTGGGCGGCACGGCCAACTACTTTCTGGCCGACCGGCGTGGCGATGCGGGCCGCCATGACTGGCTCAAATACCCGGTCTTCGGCATCGTTGCGGCGCTGACTGTGCCGCTCTTTCTCAACATGCTGTCGAGCACGCTGCTCGAAGGCGCGCGGACCAAGCCGATCGATCTCTACGTGTTCTCAGGTTTCTGCCTGATCTACGTCGTCGCCTCGCGGCGCTTTTTCGAGAACATGGTGCAGCGCCTGATGGCGCAGATCGATCAGGTTCGGCGCGACGTTGGCCGTATCGAACAGCAAAAGCGTGACGAGCCCGCCTTGGTCCTTCCCAAAACCGAAACCGAGGTGCTGAAGGCCGTCGAGCACGATCCCAAGGACGTTCTCTCCTACAACGACGTCGAAATCCTGCGCGCCTTGTCCGAAGGCGGCTTCGTTTATGGAAATCTGGCTGCGATCTGCGACAGTACCGGGCTGGCCCGCGATTTTGTCAGCCAGCGCCTGACGGTCATGAAGGCCATGGGCGTCATCGAGACCCGCATCAACGACAAGAATGTGCTGCACTGGTTCGTCTCGGCACGCGGCAAGGCGGTGCTCGGCGACATTCTGGGCGGGCAGGAGCAGAAGAAAACCGCCTGATCCGATCAGTTACGAAGAAACCCCCGCCGTCTGAAAGGCCGGTGGGGTTTTTGTTTTGCTTTGTGCGAAGTTTGTCCTAAATTGAAGGTCGACAGAACCCGGCGAGGTAGAGGCAGTCAAACGAACGAAGCATAGAAATTCTGGCTGGCGGAAAGGAGTCGCATCATGCGCAGGCTCATCTCCCTGAACCCGACGGTGCGTTGCATCGGGGTGGCCAGTTATTTCGGTGCGCCTTCTGCCGGTTGCGAACGCGGACCGGATGTCTTGTGGCGGGCCGGGGTGCCGGCCACACTCCGTCATAACGGCTTGAGCGCAGAGTGGTTGGACATGCCTGTTCCAGAGCCGTCGCCCGTAGCATTGGGTGTTCTTCTGCGGGCGTTGGCCGATGTTGCAGCGTCAACTATCGGTGAGGGCAACCGTCCGCTGATCATCGGTGGTGATCATTCAATGGCGGCCGGCACTTGGCGCGGCATTGGTCGTGCCTTGGGCGAAGCACCGGGTTTGATCTGGATCGACGCCCATCTCGACGCTCATATGCCGGCCACCAGCCCTTCAGGCAACGCGCACGGCATGCCGCTGGCTGCCCTGTTTGGCTTCGGCGATCCGGCCATGGCAAAAGTGCCCGGGCCGAACCTCGATCCGGCCAGGACCGTCGTCATCGGTGTGCGCAGTCATGAAGTAGCGGAGGTCGAGCTTCTGGCGAGCTTGGGTGTCCGGGTTTTTGCCATGACCGAGATTGACGAACGCGGCCTGCCAGATGTATTTGCCGAGGCCTTGCGCCTCGTCGGCAACGGGCCGTGGGGCATCAGCCTCGATCTCGATGCCATTGATCCCGAATTTGCCCCCGGCGTGTCGACGCCAGTGGCTGGGGGCTTGGCGCCTGCTGAATTGGCGCTGGCCATGCGCGGCATTCTGCGTGAACCAAATTGTGTCGGTCTGGAAATTGCCGAATACAACCCGGAAGCCGATCCGGACGGGCGCACGGGGCGCCTGGTTGGCGATTTGCTCGACGCCGCTTCGGCGCCGGACAGCAGTACCTTGCGGCGCTGGGAAGCCGGCTTCGGGGCAAGAAACTATGCCCCCATGCCGGTCGTTCTGCATTCCGGGCAAGGTTGCTGGCTGAGCGATGTCGACGGCCGGCGCTATCTCGACCTGATGTCGGCCTACTCGGCAACCAGCTTCGGTCATGCTCATCCCCGCCTGCTTGCCGCGCTGAGCGAACAGGCTTCCCGGCTGGCGGTGACCTCGCGGGCTTATGCCAACGACCGCCTGCCACAACTGTTACGCCGCCTGGCGCTGCTCACCGGCTACGATCGGGTGTTGCCGGTCAATACCGGCCTGGAAGCGGTTGAAACCGCGCTCAAGGCAGTTCGCAAATGGGCTTACAAAGTCAAAGGCGTGCCTGCCGACTGCGCCGAAATCATCGCCTGCGACGGCAATTTCCACGGCCGTTCGATCACCATTGTCGGCCTGTCCTCCGAAGCGCAGTATCGCGATGGCTTCGGTCCTTTCCCGGACGGCCTGAAGCGCATTCCCTACGGCGATGCAGCGGCGCTGGCCGAAGCCATCACGCCGAATACGGCGGCCTTCCTGGTCGAACCGATCCAGGGCGAAGGCGGCATCATCCTGCCTCCGCCCGGCTATCTCGCCGCTTGCGCCGCCATCTGCAAACGGCACAACGTACTGCTGATCGCCGACGAGGTGCAGACCGGGCTGGGCCGGACCGGCAAACTGCTTGCCTGCGAGCACGAAGGGGTTCGTCCGGACGGTGTCATTCTCGGCAAGGCGCTTGGCGGCGGCTTGCTGCCCGTCTCGGCTTTCCTGGCCGACGAGGCGGTGATGCAGGTCTTCGCGCCGGGCGATCATGGCTCGACCTTCGGTGGCAATCCGCTGGCCTGCCATGTCGCCCTGACCGCCCTCGATATCCTCGAAGAAGACCGCCTGATCGAAAATTCTGCGGTTCTCGGTGAACTTTTACTTGCCGGACTGCACCAACTGAAAGTGTCTTCGCCAATCATCAAGGCTGTCCGCGGACGGGGGCTGTTTGCCGGCATCGAAATCGACCCGCAACAAGCCGATGCGCATACACTGGCTGAAGCCCTGCTCGGTTACGGTGTGCTGACCAAGGATACGCATAACACGGTGTTGCGGCTGGCGCCGCCCTTGATCATCGGCCGCGCCGAACTGGAATGGAGTCTCGGCCGTATCGCCGAGGCATTGAACGAGTTTCGACGCCATCCCCGGATGGCGGCATAAACCAGGCGGCCGGCAGAGCCGTTAATAGAACAAGGGAGAAAGCAGCAGTCCAGTCGTTGTCGTGCATCTGAAAGAGGAGGCAGCCATGTCGATATTCACCCGCTACCAGAGCCGTTACGAGGCCTTGCAGGAAGAGGAAATGTCGGTCCAGGACTATCTGGACATCTGCAAGAGCGACTCCACGGCCTATGCCAGTGTGGCCGAGCGCATCTTGCTGGCGATCGGCGAGCCGGAACTGGTCGATACCCGGACTGATCCGCGCCGCTCGCGCCTCTTCGCCAACAAGATGCTCAAGCTCTATCCGGCCTTCCGCGAGTTCTATGGCATGGAAGAGGTCATCGAGAACATCGTCTCCTACTTCCGCCATGCCGCGCAGGGGCTGGAGGAGAAGAAACAGATTCTCTATCTGCTCGGCCCGGTCGGTGGCGGCAAGTCCTCGCTGGCCGAACGGCTGAAGTACCTGATCGAGAAAGTGCCGTTCTATGCGATCAAGGGGTCGCCGGTACATGAATCGCCGCTCGGCCTGTTCAACGTCATCGAAGACGGACCGATTCTCGAAGAGGATTACGGCATTCCGCGCCGTTATCTCGGCACCATCATGAGTCCGTGGGCGGTCAAGCGCCTGCATGAATTTGGTGGCGACATGAGCCGCTTCCGGGTGGTCAAGTTGCGGCCTTCGGTGCTGTCGCAGATTGCCGTGTCGAAGACCGAACCGGGCGACGAGAACAACCAGGACATTTCCTCCCTGGTCGGCAAGATCGACATCCGCAAGCTGGAAACCTATTCGCAGAACGATCCGGATGCCTACTCCTACTCCGGCGGCCTGTGTCTGGCCAATCGCGGCGTGCTCGAATTCGTCGAAATGTTCAAGGCGCCGATCAAGGTGCTCCACCCCTTGCTGACGGCCACTCAGGAGCAGAACTACAAAGGCACCGAAGGCTTTGGCGCCATTCCCTTCGACGGGCTGGTGCTGGCTCACTCCAACGAGGCCGAGTGGCTGACCTTCAAGAACAACCGCAACAACGAGGCCTTCCTCGACCGTATCTACATCGTCAAGGTGCCTTACTGCCTGCGGGTGACTGACGAGATGCACATCTACGAGAAGCTGCTGGTCAATTCCTCGCTGTCCAAGGCGCCCTGTGCCCCTGACACCCTGCGCATGATGGCTCAGTTCTCGACGCTGTCCCGTCTCAAGGAGCCGGAGAATTCCAGCATCTACAGCAAGATGCGGATTTACGACGGCGAGAATCTCAAGGATACCGATCCCAAGGCCAAGAGCTATCAGGAGTACCGGGACTTTGCCGGGGTCGACGAGGGAATGACCGGGCTATCCACCCGCTTCGCCTTCAAGATTCTGTCCAAGGTCTTCAACTTCGACCACCGCGAGGTGGCGGCCAATCCGGTGCATCTGATGTACGTGCTGGAACAGCAGATCGAGCAGGAACAGTTCCAGCCCGAGATTGAGGAGCGCTACCTGCGTTATCTGAAGGAATTTCTCAGCCCGCGCTACGCCGAATTCATTGGCAAGGAAATCCAGACCGCGTATCTGGAAAGCTATTCCGAGTACGGCCAGAACATCTTCGATCGTTATGTCACTTACGCCGATTTCTGGATCCAGGATCAGGAATTCCGCGATCCGAATACCGGTGAAATGCTCGATCGCGGCGCCCTCAACGATGAGTTGGAGAAGATTGAAAAACCGGCCGGTATCAGCAACCCGAAGGACTTCCGCAACGAGGTGGTCAACTTCGTGCTGCGCGCCAGTGCCAAGCATGATGGCAAGAACCCGGCGTGGACCAGCTACGAAAAGCTGCGGGCAGTGATCGAGAAGAAGATGTTCTCGAACACTGAGGAGTTGCTGCCGGTCATCTCCTTCAATACCAAGGCCAGTGCTGACGAGCTAAAGAAACATCAGGACTTCGTCGACCGCATGATCCTCAAGGGCTACACCGAAAAGCAGGTACGGTTGCTCTGCGAGTGGTATCTGCGCGTACGCAAGTCGTCCTGATAAAACCAGGGTTGGGGCACTAAGCTCCAACCCGTAGGGGAGGTCAAATGACGGTTCGGATTGTCGATCGGCGGCAGGACAGCAGGAACAAGAGTTCCATCAACCGCAGCCGCTTCATCCGCCGCTTCAAGGGGCAGATTCGCAAGGCGGTGGCCGATGCCATCGCCAAGCGCGGCATCCGCGATCTGGAGAACGGCGAGAAGATCGGCATTCCCGGCAGGGACATCTCCGAGCCGCATTTTCAGCACGGCCAGGGCGGCATCCGGGAATCGGTGCATCCGGGTAACGACCGTTTTCAGAGCGGTGATGAAATGGACAGGCCGCCGCCCGGCGGCCAGGGGCAGGGTAGCGGCAAGGCCAGTCCGGATGGCGAGGGCATTGACGATTTCGTGTTCACGCTGACCCGCGACGAGTTTCTCGACATCTTCTTCGATGAGTTGGCCCTGCCCAACCTGGTCAAGCGGCAACTGGCCCGCATCGATGAATACAAGCGGGTGCGGGCCGGCTATACGCAGACCGGGGTAGCGACCAATATCAACCTGGTGCGCACCATGCGCGGCGCGGCCGGCCGGCGGGTGGCAGTTGGCGGTCCGTATGCGACCCGCCTGCGCAGCCTGCAGGCCGAGCTGGAGCAGGCGCTCGACGAAATGCCGGCGGACGAAGCAGAGATCGACCGCCTGAAGCGCGAGATTGTTCATCTCAAAGCCCGGCACGAGGCGATCCCCTTCATCGACCCCTTTGACCTGCGCTACTCGAACCGCATCCGCGTCCCCGAGCCCTCGACGCAGGCCGTGATGTTCTGCGTGATGGATGTTTCCGGCTCGATGGACGAAGCCAAGAAGCAGATGGCCAAGCGCTTTTTCATGTTGCTTTACCTCTTCCTCAACCGCAATTACGAGCATATCGAGGTGGTCTTCCTTCGTCACCACACGGTGGCCGAGGAGGTGGACGAGGACAACTTCTTCCACTCCCGGGAAACCGGCGGCACCATTGTTTCCAGCGCACTGAAACTGATGCGCGACATCATCACCGAACGTTATGCGAGCAGTGCCTGGAACATCTACTGCGCGCAGGCATCCGACGGTGACAACTGGAACGACGACTCGCCCCTGTGCCGCGAACTGCTCGCCGAGTCCATCCTGCCGTTGGTCCAGTACTTTGCCTACATCGAGATCGCCGACAGCGAGCCGCAGAACCTCTGGCGCGAATACGAAGAGCTGGCCGGCGCCTATCCCGGGCTGTTCGCCATGCAGCGCATCACGGCCGTCAGCGACATCTACCCGGTATTCCGCGAACTGTTCAGAAAGCGCCTGGCATGACCCGCAAACGCTCCCGCCTGATTGCCGAAGGTTCGGACTGGACGCTCGAAGCGATCGCCCTCTACGACACCGAGATTGGCCGCGTGGCCAGGAACTACGGTCTGGACACCTATCGCCATCAACTCGAGGTCATCACCTCAGAACAGATGATGGATGCCTACGCCGCCATCGGCATGCCGGTCTATTACCATCACTGGTCTTTCGGCAAACATTTCCTGGAAACCGAAAACCGCTACAAGCGCGGCCACATGGGGCTGGCCTACGAGATCGTGATCAATTCCGATCCCTGCATCGCCTACCTGATGGAGGAAAACACACTGACCATGCAGGCGCTGGTCATCGCCCATGCCGCTTATGGTCACAACTCTTTCTTCAAGGGCAACCATCTGTTCAAGCAGTGGACCAGCGCCGACGCAATCATCGACTACCTGGTTTTCGCCCGGAACTACATTGCCGAATGCGAGGAGCGCCACGGCGTCGATAGCGTCGAACAGCTGATCGACGCCTGTCATTCCCTGTCCAATCTTGGTGTCGACCGCTACAAGCGTTCGCCCCCGTTATCGCTGGAAAAGGAAAAGAACCGCCAGCGCGAACGCGAGGTCTACCTGCAGGCCCAGGTCAATGATTTGTGGCGCACCCTGCCGCGCCATGAAGCGGCGGTCGCGGCTGCCGAGGAAAGACGTTTTCCCGAGGAGCCGGAAGAAAACCTGCTCTACTTCGTCGAGAAGAATGCCCCGCTGCTTGAGCCATGGCAGCGCGAGATCGTGCGCATTACCCGCAAGATCGGCCAGTACTTCTACCCGCAGCGGCAGACCCAGGTGATGAACGAAGGCTGGGCCTGTTTCTGGCATTACACGCTGCTCAACACGCTGTACGACGAGGGGAAGGTTAACGACGGTTTCATGTTCGAGTTCCTGCAGTCGCACACCAACGTCGTTTACCAACCGCCCTATCACCACCCGTGGTATTCCGGCATCAATCCCTATGCGCTGGGTTTTGCCATGTGGCAGGACATCCGGCGCATCTGCGAAAACCCCACTGACGAAGACCGCGAGTGGTTCCCCGGGATTGCCGGTTCCGACTGGCGCGAAACCTTCGACTTCGCAATGCGCAATTTCAAGGACGAGAGTTTCATCGCCCAGTACCTGTCGCCCCGGCTGATGCGCGAGTTCAAGTTGTTCTCGGTGCTCGACGACGACCGCAGGGGCAAGCTGAAAGTCGACGCCATCCACGACGAGCCGGGTTATCGCGCCCTGCGCCGGAATCTTGCCGAGCAGTACAACCTGGGCAGCAGCGATCCGAACATCCAGGTCTGGAACGTGGACCTGAGTGGCGACCGTTCGCTGACCCTGCGCCATTTCGTCCATCAGCGCCGCCCCTTGTCGGCGCCGTCCGACGCGGCGCTGGAACACCTGGCCTGTCTGTGGGGCTTTACGGTGCGCCTTGAACAACAGTCGGCCGATGGTGAAGTGGCGCTTCTCGCCGAGCGCAAAACGGAAAAACGCAAGCGCGGCGAACGCTGAGTTCCCTTGTTCTGCTTCGACAGGCGTCGGCGATCGTGTGAGAATGCGGGTTGCCTAACCTCACAAGAAATGCCCAACATGAATATCGTCATTCTCGCTGCCGGTCAGGGCAAGCGCATGCATTCCAATCTTCCCAAGGTCTTGCATCCGGTCGCCGGCAAGCCCCTGGCGCAGCATGTGATCGATACGGCGCGGTTGCTGGCGCCGGAGAAATTGATTGTCGTTTATGGTCATGGCGGGGAAGCGGTGCGCGCCACGCTGGCCGCTGACGATATCCTGTGGGCCGAGCAGGCGCAGCAACTGGGCACTGGCCACGCCGTCGCCCAGGCCGTCTCGCAACTGGGTGATGCGGTACAGACGCTGGTCCTTTACGGCGACGTGCCACTGACCACGGTCGGCGCGCTCAAGCGCCTGCTGCAGGCCGGCAAGGACGGGTTGTCCATCCTCACCGTCGACCTCGCCAACCCGACCGGCTACGGCCGCATGGTGCGCGATGCCGCCGGCAGCATCGTGCGCATCGTCGAGGAAAAGGACGCGACGCCCGAGGAAAAGGCGATCCGCGAGGTCAATACCGGCATCATGGCGATCCCGACGGCGCGCCTGGCCGACTGGCTCGGCCAGCTCAAGAACAACAACGCCCAGGGCGAGTACTACCTGACCGACATCGTCGCGCTGGCCGTGGCCGAGGGCCTGCCGGTACGCGCCGCACAGCCCGGGGGCGAATGGGAAGTGCTCGGCGTCAACAGCAAGGTGCAACTGGCCGAACTGGAACGCCAGCATCAGCGTAATTTGGCCGACCAGTTGCTCGTCGCCGGCGTGCGCCTGGCCGACCCGGCACGCATCGACATTCGCGGCTCGCTGAGCCATGGCCGCGATGTCTCCATCGATGTCGGCTGCGTTTTCGAAGGCAAGGTCGAACTGGCCGATGCCGTCGAGGTCGGCCCCTACTGCGTGCTCAAGAACGTCAAGGTCGGCGCCGGCACGCGCATTGCCGCCTTCTGTCATTTCGAGGATGCGGTGATCGGCCCGGACGGCGTGCTCGGTCCATATGCCCGCCTGCGTCCGGGTACCGAGCTCGGGCCGGAGGTGCATATCGGCAACTTCGTCGAGGTCAAGAAGAGCATCATCGGCGCCCAGTCCAAGGCCAACCACCTGGCCTACATCGGCGATGCCGAGATCGGCCAGCGCGTCAATGTCGGCGCCGGCACCATCACCTGCAACTACGATGGCGCCAACAAGTTCAAGACCATCATCGAAGACGACGTGTTCATCGGTTCCGATACCCAACTCGTGGCGCCGGTGACGGTCGGTCGCGGGGCAACGCTCGGGGCCGGCACGACGCTGACCAAGAACGCCCCGCCTGGCGCCTTGACCGTGTCGCGGGCCAAACAACTGACGCTTTCCGGCTGGGAACGTCCGAAGAAGGTGAAGAAATAATGGACTGGGGATTCATGGCATTTGCGGTCGCGTCGACCTTGTCACTGGCGGCCGGCGGCTTGTTGTTGCTCATCGGTTATATCGGCACCGTGCCGGCGGCCTTCAGCTTTGGCTGGAAGACCGGGCTGCCGGTGCTGCTCTTGCCGGTCATCGGTCCGGTATGGTTTGCGCTGAACCACGGGCCGGAGTTCAGGCGGTCGGCGATCCAGTTGATTGCCGGCGTCGCGCTGCTTGCTGTCGCGACTGGCCTGATTCTGGGCCTGGGTCCTCACTTCGCAGAAAAGATAATTGCCGAAATGATCGAGGCCGAGAAGACCCGCTGATTTGCCGTTAATTTATTGCTCAGGGAGAAAAAGATGTCCAAGTACACCACCGAGGCGCTACGTTCCATTGCGCTGGTCGGCCATGGCGCCGCCGGCAAGACCAGTCTGGCCGAGGCCTTGCTGTTCGCGACCGGCGCCATCAATACGAAGGGCGGCGTCGACAAGGGCAACACGGTTGCCGACTTCGATGGCCAGGAAAAAGAAGCCGGCCACTCCCTGACTTCCGCCGTCATCAATTTCGGCTACGAAGACACCCATGTTCACTTGATCGACACTCCGGGCTACCCGGACTTTTCCGGCCAGGCCATCGCTGCGCTGGCCGGGGTCGATACCGCCCTGATCGTGATCAACGCCCAGACCGGCATCGAACTGATGACCGAGCGCATGATGCGCCACGCCGCCGAGCGCAAGCTGTGCCGGATGATTGTCATCAACAAGATCGATGCTGACAACCTCGACCTGCCGGGCCTGGTCGCCGACATTCGCGAACGCTTCGGCAAGCAGTGCATGCTGCTCGACCTGCCGGCGCACGGGGCGGCTGAGGTCGTTGAAGTGCTCGAACACGCTGCCGGCGATGCTGATTTCGAGTCGGTGGCTGCCGCCCATCGGGCGCTGATCGACCAGATCGTCGAGGAAGACGAAGACCTGCTCGCCCAGTACCTTGAAGATGGTGCCGACCCGACCGCTGCCGCCTTGCATGCGCCGTTCGAGAAGGCCTTGCGCGAAGGCCACCTGATTCCGATTCTGTTCACCTCGGCGAAGACCGGCGCCGGTATCAAGGAACTGCTGCACGTGCTGGCCTCGCTCGCACCGAACCCGGCCGAAGGCAACCCGCCGCCGTTCTACAAGGGTGAGCCGGGTGACAAGACCGAACCCTTCCAGGCCGTTCCCGATGCCTCGAAGCACGTGCTGGCCCACGTCTTCAAGGTGGTGGCCGACCCCTACCTGGGCAAGATCGGCGTCTTCCGCGTCCATCAGGGCACGATGAAGAAGGACATGCAGCTCTTCGTCGGCGATGGCAAGCGGCCGATCAAGGTTGGTCATCTCTACCAGTTGCAGGGCAAGGACAGCATCGAGGTCGACGAACTGCTGCCGGGCGACATCGGTGCCATCGCCAAGATCGACGAGATCGACTTCGACTGCGTACTGCACGATTCGCACGACGAGGACCACATTCACCTCGTGCCGCTCGAGTTTCCCAAGCCGATGGCCGGGCTGGCCGTCGAAACGAAAAAAAAGGGCGACGAACAACGCCTGTTCGACATCCTCGGCAAGCTGGCCATGGAAGACCCGACCTTCGTCGTCGAGCGCCATCCGACGAGCAACGAAACGGTCATCCGCGGTCTTGGCGAGATTCACCTGAAAGCCAAGCTGGCCCGCATGGCTGGCCAGTACAAGCTCGAAGTCGATACCAAGCCACCGCGCATTCCCTACTGCGAGACGATCACCGGTTCGGCCGAGGCGATGTATCGCCACAAGAAACAGTCGGGCGGCGCCGGCCAGTTCGGCGAAGTGCATCTGCGCATCGAGCCGAAGGGCCGCGGCGAGGGCTTCGAGTTCGTCGATGCGGTCAAGGGTGGCGTCATTCCCGGTGTCTTCATGGCGGCGGTGGAAAAGGGCATCCGTCAGGGGCTGGAAGGTGGTGTGGTGGCCGGTTATGCGGTCGATGACATCAAGGTTACGGTGTTCGACGGCAAGACCCACGCCGTGGATGGCAAGGAAGTCGCCTTCACGATGGCTGGCCGCAAGGCCGTTATCGAAGCGATTCGGGGTGCCAAGCCGATTGTGCTCGAACCCATCGTCAGCATCGAGATCATCGTTCCGGAATCGGCCATTGGCGACCTGACGGGCGATCTGTCCGGTCGGCGTGGTCATATCACCGGTACCGACGGGCGTGGGCATGGCATGTCGGCGATTAGTGGCGAAGTGCCGCTGGCTGAACTTAACGACTATCAGTCGCGACTTAAGTCGCTGACTGGGGGGCAGGGCAGCTATACCATCGAGTTTGCCCGCTACGCGGCTGTGCCGCCGAATGTCCAGCAGCAACTGGCGAGCAAGTTTCAGTTGCATGATGAGGATGAGTGAGGGTTTAGTCCCCGGGGTCCGGTAAATTAGCCTGGGGTTCCGCCTTGCTGGCGGGCGTACTTTCTTTTGCTTCGCCAAAAGAAAGTAGCCAAAGGCGGGGTTCATCGCTAGCGCAGCTAAAAGGCGACCCCGGGGGCGGCGCCGGCTTCGCCGGTTCCTTGCGCTACTCGGCAGGCCGGGCGGCTGCGGAACTCGGGCTACGCCCTCAGACAGTCCTCGCCGACTGCCCCCGACCTTCCTGCGTTGCTCAGCGCCTTCCACGGGGGCCCCAAAGGCGTCCGGGTTCGACGGGTGTAGCGCAAAAAATTGATTCCCACGGTCAACCGGAAAAAACGGCCAAAAATGAAATCAGTTATTCTGGCACCCAAGCTCAATCACGGGTCGTTTCACCGGGCCCCTTGAGAGGTGCCGAGCAACGCAGGGGCTGGCGGATAAAGGGCGAGGACTGTCTGAGGGCGCAGCCCGAGTTCCGCAGCCCCCGCCAGCACCGAGTAGCGCAGGGAACCGGCGCAGCCGGCACCGACCCAGGGTCGCCTTCTTCTTTGGCTACTTTCTTCTTGGCGAAGCAAGAAGAAAGTACGCCCGCGCCTCAAGCGCGGAAAACAAGGGTTACGAAGAGGCAGCAGCGCCTCGAGTGCGGAACCCCAAGCCAATTAACCGGAACCCCCGGCTAATTAAGCCGTGCCCCCACCCGACCAACTAACCGTCGCCAGAAACAGATACCCCGCGCCATAAACCGTCTTGATGAAGGCCGGGCTTTGCGGATCCGGTTCGAGCTTGCGGCGTAGCCGGGATATACGGACGTCGATGGCGCGGTCATTGGGCGCCAGATCGCGGGTACCCATGAGTTTTTCGCGCTGCAGGATGCGATTCGGATTATTGACGAAGACCTTGAGCAGCTCGGCTTCCGCCGTGCTCAGCGCGTGCTCTTCGCCATTCGGCGCGGTCAGCGTGTTGTTGCCGAGATTGAAACGCCAGCCCGAAAACTCGGCGATCTGGCGGGCCTGCGTTTCGCTGCCTTCGCGCCGGCGCACGATGCTGCGCACGCGGGCGACCAGTTCGCGCGGCTCGAAAGGCTTGAGCACGTAGTCGTCGGCACCCAGTTCGAGGCCCATGACGCGGTCGCTGACGTGGGCGCGCCCGGTCAGGATCAGGATGCCGCAGCCCGACTGGGCGCGGACGCGCTGCATGGCTTCGAGGCCGTCCATGTCGGGGAGGCCGAGGTCGATGATGCAGAGGTCGGGGGCCAGCGCGCGCAGACGGCGCAGCAGGTCGCCGGCGCTGCGGCACCAGACGGTGCGAAAGCCGAAGTCGGCGAGCACCTGCTCGATGATCCTGGCGACATCGGGATCGTCCTCGACGATGGCGATGAGCTTGGCGGGTTCGTTGTCTTTCATGGTTTTTCTTTGTGGGCGGCGCGCAGGGCGCGGGCCAGGTCCTGGCGGACGAAGGGTTTGGCCAGCACGGGCAGGTCGCTGCCGGCGTCGGCTTCGTCGGTGTAGCCGCTCATGAGCACGATGCACATGTCGGGCTGGCTCATCAGGACGCGGTCGGCCAGCTGCCGGCCATCAAGGCCGCCGGGCATGATGACGTCGCTGACGACGATGGCGATGTCGGGAATCTGGTCGATCATGGTCAGCGCCTGCACGCCGTCCTCGGCTTCGATGACCGGGTAGCCGAGGTCGATCAGTTGCTGGCGGACGACGCGGCGGACGTTCGGTTCATCCTCGACGAGCAGGACCAGTTCGCCGCCGGCGGGCAGGGCGGCATCGTCGCCCGGGGCGTCGGCATCCGGTTCCGGCGTCGCCAGCGGCAGCACCATGAGGACGGTCGTGCCCTGTTCCGGCTGGCTTTGAATCGACACGCCGCCGCCCGACTGCTTGGCGAAACCGTAGGCCATGGCCAGCCCGAGGCCGCTGCCCAGGCCGAGCCGCTTGGTCGTGAAGAAAGGTTCGCAGGCGCGGGCCAGCGTCGTGGCGTCCATGCCGCAACCGTTGTCGGCGACTTCGATCAGCGCATAGCGCCCCGGGCTGACATCGAAGGCGGCGGCGTCGGTGGACAGTTCGACGGCACGTGCCGCGATGTGCAGCCGGCCGCCTTCCGGCATGGCATCGCGCGAGTTCAGGGCAAAGTTGAGCAGGGCGCTTTCGAGCTGGCCGGGGTCGACCAGCGCATGCAGCGTCATGCCGCCGAGATCGGTCGATACGGCAATCGACTCGGGCAGCGAGCGGCGGACCAGCTTGCCCAGGTTGACGATGAGCTGGCCGATATCGACGGCCTGCGGCTCGAGCGGTTGCTGGCGCGAGAAAGTGAGCAGGCGCTTGATGAGTTGTACGCCGCGCCGGGCCGACTGCAGCGCCGGCTCGACGAATTCATTGACCCCGGCATCGTCCGGGCGATGGTCCTGGAGAGCGGCCAGGTTGCCGATGATGACAGTGAGCAGGTTGTTGAAATCGTGGGCCAGGCCGCCGGTCAGCTGGCCGATGGCCTCCATTTTCTGGGCCTGGACGAGGGCGGCCTGCATGCGTTTCTGCTCGGTGATTTCGTGCGAGAAAACGAAAAATCCGAGATTTTTCCCGTCGACCGTGACTTCCGGCACCAGCGTGCTGCGCGCGAAGACGCTTTGCCCCTGGCGCTCCATCTGGTACTCGTAAGTCACCTGCTGGCCGGCCAGCGCGCGTCTGACCGGATCGCGTACCTGGCTGTAGACATGCGGGCCGATGACGTCGAGCACGGCCCGGCCGGTGACGCTGCCTTCGGGATGGCCGTACCAGTCGGAATAGCCCTTGTTGGCGTACTGATAGACCTCGTCCTGATCGACGTAGCCGATCAGGATGGGAATGGTGTCGTTGATCAGGCGCAGGCGTTCTTCGCTGCGCCGGAGGGCGGCGGCGATGCGCTCGTTTTCCTCGCTGGCCCGGCGCAGATTGGCGTTGGCGTTTTCGAGCTGGGCGGTACGGCGGCGCACCCGTTCGTCGAGCTGGATGTTCTGGTGCTCGGTCAGGTGCTCGATGTAACGCTGTTCGGTGACATCGCTGTAGAGCGTGACGAAACCCTTGTGCGCCAGCGGTTCGCCGCGCAGGAGCAGGACGCGGCCATTCGGCCGCTGGCGTTCGGTGACGTGCGGTGCGAAGTTTCTCGCTGCCGTGACCCGCTCGGCGATCTGCGCCTCGATATCACCCGGCCCATATTCGCCACGCTCGGCGTTGTAGCGGATGAAGCCGGCAAAAGGGGCGCCGATGTAGGCCAGTTCATCGGGAAATTCGAGCAGTTGGAGGAAAGGGCGGTTCCAGGCGACCAGGCAAAGATTGGCATCGAAAACGGTAATCCCCTGATCGAGCAGGTCCAGCCCGGCCTGCAACATTTCGTGGCGCGGGGCAGTGGGGGACGAGGCGGTTTCGAGCAGCATCGGTCGATTCTAGTGGCCTGCTTCGGAATTGGCGAGCCGAGGATGAAAGCGCCGGATTTGTCTTCCTGGCTAGGCGCGAACCACAGCAATAGCTTTTGCTATTGCGAGGATGAGCAACAACGCCAGGGGCACAAAGACAAGCTTTCATGGATCGGCCAATTGCGAAGCAGGCCACAAGGCACGGGGCAGGGTGGATTTCGGGATGTAACGATTCGTTACATTCTGCCAATAGTTGCGCAAGAGTGTTTTGCCAACATCACGATCAATAAAAAAACTTGCGCCTGCGAGAACAGCAACTCGGCAAGAAATCGTGAGGAGATCAATCTTGGTTAACCCGTATTCCGTCGGGCTGGAGCAAAATCCGGCCAATTTCGTCGCACTGTCGCCGCTCAGCTTCATTGAGCGCTCGGCTTTTGTTTACCCGAAACGCGTTTCGGTCATCCAGGGCGCCCGCCAATACACCTGGAAGGAAAGCTGCGACCGTAGCCGCCAGCTCGCCTCGGCGCTCAAGAATCGCGGCATCGGCAAGGGCGACACCGTCGCCGCCATGCTGCCCAACACGGCCTCGATGTTCGAATGCCATTTCGGCGTGCCGATGACTGGCGCCGTGCTCAATACCCTGAACACCCGCCTCGACGCCGAAGCCATTGCCTTCATGCTGGCCCACGGCGAAGCCAAGGTGCTGATTACCGACCCCGAATTCTCGACCATCGTCAAGGCCGCGCTGGCCCTGCTCGAAGGGCCGAAGCCGTTGGTCATCGACAGCCTCGACCCCGATTTCACGGGTGGCGAGTCGCTCGGCGAAAAGACTTACGAGGATTTTCTCAAGGAAGGCGAGCCCGATTTCGCCTGGCGCCTGCCCGACAATGAGTGGGACGCCATCGCCCTGAACTACACCTCGGGTACCACCGGCAATCCGAAGGGCGTCGTCTATCACCATCGTGGCGCCTACCTCAATGCCGCTTCCAACATCATTTCCTGGGGCATGCCGCCGCACTCGGTGTTTTTGTGGACCCTGCCGATGTTCCACTGCAACGGCTGGTGCTTCCCGTGGACCCTGGCCGCCAATGCCGGGACCAGCGTCTGCCTGCGCAAGGTCGATCCGGCCCTGATCTTCAGCCTGATCAAGGCGCACAAGGTCAGCCACATGTGCGGCGCGCCGATTGTCTGGGGCATGATGATCAACTCGCCCGACAGCTTCAAGGAAGGCATGGCCCATCAGGTCAACGGCCTGATCGCCGGTGCTGCCCCGCCGGCCGCGATCATCGAAGGCTGCGAGAAGATGGGCTTCAACATCACCCATGTTTACGGCCTGACCGAAACCTACGGCCCGGCCGCCGTCTGCGCCAAGCATCCGGAATGGGACAAGCTGCCGATCGACCTGCGGGCTGCCCGCAACGGCCGCCAGGGCGTGCGCTACCACATGCAGGAAGGCATCGAGGTCCGCGATACGGTCAGTCTGCAGCCGGTGCCCTGGGACGGCGAGACGATGGGCGAAATCATGTTCAAGGGCAACCTGGTCATGAAGGGCTACCTCAAGAACCCGAAGGCGACCGAGGAGGCCTTTGAAGGCGGCTGGTTCCACACCGGCGACCTGGCTGTCGTGCATAGCGACGGCTACGTCAAGATCAAGGATCGCTCCAAGGACATCATCATCTCCGGTGGCGAAAACATTTCGTCGCTTGAGGTCGAGGACGTGCTCTATCGCCACCCGGCGGTCATCGCTGCGGCCGTCGTCGCCACGCCAGACGAGAAGTGGGGCGAAGTGCCGGCCGCCTTCATCGAGCTCAAGGTGGATGCCGCGTGCACCGAAGCCGAGATGATCGAGCATTGCCGGGCTCACCTGGCGCGCTTCAAGGTACCAAAGCGCGTGGTGTTCGGCGAATTGCCCAAGACGTCGACCGGCAAGATCCAGAAATACGTCCTGCGTCAGCACGCCAACGCCACGCTCGCCATCGAGTAGCTATTTGTCGGTGGTCGTTAGTTGCTAGCGACTAATGACTAGCAACTAACCACTAAAAGGAAATCCCATGAGCACCTATATCGCCCCGATTCGCGACATGCAGTTCGTCCTCAACGAAGTGGCCGGCCTCTCGGACATCTGCGCCCTGCCCGGTAACGAGGAATGTTCCGTCGATCTCGTCGAGTCCATTCTCGACGAAGCGTCCAAGTTCGCCACCGGCGTCCTCGACCCGATCAACAGCGTCGGCGACCGTGTCGGTCACGTCTGCAAGGACGGCGTCGTCACCACGGCGCCTGGCTTCAAGGAAGCCTACAAGCTGTTCGCCGAGACCGGCTGGAATGCCATGCCCTTCGACCCGGAATATGGCGGCCAGGGCCTGCCGGCCGTCGTCTCGATGGCCGTCAATGAAATGTGGAAGGGCGCCAACATGGCCTTCGGCCTGTGCCCGATGCTGACCGGCGGCGCCATCGAAGCCATCGCTCACCACGCTTCCGACGAATTGAAGCAGAAATACCTGCCGAAGATGATCGAAGGCACGTGGACCGGCACGATGAACCTGACCGAGCCGAACGCCGGCTCCGATCTCGCCGCCATTTCCTCCAAGGCCAAGGCCGTTGGTGACGGCACTTTCCTGGTCAGCGGCACCAAGATTTTCATCACCTGGGGCGAGCATGACGTCGCCGAGAACATCATCCACCTCGTGCTGGCCCGCCTGCCGGATGCGCCGCCGGGACTGAAGGGTATCTCGCTCTTCCTCGTGCCGAAGTTCCTGGTCAAGGATGATGGTTCGCTGGGCAAGCGCAACGACCTGATCTGCGCCTCGATCGAACACAAGCTCGGCATCCACGGCAGCCCGACTGCCGTCATGTCCTACGGCGAGAACGAAGGGGCAGTCGGCTACCTGATCGGCGAGGAGAACAGGGGCATCGGCTACATGTTCACGATGATGAACCACGCCCGTGTGAACGTCGGCCTCGAAGGTGTGGGGATTGCCGAGCGTGCCTACCAGCACGCCCTGTGGTACGCCCGTGAGCGCGTTCAAGGCGCCCCGGTCGGCGACAAGTCGGGCGTCAAGAAACCTATCCTTCATCATCCGGATGTGCGTCGCATGCTGATGGACATCAAGTCGCGCACTGAAGCCATGCGCACGCTGGCCTACTACACTGCCGCCAACATCGACCGCGCCCATGCCGGCAGCGCCGCAGCACAATCCCGTGTCGACCTGCTGACCCCGGTCGTCAAGGGCTGGAGCACGGAGCAGGGCGTCGAGTTGTCGTCGACTGCACTGCAGGTCTTCGGTGGTGTCGGCTTCGTCGAGGAAACCGGCGCTGCCCAGTACTACCGCGATTCGCGCATCACCACCATCTACGAAGGGACGACGGCGATTCAGGCCAACGACCTGGTCGGCCGCAAGCTGGCCCGCGAAAAGGTGCCGGGTGCGGCGATGAAGGCGCTGATCGCCGAAATGACGGCCGATGCCGAAGCCTTCGCCGGCAACGCCCAACTGGCCGGCATCGCCGCCCATCTGAAAAGTGGCATCAATGCCCTGTCGACCGCAGCCGACTGGATCGTCGCCAACTACGAGGCCAATCCGCAGGCCGTCCATGCCGGTTCCGTGCCCTTCCTCAAGCTGACCGGCATCGTGGTCGGCGGCTGGCTCATGGCCAAGTCGGCAGCGATTGCCGTCAAGCATATCGCCGAGGGCACGACTGACGATTTCTACAAGGCCAAGCTGGCTACGGCCAACTACTTCGCCGCCCACCAGCTACCGTTCGCCGCTGCCTACTCCGCTGAAATGACCGGCGGCGCAGAGTCGGTGTTCGCCCTGCCGGAAAACCTGTTCTGAACCCCATTTAGTCGAAAGATTCTCCTCCCCCTTCAAGGGGGAGGTTGGGTGGGGGATGGGTTGGGCTACGGATGCAGCCAACGAGACCCATCCCCACCCCAGCCCTCCCCTTGAAGGGGAGGGAGTTTCAAGCAAGGGAAATATCTATGCGTACTGATCGCGATGCAATGGAATACGATGTCGTGATCATCGGCGGCGGCCCTGCGGGGCTGTCGTCGGCGATCCGCATCAAGCAACTGGCCGAGCAGGCTGGCAAGGAAGTCTCGGTTTGCCTGCTCGAAAAAGGCTCGGAAATCGGCGCCCATATCCTGTCCGGTGCCGTGCTCGAACCGCACGCGTTGGCCGAGCTTTTTCCCGACTGGCAGGAACGCGGCGCGCCGCTCAATACGCCGGCCGGTGAAGACAGGCTGCTCTATCTGACGGAAGCGGGTGCTTACAAACTGCCGACGCCGCCGCAGATGGGCAACCACGGCAACTACATCATCAGCCTGGGCAATCTGGCCCGCTGGCTCGGTGAGCATGCCGAGGCGCTGGGCGTCGAGATCTATCCCGGTTTCGCGGCGGCGGAAGTGCTTTACCACGAGGACGGCTCGGTCAAGGGCGTCGCCACCGGCGACCTCGGCATCGGCAAGGACGGCCAACCCGGCCACAACTTCCAGCCGGGTATGGAACTGCACGCTCGCCAGACGATCTTCGCCGAAGGCTGCCGTGGTTCGCTGACCAAGGAACTGTTCGCCCAATTCAAGCTGCGCGACGGTGTCGATCCGCAAACCTACGGTATCGGCATCAAGGAGCTGTGGGAAATCGATCCGGCCAAACACCAGCCGGGGCTGATCGTGCACTCGGTGGGCTGGCCGCTGCAATCGGACACCTACGGCGGTTCTTTCCTCTACCACCTGGAAAACAACCTCGTCGCCATCGGCATGGTTGTCGGTCTGGATTACCAGAATCCCTGGCTGTCGCCCTACGAGGAATTCCAGCGTTACAAGACGCACCCGGCCATCCGCGGTTTCTTCGAAGGCGCTCGGCGCATTTCCTACGGTGCGCGCGCGCTGTCCGAAGGCGGCTACCAGTCGGTGCCCAAGCTGACCTTCCCGGGCGGCCTGCTCATCGGCGACACCGCCGGCTTCCTCAACGTGCCCAAGATCAAGGGCACGCACATGGCGATGAAGTCCGGCATGGTCGCCGCCGAGGCCGTCTTCGCGCATCTGGCCAAGGACAACGCCGGGGCGGAAGCCACCGGGTATGCCGAGCAGATCAGGAAGTCCTGGCTGTGGGACGAGCTCTACCAGGTCCGCAACATCCGCCCGGCCTTCAAGTGGGGCCTGTGGGGCGCGCTGGCTTACGGCGCGATCGACACCTACGTCTTCAAGGGCAAGGCGCCGTGGACCCTGCATCACCACGACGACCACACGCAGTTGGGCGACAAGAACGACCACCCGAAGATCGCCTACCCGAAGCCGGACGGCCAGCTGACCTTCGACCGTCTTTCATCGGTCTTCCTTTCGGCCACCAACCACGAGGAAAACCAGCAGACCCACCTGCGCCTCAAGGATGAAAGCATCGCTATCGGCGTGAACTACGCCAGGTACGGCGCGCCGGAAACGCGTTACTGCCCGGCTGGTGTGTACGAAATTCTCGGCGAGGAGGAGGGCAAGCCGCGCCTGCAGATCAACGGCCAGAACTGCCTGCATTGCAAGACCTGCGACATCAAGGACCCGACCCAGAACATCAACTGGACGGTGCCGGAAGGTGGCGGTGGGCCGAACTATCCAAACATGTAGTTAAAAACCCGAAGCAGCAAAAAACCATCGTATCAACCCATTTGTTTTCCTCCGAGGAGGGGTAATGTCCAAAAGTTCAGTTCAGGCAAAAATCCGGAGCAATCCGAAATTCGCCGAAATGGTCGGCAAGCGCACGCGCTTCGCGATCATCCTTTCACTCGTCGTGCTGGTGCCTTACTACACCTTCATGATGCTTACCGCCTTCAATCCGGCTTTCCTGGCGCAGCCGATCGGTGAGGGCAGCGTCATCACCATCGGCTGGCCGATCGGGGTGATTCTTGTCGTTGGCTCATGGCTGACCACCGGTATCTACATTCGCCGCGCGAACGGCGAATTTGATTCGCTCAACGAACAAGTCCTCAAGGAGTCGCACAAATGAAGCGCTCAATAACCGCACTCGTCGCCGGCCTCATGCTGGCAGCCACATTCACCGTATTTGCTGCACCGGGTGCCCTTGAGGGGGTTCAGAAGCAGCCGATCAATATCAGCGCGATCGCCATGTTCATGGTCTTCGTCGTGGCTACCCTCGGCATTACCTACTGGGCGTCCACCCGCACCAAGTCGACTTCCGACTTCTACACCGCCGGCGGCGGCATTACCGGTTTTCAGAACGGTCTGGCGATTGCCGGTGACTACATGTCGGCGGCGACCCTGCTCGGCCTGACTTCACTGGTTTATGCCAAGGGCTTCGATGGCTTCATCTACACCATCAGCTTCTTTGTCGGCTGGCCGATCATTCTCTTCCTGATGGCCGAGCGCCTGCGCAATCTGGGCAAATTCACCTTTGCCGACATCGCCTCCTATCGCCTTGATCAGAACCGCATCCGCACCTTCGCCGCCTTCGGCTCGCTGACTGTGGTCTGTTTCTATCTCATCGTGCAGATGGTCGGTGCCGGTCAGCTGATCCAGTTGCTCTTCGGTCTGGAATACACCTACGCCGTGATTTCCGTCGGCATCCTGATGATGGTCTATGTGACCTTCGGCGGCATGGTCGCCACGACCTGGGTGCAGATCATCAAGGCCTGCCTGCTGCTCGGTGGCGGTACCGCACTGATGCTGCTCGCCTTCGCCAAGTTCGACTTTTCCTTTGATGCCATGTTCAATCAGGCGGTTGCCGCCCACAAGGCCGGCATCAAGATCATGGCCCCGGGCTCGTTGATGGCCGATCCGGTGTCTGCCGTGTCGCTGTCGCTGGCGCTGCTGTTCGGTACCGCCGGACTGCCGCACATCATGATGCGTTTCTTCACCGTGCCGAACGCCAAGGAAGCCCGCAAGTCCGTTTTCTACGCCACCGGTTTCATCGGCTTCTTCTTCCTCGTCGTGATCATTCTGGGCATTTCCTCGATTGTCATCGTCGGCCAGGACCCGCAGTTCTTTGAAGGCGGCATCATTGGCGGCAAGCTGCTCGGCGGCTCCAACATGCCGGTCATGCACCTCGCCAAGTCGGTCGGCGGCGACATCTTCCTCGGCTTCCTGTCTGCCGTTGCCTTCGCCACCATCCTCGCGGTGGTGTCCGGTCTGGCGCTGGCGGGTGCCTCGGCGATTGCCCACGACATTTACGCTCGCGTGATCAAGAAAAACACCGCAACCAGCGCTCAGGAAATGCGCGTCACCAAGATCGCCTCCGTGGGTATCGGCATCGTTGCCATCCTGCTCGGTCTGCTCTTCAGGGATCAGAACATCGCCTTCCTCGTCGCGCTGACCTTTGGTGTGGCTGCTTCGGTGAATTTCCCTATCCTCATCCTGTCGATGTACTGGAAGGGTCTGACCACCCGCGGCGCATTGTGGGGTGGCATTGCCGGCCTGGTTTCGGCGGTTGGTCTGGTCATCCTGTCGCCGGCGGTCTGGGTCAAAGTACTGGGCAACGCCGAGGCGGTGTTCCCGTACGACCATCCGGCCATCGTTTCTATGACGGCAGCCTTCCTGGTTACCTGGCTGGGGTCGATCACCGACAAGAGCGTTCGTGCCGATGCGGAAAAGGACGCCTACGAAGAGCAGTACATCCGTGCTCAGACCGGGCTCGGCGCTGCCGGTGCGCACGCGCACTAAGCAACTCTGCGGGTGAGCGGCGGGAGAACAGCGCCCGTCATCTCATTCCTTTCGGGGGCCTGCGGGCCCTTTTTCGTGGGTGCGCCCGGCAGGGCGCACTTACTTGGAGGTGAAAGTCTTCTACTCGCCCGACAAGGGGAAGCGTTAGCTGAACGGCAAGGGTGTCGCGGGCGACTGCGAATCTGAAGGAAGCCGAAGGCAAAGCACTGGCCAAGCGTCAAGGCAGCACTTCTGGCAGGCGATTATCAGCCAGCGGCGATCCGGAAAGTGGAGATGCCCAAGCCCAAGGGCGGGGTGCGCACACTGGGCATTCCGACGGTGCTGGATCGACTGATCCAGCAAG
>JAUYEI010000038.1 GCA_030691385.1 Azonexus sp.
CAAAAAATCTCTGGTTCTGGCCCTGCTGGCCGGTATCGGTTTTACCGCTGTTGCCCAGGAACGCGTTTACCTGATCGACCAGCGCGACGTCGTCGCCAAGTCCGGTTTCGGCCTGTGCTGGCGCGATGGCTACTGGACCCCGGCCGCTGCTGCCGCCGACAAGGCCGGTTGCGAGTGCGACAAGGACCTGCTGCCGAAGGAAACCTGCGAGCCGAAGCTTGCTGCCGCTCCGGCGCCTGCCGCCCCTGCTGCTGCCGCTAGCGTCAAGCCGGCCGGTGAAAAGATCACCGTCGCTGCCGACGCCCTGTTCGACTTCGACAAGGCTGTCCTGCGTCCGGAAGGCAAGGCCAAGCTCGACGAGCTGGTTTCCAAGGCCCGGGCCATCAAGCTCGAGGTGATCCTCGCCGTTGGTCACACCGACCGCATCGGTGGCGACGCCTACAACCAGAAGCTGTCCGAGAAGCGCGCCGCCGCCGTCAAGGAATACCTGGTGGCCAAGGGCATCGAAGCCAACCGCATCTATACCGAAGGCAAGGGCGAGAAACAGCCGGTTACCGGCGACAAGTGCAAGGGCAATGCCAAGACCAAGGCCCTGATCGACTGCCTGCAGCCGGATCGTCGCGTTGATATCGAAGTCATCGGCACCAAGTAATCTGCCGACGCTTCAATGAAAGCCCTGCCTCGGCAGGGCTTTTTTTTCGGGTGCGCCCGGCAGGGCGCACTTACTTGGAGGTGAAAGTCCTCTACTCGCCCGGCAAGGGGAAGCGTTGGCTGAGCGGCAAGGGTGAGCGTGGCAACCTGATGCTGGCGTATCAACGGGTGCGGATTGCCCCGAGCAGCCTGCAACGGCTGGAAGGCAAGATTCGGGAAGTGCTCAAAGGCGCGAGGGGGCGCAGCCTCAACCACGCCATCACTGAACTCAACCCGATCCTGCGCAGCAGGGATCGGTATCCATTGCGGACACAGCAGGCTCATGCCTGCAAGGGGAAGCGACAAAGCCGGACGCTCGACCAGGCGTGCCAGCCGCCGCGTAGCGCTGTCAGCCAACGGGTGAATGGCATCGAAGACACAAAGGCCCGTATTCATGCGGCTGGCCAAGGCTGGATATGCGCTCAACCGAGGTTTCAAGGTTCCAGGTTCAAGGATGAAGGATTGATTTTACCGACCGGGCGCTTCGCCGCCGGTTTGGTTTTTGCCCTTTTTCCGGTGTCGACCCTGGGGCCAGTCTTTGCTTCC
This sequence comes from Azonexus sp., assembly GCA_030691385.1. Taxonomy (GTDB): domain Bacteria; phylum Pseudomonadota; class Gammaproteobacteria; order Burkholderiales; family Rhodocyclaceae; genus Azonexus. The sequence goes on from JAUYEI010000038.1 coordinate 1,237, forward strand.
ATGGTCGCCGCATTGTCTGTCGTCCAGGCGCGGCCTTTCCAGGCTCTTCCTGTTCGTCGACGCGCCTTGGGCCGGCGGCAAATGGCATACTGCACCTCTCACCTCCCAGGAGAAAGAGCATGAAATCACGTTTTCTGATGTTCGCCGCTTCCGGCCTGCTGTGGGCCGGCCTCGCGCTGGCCCAGGTCAATATCAATACCGCGACCAGAGAACAACTGGACGGCCTGAAAGGCATCGGCCCGACCAAGGCCCAGGCCATCGTCGATTACCGCCGGAAAAACGGCCCGTTCAAGTCGGTCGATGAACTCGAGAACGTCCCTGGTATCGGCCCGGAAACGCTGAAAGACCTGCGCCGCGATGTCGTTGTCAGTGGCACTTCGCGCGCTCCTGCCATGGCCCCCGCCCCCGCGCCGCGCAAGGAAGTCGCTGCTCAGCCGCCTGCGCGCCCCGTGCCGGCAAACCGTCCGCTGGCCGAAGCATCGAAGCCCACGGCGCCAGCGCCCGCCCGTCCGCTCGAAAAACCGGCTGCCCCGGCGAGTCAGCCGGCGACCCTTGAACCAGCCCGACCCGCTGCCCCCGGTATGCCGGCCAAGCCGGTGATGGCGCCCAAGGTGGCACCCGCCGCGCCGGCTGCCGTGAAGCCCGCTGCTCCGGCAGCTCCAGTCGCCACCGCCGCACCGGCCAGGCCCGCGATGCCCGGCCAGCCGGCCGGCCCGGCCTCGGCTCCGGCGAAGCCAGCAACCACCGAAGCCAAGCCAGCCACGCCGTCTGCCGCACCCGCCAAACCGGCCGGTCCGGCTATGCCCGGCGCGCCGGCAAAACCCGCCAGCCCGGCGCAGCCTGCTGCGTACTGAAAATAATGGCGAAATTTCGAGGCCGCTTTGAGCGATAGCCTTTACCTCTGCGCGACAAGCCGTCTCGCCCAAACGCTGCGCGGCGAGTTGCCGGCAGAGCAAGCGGTCTGGCGCACCCGGCAGGCGCTGACACTGGTCCAGTGGTTTGCCACGCTGGCCGACGAGGCGCTGCTCAGCGGCCTTGCCGACCTGCCAGTGGGGCTCGACGCTTTCTCTGAACGCCTGCTTTGGGAAAAGGTCATTGCCGCTTCGCTGACCGAAGCGGCGCCACTCTTCGACATCCAGGGCATGGCCGCCTCGGCCGCCGAAGCCCAGGCGCTGGCCCGCGTCTGGAAAATCAGGGCGGGCGGCAGCGAGTTGTCCGATGAGGCGAAACTGTTCATCGGCTGGCAGGCGGAATTCGACAAACGCTGCCGGAGCAACGGCTGGATCGACCCAGCCGGCCTGCAAAGGAAAGTCGTCGAACTGATCGCGGCCGGCCATTTCGCGCTGCCGGAAAGCGTCGCCTTCGTTGGCTTCGACCGCTATACGCCGCTCGAACGCGACCTCATGGCGGCCCTGACGGGGCGTGGCGTCACATTTCAAAAGCAGGCGAAATTTCCGGTTGACCGTAGCAATCAGCAAGTCGTCGCCTGCGCTGATGGCGACGCCGAATGCGCCGCCGTGGTCGCCTGGGTGCAGGCCAAACTGGCCGAAAACCCGGTTGTCCGGCTCGGCATCGTGGCGCCCGATCTGGCCGGTGTGCGTGACCGGCTCGAATTCCTCCTCGACGACGCGCTGCATCCGGCGCTGATCCGTCCCGATGCCGCCGAAGTGCCGCGCGCCTTCAATTTTTCGCTCGGCCGGGCGCTGGCCGATCTGCCGCTCATTCGCGTCGCCCTCGATCTGCTGGCCCTGGGCAGCGGCCGGGCCAAGGTCGAGCAAAGCCGCTTGTCGGCCTTGCTGCTGGCTGCAGGCTGGTCGGCGGCGGAGGGCGAGGCCGATGGCCGGGCCCGGCTTGATGCCGCCTTGCGCCGCGATCTGCCTTATTTCACGACCTTGCCGGCCTTGATCCGGCTGGCCCGGCGACTGGCCGAAAGCGAAACGCCACTCTGCCCGCAAACGGTAGCTGCCCTCGACGCTTTTGTCGAAACCGCGGCGGCCGCCAGCCGCAAGCTGCCGCCCGGGCAATGGGCCGCGGTCTTCCGCAATTGCCTCAAGGCGGCTGGCTGGCCCGGTGACCGGCCGTTGTCCAGCCACGAATTCCAGGCCCGCCGGGCCTTCGGCGAAGTGCTCGACGGTTTTGGCCGGCTCGATGGCCTGCTCGGGCCGCTGGCCTTTGCCGAGGCCGTGCGTCGCCTGTCGCAACTCTGTCGCCAGCGCCTGTTCCAGCCGGAAACGCGCGGTCGGCCGGCGATCCAGGTGCTCGGCGTGCTCGAAAGTGCCGGCCTCGACTTCGATGCCCTGTGGGTCATGGGTATGAACGACGACCTCTGGCCGCCGCCGCCGCGGCCCAATCCGCTCTTGCCGGCCGAACTGCTGCGGGCCGCCGGGGCGGCGCACGCCAGCGCCGAAGTCGAGCTCGACTTCGCCCAGCGCGTCCATGCCCGGCTGGCCCAGTCGGCGCCGAACGTGACGTTTTCCTTCGCCCAGGCCGACGGCAATCGCGTCCTGCGGCCGAGTCCGCTCATCGCCGGGATTCCGCTCGCTACCAACGCCTCGGGCGAAGTCCTGACGCTGGCCCGGCAGATGGCCGGCGAATCGGCCGCGGCGCTCGAACTGATAGCCGACGCCATGGCGCCGCCGGTCGCCGAGGGCGAGAAAGTCTCCGGCGGTAGCTGGGTTCTGCGCGCCCAGGCGATCTGCCCGGCCTGGGCCTACTTCCAGTACCGCCTCGGTGGCGAGGCGATGGACGAGCCGGTCGAAGGCCTCGATCCGGCCGCCCGCGGCACGCTCGTGCACGAGGCGCTGGAAGCCTTCTGGACGGCCGTAAAGTCATCCGACGCGCTGGCCGCCCTCGGTGAACTGAGCCGCCAGCAAGCCATCGCCGAGGCCGTGGCCAAGGCGCTGCAAACTTTCGAACTCGACCGCCGCATCACCTTGCCGGCCCGTTTCCGCGAACTCGAAGCGGCGCGTCTGGCGAAATTGGTGGATGTATGGCTGCAGGTCGAGGCCAGGCGCGGCCAGAGCTTTGACGTCATCGCCTGCGAAGCGCCGGCCGAAGTCGAGATCGAGGGCATCAAGGTCAAGATGATCGTCGACCGCATCGACCAGCTAGCCGACGGCCGGCAGGTCATCATCGACTACAAGACCGGCGCCGCCGTCGATACCAAAAACTGGGCCGAGCAGCGCATCACCGAGCCGCAACTGCCGATCTACGCCGCGCTGGTCAATGAAGACGTCGCCGCTGTCGTCTTCGCCAAGGTGTTGCTCGACAAGCCCGCCTTCGCCGGCGTGGCCGATGAAAAGGACATCCTGCCCGGCGTTCAGGGTATCGGCGACGACAAACAGAAAAATTTTGATCCGGCGGAATTTCCCGACTGGATTGCCGTCATTACCCACTGGCGAGAGTGTTTGCATGCCGTGGCCAAGGAGGTGAAACAGGGCCAGGCCGGGGTCGTCTTTGCCGACGAAAAGGCCTTGCAGTATTGTGAAGTGTTGCCGCTGCTCCGCCTGCCCGAGCGGCGTCGCCTGCTGGCGGCGGCCGCGACAGGTTTCGAACCGGGCGCTGCGGCGTCCCGGGTTGCCAACTGACCGATCAGGAGAAAATCATGCGCGAACTGAAATTGCTGGGCATCTGCGGCAGCCTGCGCCGTCAATCGACCAATGCCGGCCTGTTGCGGGCCGCGATGGCCGAGCTGCCGGAAGGCGTCTCGATGGAAATCGCCGACCTTTCGGCCATGCCTTTCTACAACGTCGACATGGCTGAAAAGCCGGCTGCCGTGCAGCGGCTGCTCGCCCAGATCGGTGCCGCCGATGCGCTGGTGCTGGCCTGCCCGGAATACAACTATTCCATTGCACCAGCCCTGAAAAATGCCCTCGACTGGGCCTCGCGGGAGCCCGAGAATGCGCTGCTGGCCGGCAAGACCGCAGCCATCCTGGGCGCCGGCGGCGGCATGGGGACATCGCGCGCGCAATACCACTTGCGGCAGGTTTGTGTTGCCCTCGACGTCAACCCGCTGCACCGGCCGGAAATTTTCGCCAGTGCCTTTGCCGGTGCATTCGATGCCGACGGCAACCTGACCGACGCCAGGCTGATCCGCCAGGTCGCCACCCAGATGCAGGCGCTGGCCGATCTGACCAGGAAGCTGCGGGGCTGATGAATCCTGGTTCAGGCGGCTCCCGGGTGCGACTAAAAATCATAGCCATATAAAAAAGTCGCGACTTTTTTGTTGTGGTGTATAAAATAGTCGGCGTGAAGCGCTATCTGGATGATCTCGTTGCGGCTGATCTTCAGCGCAAAATGGTGTTGCTGACCGGCCCGCGGCAGGTCGGCAAGACGACGCTATGCCGGCAATTGATGGCCGATTTTGCCCAGGCGCAGTATTTGAACTGGGATGTCGCGCCGGATCGGGCCATCTTGCAGCGGCAGAGCTGGAATCCGAAAGTCGGCCTGTTGGCGATGGACGAGATCCACAAGATGCCGGACTGGAAGAGCTGGCTGAAGGGCGTGGTCGATGGCCGTGCGCCGGAGCAGGCCCTGCTGGTGACCGGCAGCGCACGCATGGAAACCTGGCGGCAGAGTGGCGATTCGCTGGCCGGGCGCTATCTGGCGTACCGCCTGCATCCGGTCTCGGTACGCGAATGGTGCGAGCAGCAGGGCGGCACGCCGGAGGCGGCGCTGGCCCGGCTGATGGAGCGCGGCGGCTTTCCCGAACCCTGTCTGGCCGAACGGCCGGAAGATGCCGACCGTTGGCGGCGCCAGTATTTCACCGACCTGATCCGCGAGGATGTGCTGGAGTTTTCCCGGCTGCACGAAATCAACACCATGCGCCTGTTCGTCGAACTGTTGCGCGAGCGGGTCGGTTCGCCGCTGTCGCTGGCTTCCATCGCCCGTGATCTGGCGGTGTCGCCGGTGACGCTGAAGCGTTACCTCGACATTCTGCAGGCGCTCTACATTGTGTTCACCGTGCAGCCCTGGCACCAGAATATCTCGCGCGCCATCCTGCAGACGCCCAAGGTCTATTTCTTCGATACCGGTCTGGTCCGTGGCGACGAAGGTCTGCGCTTCGAGAATGCCGTCGCCGCGATGCTGCTCAAGCATGTGCATTTTCGCCAGGATGCCCTGGGCAAGGCGGCCGGCCTGCATTACATCCGGACCAAGGACGGCGCGGAAGTGGATTTCGTTCTCAGTGAGGAAAGTCAGCTCACGCACTTGATCGAGTGCAAACTGGCCGATGCGACGCTGGCCCGGGCGCTGCTCAACTTTGCCGGCAAGTTCCCGCAGGCCGAGGCTATCCAGCTCGTGCGCGACCTGCGTCAGGAGGAGTACCGGCCTCCCGTGCACATCACCGCTGCCGCGCCGTGGCTGCTGCGGCTGGATGCCTGAGATGAGTGCTCCGGTCGACCACCTCGAAGAAGACAAGATTGCCCGGCGGCGCGCCCTCGACGTCGCCTCGTTCATCGTCGAGGCCCCGGCCGGCGCCGGCAAGACAGAGCTGCTGACCCAGCGCTACCTGCGCCTGCTGGCCGTTGTCGAGCACCCGGAAGAAGTGCTGGCGCTGACCTTCACCAACAAGGCGGCGACCGAGATGCGCGACCGCATTCTGGGCAGCCTGGAGCGCGCGGCGAGTGGAAATCTGCCGGCCGAGGCGCACAAGCAACTGACCTTCGGGCTGGCGCAAAAGGTCCTGGCCCACGACACAGCGCAAGGCTGGCAACTGCTCGGCCATCCGGGGCGGCTGCGCATCACGACGCTCGACGCGCTGTGCGCCAGCCTCGCCCGCCAGATGCCCTACCTGAGCCGTTTCGGCGCCCAGCCCGGTGTCAGCGAGGAGGCCGAGGCGCATTACGCGACGGCAGCGCGGCGCACGCTGGAAATGGTCGAAGCCGGCGGCGCCGATGCCGACATCGTGGCCGAAGCGCTGGCCTTCATGGACAACAACGCCGGCCGTCTGGAAAAGTTGCTGATTGCCATGCTCGGCCGGCGCGATCAATGGCTGCAGCACGCCTCGCGCATCGAAAGCGGGGCGATGAAGGCCGAGGTCGAGGCCGGTTTTGCGGCGCTTATCGAACGCGATCTGGCGGTCGTCGGCGAATTGCTCGACGGCCGGCTGCAAAACCTGCTCATGCCGCTGGCCCGCTTCGCTGCGGCCAATGTGCCGGGAATGCTCGATTTCATTTTTGACTGGAATTTCCGGTTGACCGTGGGAATCGCCGATTTGCCGCGCTGGCAGGCCGTGGCGGCCCTGCTCATGACCGGCACCGGGACGATCCGTAAAACGGTCGACAAACGCATCGGTTTTCCCGCCGACAAGGAGTTTGCCGGGCAGAAAAAAGCCATGCTCGAACTGCTCGGCGAACTGCGCGGCATCGCCGGACTCGAAGCGGCGCTGGCCGTACTGAGCGGACTGCCGCGGCCGGAACTGAGTGACGGCGAATGGGCCACGGTTGAATGCTTCTCGCGCCTGCTCCGGCTGGCCGCCGGGCAGTTATGGCTGGCCTTTCAGGAAGCCGGCGAGGTCGATTTCATCGAAATCGCCGCCCGCGCCGGGCTGGCCCTCGGTGATGACGAAGCGCCGACCGATCTGGCCCAGGCCCTCGATTACCGCATCCGCCACCTGCTCGTCGACGAGTTCCAGGACACCAGCCCGACCCAGGTCGAACTGATCGAAAAACTGACGCGTGGCTGGATGCCGGGCGATGGCCGGACGCTGTTCGTCGTCGGCGACCCGATGCAGTCGATCTACCGCTTCCGCAAGGCCGACGTTGGCCTTTTCCTGCGTGTTCGTGAGCGCGGCATCGGCGACATCCGGCTCGGTCACCTGCGCCTGTTCCGCAACAACCGCTCGTATCCGGGCATCGTCGATTGGGTCAATGCCGCCTTCCCAAGCATCTTTCCGGCTGAAGACAGCCCCGAGGCCGGCGCCGTGCGCTACGCCGAATCGGCCGCCACCCGGCCGCCCCGAGCCGATAGCGGCGTCGAGGTGCATCCCGTCATCGAGCGTGAAGGCTCGGATTCAGCCGGCGAAGAAGCCTGCCGCGTTCTCGCCATCATTCGTCAGGCCCGCCACGAAGCGCCGGATGAACGCATTGCCGTGCTGGTTCGCGCCCGCAGCCACCTCGACGCACTCGTTGCCGAAATCCGCCGCAGCGCGCCGGAACTGCGCTTCCAGGCCGTCGACATCGAAGGACTGGACGGCCGCCAGCATGTGCAGGATCTGCTCACCCTGTTCCGCGCCCTGCATCACCGCGCCGACCGCGTGCATTGGCTGGCGCTGCTGCGTGCCCCGTGGTGCGGGCTCAAGCTGGCTGACCTCCATGCCTTGGCGGCCGACGACCGGAAGTCGACAATCTGGCAGCTCATGCAGGACGAGGCGCGCCTCGCCCGACTCTCAGGCGACGGCCGGCAACGCCTGATGCACGTGCGCGAGGTGCTGCAACTGGCCCTCGCCGGCCGTGCCCGCCAGCATCCGCGGCGCTGGCTCGAAGGCGTCTGGCTCATGCTCGGCGGGCCGCGCTGCCTGGAGGCACCCGAGGCCCTCAACGACGTCGCCGCCTTCTTCAAGCTTGTCGACAAGCTCGTGGCCAGCCGCAACCTCAGCGCGGAAACGCTGGCCGCCCACGCCGCCGAACTCTACGCGCCGTCCGACCCGCTCGGCGACGCGGTGCAGATGATGACCGTGCACAAATCGAAGGGCCTCGAATTCGACACCGTGATCCTGCCCGGCCTCGACCGCGCCACCGGTGGCAACGAGAGCAGCCTGCTGCTCTGGGACGAAGTGGCCGGTGCCGATGGCGACGAATACCTGCTCGTCGCGCCGATGAAGCAGAAGGGCGCCGGCAACGGCGAGCCGACGGCCTACGACTACCTTAAAAAGCTCGAAGCCGAACGCGCCGCGCACGAGGACGAACGTCTGCTCTACGTCGCCGCCACCCGCGCCATCCGCAGGCTGCACCTGCTCGGCGTGGCCGTCGCCGATGACCGGAAGGACGACGGTCTCAAGCCGCCGGCGGCCGGCACGCTGCTCAAACTGTTGTGGCCGGGCGTCGCGCAGAAAATCTTTGGCGAAGCGCTGGGGGCCAGCGAGGCAGCCCCGCCGAGCGGCACCGGCATCGACCCGGCGAGTTTCATTCCGCCGCTCGTCCGCCTGCGCCAAGCCGGGCTGCCGGCCAGCCTCGGTGCGCTACCCGAAGGCCTGCGCCCGGCCGACAACCGGCTCGATCTCGACGAAACTGAAATTGGCCTGTCGCTCGAAGCCTCGGTCGGTACGCTGGTCCATTGCTATCTCGAACTGATCGCCAAAAACGGGCTGGAAAACTGGTCGAGTGCAAGAATTCCCACTCTGCACCCGGCCTGCCAGCGCTGGCTGCGCGGGCAGGGCCATGGCGAGAGCGAAGCCGACAGCGGCGCCGCCGAGGTGGTGGCGGCGCTGGTCACCACCCTGAGCTCCGAGAGCGGCCGCTGGCTGCTTGCCGACCACCCGGAAGCGGCTGCCGAGCAGGCGTGGAGCAGCAGCGACGGCGAAGTTACGATCAGCCATGTGATCGACCGGGTTTTTGTCGCCGAAGGTTGCCGCTGGATCATCGACTACAAGACCGCACGCCTGCCAAATGCCGAACTGCCACAACGCGCCGAAAGCTACCGGCCGCAGCTCGAGCGCTATGCCAGCCTGTTCGCCGACGCCGGGCTGCCGCTCCGGCTGGCCATTTTCTTCCCGGTGCAGGGAAGACTTGTGGAGCTTGCTCCGGCCATCGGCAAATCATGCCGCTAGGGTAATGACGGGGCCCCGTGTCATATCCATTTCGACTATAATCCCGATTCGGTCGAAATCATCCTTGAAACCTCAGTTGGACGCGGCAGATGGTGCGCCTGGGCGGGATGGCCGGCGCCAAGCGACGATATGCTCCCTGCGCAGCAGGGATCGGTATCCATTGCGGACGCAGCAGGCTCATGCCGGCAAGGAGAAGCGACCAAGCCGGAGGCCCGAGCAGACGTGCCAGCCGCCGCGTCGCGCTGTCAGCCAACGGGTGAATCGCATCGAAGGCAGGGGAGCCCGTATTCACGCGGCAGACCAGACAGGGATGAGCGGTCAACTGAGGTTTCAAGGATTATGCGATAACAATGCCCCGCGCTGCGCTTCTCTTCCTGTTGTGGTGCGCGTTTCCTGCCAGTCTCGGAAGCGGCGTGCTGGCGGCTGATCAACCGGCGCTACGCGTGCTGGTTCTCGACAACGCGCCGCCGATGTCCTTTCGCGACGAGTTTGGCCATTTGACCGGTTTCAGCGTCGAAATCGCCCGGGCGGTGTGCAGCGAAATGCGCGTCAATTGCACTTTCGACGTCACCACGCAAAGTGCCATGCTCCCTGCCATGAGCCAGGGCAAGGCCGACATCGCCGCCGTCGGCCTGCTCGAAACGCCGGAGCGGCGCGCCAGGATGCTGTTTGCCAAGCCCTATTACCGCTCGATGTCGCTGTGGCTGGCCCGTCCCGGGGTTGCCCCGGGACGGGCCGGGGTGCGCGTCGCCGTCGTCGATGGTTCGGTGCAGGAGGCCTATGGCCGCAAGCAGGGCTGGGAGATGCATGTGGTCGCCACCCATGGCGAGCTCGCTGAGCCGCTGCTGTCCGGCAAGGCGCAGGCCGTACTCGCGCCCATGATCACGGCCATCAACCTGCAGAAAACCGAGGCTTTCCGGCAACTGGGTCTGGCGACGACGGTGATTCAGGCGCCCGAACTGAGCGGCGACGCGGCGTTTGGCATTTCCCCCTTCCGTCCGGAATTGCAGAAAGAAATCAATGCCGCGCTCGACCGCATCAAGCGCAATGGGACGTATGATCGGATCAATTCCCGCTTTCTGCCCTTTCGGGTGAGTTGATGCCAGTTGGTTCCCCGTTTCCGATCCGCCGTCAGGCTGCCCGAGGCTGGCCTTGATCGCGGCGCTCAAGTCGATCCAGGCCGGTCGTGCCTTCGCCCTGCTGGCGGCACTTTTCCTCGTCGCCTTCGGGGTTGCCGTCGTGCTGCTGGCGCTCGACCAGCAACGCGTCGTCGACGCCACCAGCCGGCTGCAGGAGCAAACGGTGCCGGAGATCATCCGCTTCCAGCGTCTGGCGCGAAATCTCGAGCAGCTCCGCCAGGAAGGCGAGCGCATCTTTGCCGTCAGCTCGCATGCCTCGCGCCAGCAATCGATGTTCGTCGTGACGCTGATCGCCAGCCATCCGAGCATTCTCGAACATCCCGGTGCGGCCCAGCTGGCGCGTGAAACCGAACAGTTTCTCGGCGATGTCGTGCGTCAGGCGGCGACCGACGACCGTCGTCCGGCCACCCGTTACGACGAGTGGCAACGCATCGCGGCGCGCCTCGGCATGCAGGTCGACGACGTCTCGGTCCAAGGCATCAATCAGGCCAACAGCGACCTCGTCGTGGCCACGACGGCGATGAAACTGGCGCGCTACAAACTGATGATTGCCTTGCTTCTCGTTGGCGTCTTCCTGCTCGTCTTCATGGTTCTCGTCCGTCGCCACCTGATTTACCCCTTGCAGCGCATCAACCACGCGTTGTCTACGCTCAGCGCCGACCGTCCGGCGCCCGAGTTCGAGGCGTCGACCATGCTCGAAATCCAGGCCGTCGAGGAATCCATCAGCGAACACCATGCCCTGCTCATCCAGAACGAAGAAACCCGGCTGGCGCTGGAAAAGCTGGCCAACAAGGACGGCCTGACCGGGCTGACCAACCGCCGCCATTTCATGCAGTCGGCCGAAGTAGAACTGCAGCGCGCCCAGCGCTATCGCCGGCCGGTGACGGCGGCCATGGCCGACCTCGACTTCTTCAAGAAACTCAACGATACCTACGGCCATGCCGCTGGCGATGCCGTACTGCGCGCCTTTGCCGATCTGGTTCAGGACACCCTGCGCCAGTCCGACCTCGTCTGCCGCTATGGCGGCGAGGAATTCGCCTTCCTTTTCCCGGAAATCGGGCCGGCCGAGACGGAAAAGCTGGCCGAACGCCTGCGCGTCCGCTGCGCCGCGATGGAGGTTCCGTTGCCCGATGGCCGCTCGATCAAGGCCACGGTCAGCATCGGGCTGGCCGATGCCAGCGAATGCCCCATCGAAATTGCCCTCAAGCACGCCGACGAGGCGCTCTACGAGGCCAAACGCCTCGGCCGCAACCGGGTCATGGTCTCTTGTCCGCCGGAACCGGCGGTCGACAGCGAACCGGATACGCGCACGGCCAGCCTGTTCTGAGCATGCCTGTCGTCGCCAAAGTTTGCCGCACCCTCGTTTTTCTCTGTGTCGCATTCGGACTGCCGGCATTTGCGGCTGCGCCGCCGACCGGCGGGCTGGAAGATGACGACGTTGAGGTCGACTATCGCGACGGTACCTATTTCGCCGGCCTGGCCTTCGTGGTTGCCGCCTCGCCGGCCGTCGTCATCGATGTGCTGACCGACTTCAACCACATGGTCGGCATCGTCCCCAATCTCGTGAGCAGCCAGATCGTCTCGCGCCAGGGCAATGTTTTCGTCATCAAACAGCGCGGCAAGGCGAATTTTGGCCCGTTTTCATTCCCCTTCGAGTCGCTGCGCCAGATCGAGCTGCTTCCCGACGGGCGAATACTCGGCCGCGCCCTGGGTGGTTCGACCAAACACATGCGCAGCGAACTTCGGGTTCAGGCCCAGGGCCATGGCACCCGCGTCGATTACCAGATCGAGGTCGTGCCGGATCGCTGGCTGCCATCAGGCCTCGGCGTCCCCTTCATGCGCCACGAAATGGCCGAGCAATTCACCGCCCTGATCCACGAAATGGAGCGCCGTCAGGCCGTCGCCAAAGGGCGCTGATTCAGCCCCAGAGCAGGCAGGCCCAGACCGCAGCGGCGTTGATCAGACTGAGCAGCACGGCAGCGCTGCCCATGTCCTTGGCCCGCTTGGCCAGTTCGCTCTTCTCCGGCGAGGCCTTGTCGACCACGGCCTCGACCGCCGAATTGAGTATTTCGGCGATCAGGATGAGGATGACGCTGCCGATCATCAAGGCCCGTTCGACGCCGGTTTTACCGAGAAGGAAGGCGAGCGGAATGGCGATGGCGGCACCCAGCACTTCCAGGCGAAAGGCGGCCTCGTTCTGCCACGCCGCCAGCAGGCCGTCGCGCGAGTAGCCGAGGGCATCGATCAGCCGCCACAGGCCACGCTTGCCCTTGAAACTCCCGGGGGCGCTCATCGTCCCGCCTCGCCCGGCCGTTTTGAATTTTGGCCGTTATTTCCGGTTGACCGTGGAATCATCGTTTCAGGCTATTTCCTGTCGAGCAGCGGCTTGAGGAAGCGGCCGGTGTGGCTGGCCTTGCACTTGGCGACCTGTTCCGGCGTGCCGGAGACGAGGATGCGGCCGCCGCCGTCGCCGCCTTCCGGGCCGAGATCGACGATCCAGTCAGCCGTCTTGATGACGTCGAGGTTGTGCTCGATGACGACGATGGTGTTGCCGTTGGCGGCCAGCCGCTGGAGTACGCTGAGCAGCATTTCGATGTCCTGGAAATGCAGGCCGGTGGTCGGTTCGTCGAGGATGTAGAGGGTGCGGCCGGTGTCGCGCTTGGACAGTTCGAGGGCCAGCTTGACGCGCTGAGCTTCGCCGCCGGACAGCGTGGTCGCACTCTGGCCCAGCGTGATGTAACTCAGGCCGACGTCGACCAGGGTTTGCAGCTTGCGGGCGATGTTGGGTACCGGGTCGAAGAATTCACGGGCCTGCTCGACGGTCATGCCGAGGATGTCGTAAATGTTCTTGCCTTTGTATTGCACTTCCAGGGTTTCGCGGTTGTAGCGCTTGCCGTGGCAGACGTCGCAGGGGACGTAGATGTCGGGCAGGAAGTGCATCTCGACCTTGATCATGCCGTCGCCTTGGCAGGCCTCGCAGCGGCCGCCCTTGACGTTGAAGCTGAAGCGGCCTGGGCCGTAGCCGCGGACCCGCGATTCGGGCACCTGGGCGAACAGCTCGCGGATCGGCGTCAAGAGGCCGGTGTAGGTCGCCGGGTTGGAGCGCGGCGTGCGGCCGATGGGCGCCTGGTCGACGTTGATGACCTTGTCGAACAGTTCGAGACCGATGATTTCCTTGTACGGGGCCGGCTCGGTCGTCGAGCCGTAGAGGTGGCGGGCGGCGGCGGCGTACAGCGTGTCGTTGATGAGCGTCGATTTGCCCGAGCCGGAAACGCCGGTGATGCAGGTGAGCAGGCCGCCGGGGATTTCGAGGGTGACGTTTTTGAGATTGTTGCCGTAGGCGCCGACGACCTTGAGCTGCTTGTTCGGATCCGGCGGTCGACGCGATTTTGGGCCCGAAATCGATTTGCGGCCGGACAGGTAGTCGCCGGTCATCGACAGCGGGTTGGCCGTCACTTCGGCCGGCGTGCCTTGCGCGACAATGGCGCCGCCATGGACGCCGGCGCCGGGGCCGATGTCGACGACGTAGTCGGCGCTGCGGATGGCATCTTCGTCATGTTCGACGACCAAAACCGTGTTGCCCATGTCGCGCAGGTTCTTGAGCGTTTGCAGCAGGCGGTCGTTGTCGCGCTGGTGCAGGCCGATGGAGGGTTCATCGAGGACGTACATGACGCCGGTCAGGCCGGAGCCGATCTGCGAGGCCAGCCGGATGCGCTGCGCTTCGCCGCCGGACAGCGTTTCGGCCGAGCGTTCGAGGCACAGGTAATCGAGGCCGACGTTGATCAGGAAGCTCAGGCGGGCGGTGATCTCTTTCAAGATCTTGTCGGCGACCTGCGCCTTGTTGCCGGTCAGGGTCAGGCAGTTGAAGTAATTGCGCGCCTCGCCGAGCGGCAGGCGGCTGATGTCGTGCAGGGTTTTTTCACCGACGCGCACATGCCGCGCCTCGACGCGCAGCCGGGTGCCGGCGCAACTCGGGCAGGCCGAACTGCTGACGTATTTCGACAATTCCTCGCGCACGGCATTCGACTCGCTGCCGCGGTAACGCCGTTCGAGGTTGGGGATGATGCCCTCGAAGCTGTGGCTGCGGTCGAAGCGCGTACCTTTTTCGTTGAGGTAGCGGAAATTGATTTCGGTTTTGCCGGAACCGTAGAGGATGAGCTGGCGCTCGGCCTCGCTCAGTTGCTCGAAGGGCGTGTCGACCGAGAAACCATAGTGGTCGGCGATCGATTCGATGATCTGGAAATAGAACTGGTTCTTCTTGTCCCAGCCGCGAATGGCGCCGTTGGCCAGCGAGGCGGCCGGGTTGGTGACGACGCGCTTGGGGTCGAAGAACTGGATGACGCCCAGCCCGTCGCACTTCGGGCAGGCGCCCATCGGGTTGTTGAAGGAAAAGAGGCGCGGTTCGAGTTCCTGCAAGGCATAGGAGCAGACCGGGCAGGCGAACTTGGCGGAGAACATGTGCTCCTTGCCGTCGTCCATCTCGAGCGCGATGGCCCGGCCCTCGGCGTGGCGCAAGGCCGTTTCAAACGATTCGGCCAGGCGCTGGCGCATGTCGTCGCGCACTTTCAGGCGGTCGACGACGACATCGACGGTGTGCTTCTGCGTCTTGGCCAGCTTCGGCACGTCGTCGATTTCATGGACCGTGCCGTCGACGCGGACGCGGGCAAAGCCCTGGGCGCGCAGTTCGGCGAAGAGGTCGAGCTGCTCGCCCTTGCGGTTGGCGACGACCGGGGCGAGGATCATGAGTCGGGTTTCGGCCGGCAGGGCGAGGACCGAATCGACCATCTGCGACACCGTCTGCGCTTCGAGCGGCTGGTTGTGCTCCGGGCAGTAGGGCGTGCCGGCGCGGGCGAAGAGCAGGCGCAGGTAGTCGTGGATTTCGGTGACCGTGCCGACGGTCGACCGCGGGTTGTGCGAGGTGGCCTTCTGCTCGATGGAAATGGCGGGCGATAGACCTTCGATCAGGTCGACATCGGGCTTTTCCATCAATTGCAAAAACTGCCGGGCGTAGGCCGAGAGCGATTCGACATAACGGCGCTGACCCTCGGCATACAAGGTATCGAAGGCCAGCGACGACTTGCCCGAGCCGGACAGCCCGGTGATCACGATGAGCTGGTTGCGCGGCAGATCGAGGTTGATGTTCTTTAAATTATGGGTGCGCGCGCCGCGAATGCGGATGAATTCCATCGCTGTTTTTTCGCTGTTTGGGGAAGGGGAAACTATACGCAAAAAAGCCGGGTTCGCCCCGGCTTCGTTTGCTTGCGATGCGAAATCAGGCCGCTGTTTTGCAGCTCGCACGCCGCTGCCGGGCCATCCTGGCAACCAGCCCGAGACCGACCAGCAGCATGGCCCATTGTTCGGGTTCCGGCACTGCGCTGATCGCCTGCACCGCGGCGACCTGGGCTTCCCAGTAGGCCGGCAGGCCATTCCACTCATTGGCCCTGACGCTGCGGTCGTTGACGTAGATGTAGCCGAGATTGTGGCTGGCGGCATAGGCGACCTGCTGCTCCATCACGCTTTTGCTGCCGTTGATGACCAACATGCCGAAATGGTCGGCGCTGTAGTTGGCCATGTAAGCCGGCGGATTGTAGGTGGATAGCCTGGTCGCCGGGTCTTCGTAGATGATCACGCTGTCGAAAAGATTGACGTAGGCTTCGTCCGGGATGGTGCCCGGATTGGCCATCAGCGACAGGGCGCTGTTTTTCAGGTGAGCGTAGCCCGTGACGAGGCTGTAGTAGGGCAGGCCGGCGGTACCGGTACTGGTTTCGTCGAAAAACAGCCCGTCGATGGGATACCAGTCGGCGTATTTGTCGATATCGGCTTTGACCGCGAGCAGGCTGCGCTGGCCCCAGTCGGTGCTGACGTAACCGAGGACCGTGCCGCCAGCCGCCTTGAAGGCACTGATTGCAGCACCATAATTGGGATCGAAGCTGCGGCCAGCGCCAGAGTCGGGGTTGATGATCGCCGTGATCGAGACCTTGCTGGCGGCATCGGTCAGCCGTGCCCAGTCGGTGGCGCCGCTGCCGCCCGGGTAGAAATAGGCGGGAACGAGCAGGCCGGGTGCATTTTCGGCCGCGACCGGCAGCCCCGGCGCCGCGCAGGCGGTGAGCAGTATCAGGCGATAAATGAGGCGCATGGGGAAGTCTTTCGCTTCGTGGTGATGCGCGCAGTATAACTTCAGTCTATGACGGTCGTATTTATGTCGAGATGCTGAATTAGCCTCGTGTTTCGGAATTCGCCACAGTCAACCGGGAAAATGACGAATTTTGAAGGATTGGTGAAAATCATTTCGTGACGGCGCTTGCCGCGCCGATGACTTGCCATCAGAATATGCGCTAAACATTTTTATGGATTGTTCATGGCACGAAAAGCGTGTCCTCCGCTGGCGGGCGCCCTCAATCTGGCAGCGAGTCTTCCCTGGCAGATCGGCGGGGTGCTGGCGCTGCTGACGTACTGGATCTCGCACGAGCTTTCGGCGTGGATGACGCTTGGCAAGGGCGCCGACATGCTTCTGGCCGGATTGCCCCAGTACCTCATTCCCGGCTTGCTGGTGATCGTCGCACTGATTTCCTTCGTTCGCCGTCGCCAGCGCAACGAGCCGTCGATTGACGCAGCGAGCAGCCCGACCGCAGATGCGCTGGCCCGAATGAGCGTCCATGATTTCGAGAAACTGGTGGCCGAAGGCTTCCGGCGCGAAGGTTTTCTCGTTGTCGAGCGTACTGGCACCCAGCATCCGGGCTGCGTCGATCTCGAACTGTTCATGGGCCGTGACCGCTACCTGGTGCAGTGCCGCGGCTGGAAAGAAACGGCAGTCAATGCCCAGTCCGTGCGCGAGTTGTACGCCGCAATCAGCGCTGAACGGGCAGTTGGCGGGTTTATCGTGAGTTCGGGTAAATTCACCGACGAAGCGAGGAAAATTGCCCTCGGCCGCTCGATTCGCGTCGTCCCGGCCGATTCCTTGCGGCGGCTGATCAAGAAAGTGACGGCGTCGAGCACCGGCGAAGTCACCATTTCACCGATGTTTTCGCGGCGTCGCCACGACCCGGCACCGCCGGCCTGCCCGAAGTGCGGCAAGGTGATGATGGCACGGACGAAAAAGCAGAACGGAACCGTCGTCCAGGTGGACTGGGGCTGCACCAGTTTTCCGGCCTGTCAGGGTAGCCGGGAGCTCTGAAGTCCGCGCTGCCGGGCCTTGTCCGGGTCGTGCAAGGCTTTCAGTTTTGGCCGTTTTTTCTGGTTGACCGTGGGAACTGTCGAGTCGCGATGGCGCTTCGCCAAACCTGCTAATATTGCCCTCTCGCTGCAATGCAACAATTAAAAACGACCATGTCCCCCCCCAACGACCGCATGAGCCCCGAGGAACGCCGCGCCGGCGCCTCCCTGGCTTCCATCTTTGCCCTGCGCATGCTCGGGCTTTTCCTCATCCTGCCGGTGTTTTCGGTCTATGCGAAAACGCTGCCCGGCGGCGACAACCTGGCCCTGGTCGGTTTTGCGCTCGGCGCCTACGGCCTGACGCAGGCCTTTTTCCAGATTCCCTATGGTATCGCCTCCGACATCTTCGGACGCAAGCTGGTCATCGTCGTCGGTCTGCTCGTCTTCGCGCTGGGCAGCTTCGTCGCCGCCTGGGCGCCGGACATGACGTGGATCATCGTCGGCCGTGTGCTGCAGGGCATGGGCGCCATCTCGGCCGCCGTGACGGCGCTGGCTGCCGACCTGACGCGCGAGGAGCACCGGACCAAGGTGATGGCCATGATCGGCTCGTCGATCGGCCTCGTTTTCGCGCTGTCGCTGGTCGGTTCGCCGATTCTCTACGGCTGGATCGGCATGGCCGGCCTGTTCATCATGACCGGCGTGCTGGCGCTGGCCGCCATCGTGCTGCTGCTCAAGGCAGTGCCGCCGGCCCCGGCGCCGCACGGCCATGAAAAGCTGCCGTTGCGCCGCGTGGTAATGGACCCCGACCTGATCCGCCTCAACGTCGGCATTTTCGTCCTGCACGTGGTGCAAATGGCGATGTTCGTCGTCCTGCCGCACGCCCTGGTCAATCATGGCGGACTGGAAGCCGCCGCGCACTGGAAAATCTACCTGCCGGCCGTGCTGCTCTCGTTTGTCATCATGGTCCCGGCCATCATCGCCGCCGAGCGCAAGGACAAGATGCGGCCGATTTTCCTCGCCGCCATCGCGCTGCTCGTCGTCGTCCAGTCCGGCCTGCTTATTTACAGCGCCAGCCTGTGGGCGCTGGCCCTGTGGCTCGTCCTTTTCTTCGTCGCCTTCAACGTGCTTGAGGCAACGCTGCCCTCGCTGGTCTCGCGCACCGCCCCGTCGTCCGCCAAGGGCGCGGCGCTCGGGGTCTACAACACGACGCAGGCCCTCGGGCTATTCGTCGGCGGTGCAGCCGGCGGCTATATTGCGCAGAATTTCGGCGATAATGCTGTTTTTGCTGCCTGCACCGGGCTCGTTCTGGTCTGGCTGGTGGTGGCAAACTCGATGAATTTTCCGCAACGGCGCGTCACTGCCGCTGCGACACAAACTGCTTAGGGGACATTTCATGGCATCGGTTAACAAGGCAATCATCGTCGGCAATCTGGGCAAGGACCCGGAAGTTCGTTACACGGCGAGTGGCGAGGCGATGTGCAACATTACGGTCGCGACCAGCGAAAACTGGAAGGACAAGGCGACCGGCGAGAAGAAGGAACTGACCGAATGGCACCGCATTTCCTTCTTCGGCAAGCTGGCCGAGATCTGCGGTCAGTATCTGAAAAAGGGCTCGCAGGTTTATGTCGAGGGCAGCATCCGCACCCGTAAATGGACCGATAAGGATGGCCAGGAACGCTACACGACGGAAATTCGTGGCGACGAGATGAAAATGCTCGGTTCGCGTCAGGGCATGGGTGCCCCGGCCGGCGGTGGCGGCGCTTACGACAGCGAGCCGACCGATTACGCCCCGGCCCCGGCGAAGAACAAGCCGAAGCCGTCCTTCGACGATCTCGGTGACGACATCCCGTTCTAAAATGGCATTGCTTGCGCTGCTCGTGTGATGCGGCGCAATTCCCTTTTTGCCCAGAGGTAAATCAGCATGGCCAGTGCCGTCACTTTCAAGATTCTTGAAGACATCGCCCGGGATCTTTCCGGCAATGAAATCACTTTTCCGACCTTCCTCGACATCACCTTCCAGGTGCGTGCCGCGCTCAAGGATCCGAATCTGAACGTCGAACAACTGGCCAAGCTGGTCGGTGCCGAGCCGCTGATGAGCGCCAAGATCATCCGCATGGCCAACTCGGTGGCGCTCAACCCGAGCGGTCGCGAAGTGGCCGACGTCAAGAGCGCCATTGTCCGGGTCGGCATGGAGGCCGTGCGCACCGTGTCGTTTGCCGTGGCCATGGAGCAGTTGCTCAAGTCGAAACAGATGCAGCCCTTCGAGGAGATTTCCCATCGGCTGTGGGAGCACACCTCGCACGTCGCGGCGCTGTGCCGCGTGCTGGCCCGCAAGAAGGCCCGCATCAACGGTGACGAGGCGATGTTTGCCGGCCTGGTGCACGATCTCGGGGTTTTCTATCTGATGTCGCGCGCCGCCAACTTCCCGGAGCTGGCCAACGACAAGGTCGAGTTGCACGCCTTGCTGGTGGGTTGGCACGACAACATCGGTCACGCCCTGCTGTCGGCGATGGGCTTGCCGGAATCCGTGCTCGAAGCGGTCCGGGATCACGAAACAGACCGCGAAATCAAGGCCATCGACAACCTGTCCAACGTCCTGTTCATCGCCAACAAGATCGCCAACCGGACATCGAGCTGGCGCGACAAGGAGCTCGATGGCGAGATCGATACCTCGATTCTTGAAACGCTGTTCGACGCCGATGCGCTGGCCGAAATCGTCGAGGAGTCGGAAGAGGAAGTGCATTCGCTGAAGGCGGCGCTCGGGGGCTAAGCCCCGGGTTTTGCGCCAGTTCGGCGAGTAGCTTGCCGAATCGGCGGGGAGCAGGATTGATGAATCATCACGAGGTGGACTCTTCCGGCAAGCGCTTTGCCGCGCTGGCCCTGGCTGCCCTCGGCGTGGTCTATGGCGACATCGGAACCAGCCCGCTCTACGCGGTGAAGGAAGTCTTCGCCGGCAACCATCCGATTCCGGTCACCGTCGGCAACATTTACGGCAGCCTGTCGCTCTTCTTCTGGGCGCTGGTCATCGTCGTTTCGATCAAGTACGTCTGCTTCATCATGCGCGCCGACAACCGCGGCGAGGGCGGCATCATGGCGCTCATCGCGCTGGCCCTGCACACGGCCCTGGACAAGCCGAAGCAGACCCGGCTCATCATGATTTTCGGCGTCCTCGGGGCGGCCATGTTCTACGGCGACGGCATGGTGACGCCGGCCATTTCCGTCCTGTCGGCCGTCGAGGGGCTGGAGGTCATCACCCCGGCCTTCAAGTCCTTCATCATCCCGATCACGATGCTCGTCCTTTTCGGCCTGTTCTTCGTACAACGGAGCGGCACGGCCAGGGTCGGCGCTTTTTTCGGGCCGGTCATGGTGCTGTGGTTTAGCGTGCTGGCGCTGCTCGGGCTGCACAATATCGTCGCGCATCCGGGCATCCTGATGGCGATCAACCCGCTGTACGGCATCGAGTTCCTGCTCGACAACAAGGCGATGTCGCTGGTCGCCATGGGCAACGTCGTGCTCGCCGTGACCGGGGCCGAGGCGCTCTACGCCGACATGGGTCATTTCGGCAAAGCCCCGATCCGCATCGGCTGGGTCGGCTTCGTCCTGCCCTGCCTGACCCTGAACTATCTGGGTCAGGGCGCCCTGATCCTGTCCGATCCCGGCGCCGCCGAGAATCCG
>JAUYEI010000083.1 GCA_030691385.1 Azonexus sp.
GCGGCAATCAAAACCTTAAATAAACCTTGAAACCTCAGTTGACCGCTCATCCCTGTCTGGTCTGCCGCGTGAATACGGGCTCCCCTGCCTTCGATGCCATTGACCCGTTGGGTGACAGCGCGACGCGGCTGCTGGCACGTCTGCTCGGGCGTCCGGCTTGGTCGCTTCTCCTTGCCGGCATGAGCCTGCTGCGGCGTCGCTTCGCGCCGGCCATCCCGCCCAGGCGCACCATCAGCCACGTCCAACTGAGGTTTCAAGGATAATTTTTTATGCAGTATGATCTTTCGCCATAACCTCATTGAGTTGCCATGTCCTCAGACCCTTTGCATGACCCGGAGTTTCTCACAAGCTTGCGCCGCGACATGCTGCGCTTCGCCGACATGCAGTTGCACAACCGGGAGCAGGCCGAAGATGCCGTGCAGGAGGCGCTGGCCGGCGCCCTGGCGGGGAAGGAAAAATTTGCCTCGCGCGCCTCGTTGCGCACCTGGGTGCTGTCCATCCTCAAGAACAAGATTGTCGATGTGCTGCGCCGCAAGGTTCGCGAGAATCCGACGGTGAACCCGGAAAATGACCAGAATTCGAAAGCCTTTTTCGACGACCGCGAGCACTGGGCCGAAGATACCCGGCCATCGGAATGGCAGACCCCGCAGCAGGCCATGGAAAACAAGCAGTTCTGGGAAGTCTTCGAGGCCTGCCTCTACCGCCTGCCGGAAGCCAGCGGCCGCATCTTCACCATGCGCGAAGTGCTCGGCTTCGACACCGACGAAATCTGCCAGACCCTGGGCATCACCAGCAACAACTGCTGGGTGCAGTTGCACCGGGCGAGGCTGGCCCTGCGCGCCTGCCTCGGCGCCAACTGGTTCGGCGAAGCGGCCTGAGGGTTGCAGGCCGCTTCAATCGCTTAAATCCGCTCCCAAACGGTGACTTCCGATAGCGTGTGCTGGAACTTCCGTTTCGTTTCGCGAATCACGAAGGGCACGGATTCGGGCCCGCGCAGCAGGCGGAAATGCTTGCCCAGCATGGCTTTCAGGCCATCGAAAGTGGTGAAATTCTCGCCATCCTTCTTGAAACCGCCTATCCATTCCTGGCGCTTGGTGTGTTCCGGCAGCCACGTGTAGGGCGAGGTCAGCATCAGTAAGCCGCCCGGATTCAGGCGTTCATGAACTGACTTGAGGAAGAGCGCCGGGCTGTACAGACGGTCGATCAGGTTGGCGGCGAGGATCAGGTCGTAGCCGGCGAAAACCGGTTTCAGATTGCAGGCGTCGCCCTGGAAGAATTCGACCTTGGCCGCCACTTCGCTCAGGCCCAACGCGGCCAGCGAGCATTCCTTGTAGCTGACCAGTTCGCCTTCTTCGGTCAGCGTGTAGCGCAGCCGGCCCTGTTCGGCCAGTTGCGTGCCGACGCCGATGAAGCGGGCCGAGAAATCGAGACCGGTGACCTGGTCGAAATGGCGGGCCAGTTCGAAAGTCGCGCGGCCCGTGGCGCAGCCGAGATCGAGTGCCTTGCCGGCCGGTTTGTCGCCCATCGCCGCAATGGCCAGTTGGGCCAGGGTTTTCGGGAAATTGGCGACGCCGAAATACGCGTCGCCGTAATGGAATTCGATGTATTCCGAAATCAGGCGGTCGGTTTCGTAATGCGAGGCGGGCTGGGTGGCCGGCGCATCGGCGACGACATAGCGGAAACCGGCATGCTGGAAGAAGTGGCGGCGGAAGGCATAGCGCGAGACCGGCGCCGCTTCGTTGCCGCAGGAAATCCACGAACCCCCCTTGATCAGATTGTGGCGCTCGTCGAAGGTCGGCGTCGTGAAGTCGTCGTAGATCGGATGGACTTCGAAGCCGGAAAACGGATAAATCGGCGTTTCCAGCCACTGCCAGACATTGCCGATGACATCAAACATGGGGCCGTGCGCGAAGCGATTGATCGGGCAACTCGATGCCTCGTGGCTCAGGCCAAGGTTGGCCGGCACCTCGTCGGGCAGGTCGGCAATCCCGGCGAACTGGCGCAGTGCCTGCCATTCGTCCTCGCTCGGCAGACGCACAGCCTGGCCGCTGGAGCGTGCCTTCCAGTTACAGAAGGCCTTGGCCTCGTGGTAATTGGTTTCGACCGGCCAGTCCCAGGGCATGGCGACTTCTTCGAGCATCAGGCGCAGGCGCCATTGGGAGCTGTCCTTGATCCAGAAAGTCGGGTGTTCGACCTTGGCGAATTTCTTCCAGGCGGCGCCTTCCTCTGACCACAGTGAATCGTCGGCGTAGCCGCCGGCTTCGACGAAGGCGAGAAACTCGCGATTCGACACCAGGTAGCGGCTGGCCTGGAATGCTGCGGTCGACGCCTCGTGGCGGCCGAATTCGTTGTCCCAGCCGTAGATTTTCGGATCGCTGCGCTCGCGGCCGAGGCGCAGTTCGGCCGCAGGAATGTCGACCAGCGCGTTCTCGGGCGCCGGCCCGCTGTTGCGACAGGGTTCCCAGGCGGGATGTTTCCGCACGTGTTTGAGCTGATGCTGGCGGATCAGCACCGACGAGGTTTCGAGGTGGATGCGCTCGTGCTCGATGCCCATGATGATGATCCAGAACGGATCTTCCCAGCCGATGGGCAGCTTCAGCGGCAAGCTTGCAATCAACTGCGCCACGGTCGCCCGCACGGCGCAGCGATAGGCTCGCACCTCGTCCACGCGCGGCCAGTCGTAACGCTGATCGCTCAGATCGTCCCAGCTCATTTCATCGACGCCGATGGCGAACATCGATTCGAAACCCGGGTTGATGCGCTGGTCGAGCAAGCCGGCCAACACGAGTTTGTTGATGAAAAAGGTAGCGGTGTGGCCGAAGTAGAAAATCAGCGGGTGACGTAGCGCAATCGATTTGACGTAATACGCCTCGTCGCAGGTCAGCACTTCGAACAACTGCTCGTAGCGGTCGAAAGTGGCGTGAAAGTAGTTGAGAAGCTGCCGGCGTTTCTGTTCGGCGTCGGTGCCTATCAGCAGCGGCGTGGCAGGGAAAGTGGCTGGCTTCATGCGGTTACCGGTCGAGGATGTGATCACGTGCCGTCGGAGGCGAGAGGTGATTAGACAGGGATATTGCCGCGAAGGCAAAAAAAACCCCGCCACGTGGGCGGGGTAACAGGGAGTTCTCGAATCGGGGGAAATTCGAGAGGAGGGTAAAGTGGTTTAGCGTTTGCGGCGCTTGCCCAGCCAGTGGCGGGCGATGGCGATGATGGCACCGGCGGCAACGGCGGTTACTGCGGCTTTGAGCGGTTCGGCCTGACCTTCCGACAGCCAGTTGAATCCGGTGATGCCAATGAAGACACCGAGGGATTCGCTGATCGGCAGGTTGTCCGAAAAGGCCATGACCATCAGCGACGATCAGTGCGAACGGGAATAGTCGCCAGCTTCGGCTGGGCTTGCACGTAGGCCAGTTCGAACAGGTACCGGCGGGTGGCTTCGATAAATTGCTTGATATTCATGTTGGTCATTTCCTTGTTGTCCTCTTGATGGGATTGGTTTGCTTCCATGCCTCGCATTCTAGGGACGCGCCGGTTCCGCGTCTGTGGCTCAAGCGTGGCTCAGAGGTAACAGGTTTTGATCTTGTGTGACGCTTTGTGACGCCACCGAAAATCGCTATTGGCGGGCTTTCCAGGTCAGCGTGAAGCGGGCACCGCCGAGTGGCGAGGCATCGGCTGTGGCGGTGCCACCGTGCAGTTCGAGCACGCGCCGGGCGATGGCCAGGCCGAGGCCGTAGCCACCGGTCGACCGGTCGCGCGAACGGTCGAGGCGAGTGAAGGCCGAGAAGATGTGTTCGCGCTCTTCGGGCGGGATGCCGATGCCGTCGTCGTCGACGTGAATCCGTATGTTGTCGCCGACCAGTTCGGCGTCGACTGAAATCCGCCTGGCGGCGTACTTGAAAGCGTTGCGCAGCAGGTTGCGCAGGGCATAGGGCATGGCCTTGCGGTCGAGGTCGACAAACAGGTTTTCGGGCAGTTTTTCGATGTTGACCGTGACCTCGAGCTGGCGGCCGAGCAGGCGGACCGAATCGACCTCGTCGGTCAGCCATTCGGCCAGCTTGACGCTGGAGAAATGCGCCGCCGGGGCCTCGCGTTCAAAGCGGGCGTAGGTCAGGCTGGTGTCGATAAGCTGGTCGAGTTCGTCGAGATCGGCTTCCATCATCGCCCACAGGCGTTCGCGTTCTTCTCGAAGCTCGGTTTCGGAGAGCATTTCAAGGGCGAAGCGCATGCGGGCGATCGGTGTGCGCAGTTCGTGGGAAATACCGCAGGACAGCTCGCGGTGGGTGGCGAGCAACTGCCGGATGCGCTCAGCCATGCTGTTCATCGTGTCGGAGAGCGGCGCGAAAAGCTGCGTGCGGACGGGGGGCGAAACGGCCTCGAAATGGCCGTTGCCGAGGTCGAGCGCGGTCTGGCGCAGGCCTTCTAGATCGCGCCAGACCGGGCGAATCCAGAACCACAGCGCGACCGCGAAAATAAGGCCGATCAGGCTCCAGGTCAGCAAGCGCAGACGGAGTTCGAGTGGCAGGCGATCTTTCAGCTCCGGATTGCGGTTGGCGGCGAGCGGGCCGACCACCAGCACCTGGCTGGATGTCCCGAGGCGGTGATACATGATGTCGCCGTCGTGGTCGATGGCGATGTCGCCGGCATCGAGCTTGACGACCTGGCTCGGCGTCAGCGTGCGGTCGAGGCTAATGCGCTCGACGATGCCCAGTTTGTAGGAAAACTTGTCGTCGATTTCCTTGAGCCGCTTTTGCCAGTCGCGGCGCGGCTGCCGGAAGAGTTCATCCTCGATCATGGTGATCGTGCCGCGCATGAAACGGCGTGCATAGTCGTCGGTAATGCCGCGCTGGGCGGTGGAGATGACGAAGTCGGCGGTGAAGGCAATGGCGACGAAGGAGCCCATCGCCAGCAAGTAAAAGTTGAAGAACAGCTTGGACAGGCTGTAGCGCTTGCCGCGCCAGCGTGGCAAGGCAACCCGGATCAGCGAGCGGGCCAGGCCCTGGTTATGTTCTTTCGGGCTGGGGTCCCCGGCCTGGTGCTCAGTTCCAGTCATGCTTGCTGAAAAGATAGCCCTTGCCGCGCACGGTCTTGATGCGCGTCGGGTTCTCCGGATCGTCGTTCAGCTTCTTGCGCAGGCGGGAAATGCGGGCGTCGATGGAGCGATCCAGTCCGTCGAAGCCGATGCCGCGCAGTTCCTGCAACAGATCGTCGCGCGACAGCACATTGCCGGCATGCGAGGCGAGCAGCCAGAGCAGGTCGAACTCGGCGGTGGTCAGGTCGATGCTCTGCTCCGAGAGCGAGGCAGTTCGCGTCGCCTGGCTGATCTTGAACTGGCCGAAGAGCATGCTCTCGGATTCGCTGTTGCCTCCCCCTTCGCCAGCCGTCGGCAGGCGACGCAGCAGGGCCTTGATACGGGCGAGCAGGACGCGCGGCTGGACCGGTTTGGCAATGTAATCGTCGGCGCCCATTTCGAGGCCGAGAATCTGGTCGAAGTCCTCATCGCGTGCCGTCAGCATGAGGATCACGCCGCGATACTGTGGCCGGACGGCACGACAGACTTCAAAGCCATCCTTGCCGGGCAGCATCACGTCAAGAATGACCAAGTCGGGCTGCTCGGCCAGAATGCGCGCCTCAGCGGTGTCGCCGCGTGGCTCGATGCTGACTTGCATATCGTTCTTGGTCAGGTATTCGGCCGTCAGTTCGGCCAGGCGTTCGTCGTCTTCGACTAGCAGGATGCGTGTGTTCATCCGCCAATCTTAACCACCTGCCGGGCAGCGGTCCACCTTCCCGTGCCTAGTCTTGGTTCCCACGGTCAACCGGAAAAATGGCCCAAATTTCAAGTCTCGCCAGCGATGGCATAGAATCCCGGCTGTTTGTAACTTGAGGAATTGCCTTAAATGAATTGGTCAAAAGTGCCCATACGGGTCTGGTTCGCGACATTGGGGCTGGGTTGCCTGGGGCTCGTCGCGGTGGGCATGGAGTTGCAGACGCTGCTGCGTCTGGCCCCTTGCCCGCTCTGTATTTTTCAGCGCCTGCTCTACATCGTGATCGGCATCATTGGCCTGCTCGGCTTCATCTGGCCGGCTGGACGAATGCTGTGGGCTGTGCTGGCCGGCGGACTTGGCGTATTTGGTGTCGGCGTCGCCGGCTACCAGACCTGGATGCAGGCTTTTCCGCATCTCGCACCGGAATGCAGTTTCACCGACCCCAACGCCATCGAGCGTCTGGTCGACTGGCTGGGTATGGAATGGCCGTCGATGTTCCTGGCCACCGGCTTCTGCGCCAGCCGGGAATGGGAGTTTCTGGGGATGTCGATGGCCAACTGGTCGCTGCTTGTCTTTGCCGGCATCGTGGCCTACGCCGCATTCCTTTTCGTACAGAAACGGCAGGCCTGAAAAACAAAACCCGCCGAAAGGCGGGTTTGTCGAAAGCTCTGGAGAAGCTGAATTACTTCAGCTTGACTTCCTTGTAAGCAACGTGCTTACGAGCCTTCGGGTCGTACTTCATGAACTCCAGTTTGGCAGGCGTCGTGCGCTTGTTCTTGGAGGTGGTATAGAAGTGACCGGTGCCAGCTGTAGATTCCAGCTTGATTTTTTCGCGACCGCCATTCGCAATTTTATATTTCCTTCATTATCAGACTTCGCCGAGAGCGCGCTGGTCGGCGATGACGGCGTCGATGCAGTTCTTGTCGATCTGGCGCAGACCGGCGTTGGTAACGCGCAGGCG
>JAUYEI010000088.1 GCA_030691385.1 Azonexus sp.
ATCTCGGCCAGGCAGGTCATCAGCGGCATCGGTGCAAAGGCTTCCATTCTCGTCGTCCAAAAGACGAGAGTAGACGCTTTTCCGACCCGGTTTACAAGATGAGTGCATAAGTGGCTGACTGTGAACGGATTTTTCTGGGGGGCAACTTCAATGGCATGTGGGCAAAAGCGCGGCTATGCTGGATCACTGTCGATGACGAATAAGTGCAATCGCCCTGCCCCCCGTGCCGTGTCGAACGACTCCCACGGGCGGTAAGCGGACAAATATAATCAGCAGTAATTTGCCTCAACTCTGGACGCACTTGTGACCTCCCATCCCATCGCCGTTTTCGACTCTGGCCTCGGCGGCCTGACGGTCTTGCGCGCCTTGCGCCAACGACTGCCGCAGGAAGACTTTTTCTATTTTGCCGATACCCGGTTTTTGCCCTACGGCGACCGGCCGGAGGTGTTTCTGCGCGAGCGTGGGGTGTTGATTGCCGAGGCGCTGGTGAGGCGTGGGGCGAAGGCGCTGGTGATTGCCTGCAACACGGCGACGGCGGCGGCGGCGGAGGCGATTCGGGCTGCCATTGCGGTGCCGGTGGTGGCGCTGGAGCCTGGCGTCAAGCCGGCGGTGGGGCTGACCAGAACGGGCGTCATCGGCGTGCTGGCGACGACGCGGACTTTGGCCAGCGAGCGTTTTCAGCGGCTGGTTGGCAATCACGCCAACGGCCATCGGGTCATTGCCCAGCCGTGTCCAGGGCTGGCCGAGGCGATTGAGGCTGAGGGGCCGGACAGCGCTGTTGTGGCAGCCTTGCTCGATACTTTTGTCGCGCCGCTGGCGGCGGCAGCGGCTGATGTCGTGGTGCTCGGCTGCACGCATTACCCGTGCGTGTCGGCGGCGATTGCCCGGCGCATGGCGGCGGGGACCGTGCTGCTCGATACCGGCGAGCCGGTGGCGCGTCAGCTTGAGCGGTTGTTGGCGGCGGGCAATCTGCTCGGTGGCGGCGAGGGTCGGCTGACGGTGGCGACGAGCGGGGCGCCGGCTTCGGTGATTGCCACGGTCGACCGGATTTTTGGGCAAAAATTGAAAATCGAACATTGGGAGCCTTGAGATGAGTTCAGGAAAAATACTTGAACCGCGGAGGCGCGGAGGCGCCGAGGAAATCCAGAGGCTTGGGAAAACGATGGCACGGACCTTCTGCTTGGGCGAGATCCCTTGTCTCCTCTCGTTTCCTGGTGTTTCTCCGTGCCTCTGCGTCTCTGCGGTGAGATTTTCAGGATGAGCGAAACGCAAAAACCGCTGGCCGGCCTCAAGGTCGTTGAACTCGGCACGCTGATCGCCGGGCCGTTCTGCACGCGGATCATGGGCGAGTTCGGCGCCGAGGTGATCAAGGTTGAATCGCCCGACGGCGGCGACCCGCTGCGCAAGTGGCGCAAGCTCTACGAAGGCACCTCGCTGTGGTGGGCCGTGCAGGGGCGCAACAAGAAATCGGTGACGGCCAATTTGAAGCATCCGGAAGGCCGCGAGTTTGTGCGCCAGCTAATCGCCGGGGCCGACATCCTGGTCGAAAACTTCCGCCCCGGCGTGCTCGAAAAGCTCGGGCTGGGCTGGGAAACCTTGAAGGCAGACAACCCGGGGCTGGTCATGGTCCGCCTCTCGGGCTTCGGCCAGACCGGGCCGTACAAGGACCAGCCGGGTTTCGGCGCGGTCGGCGAATCGATGGGCGGCCTGCGTTACATCACCGGCTTTCCCGACCGGCCGCCGGTGCGCACCGGGATTTCCATCGGCGATTCGATCGCCGCGCTGTGGGGGACGATTGGCGCGCTGATGGCGCTGCGCCACAAGGAGGTCAATGGCGGGGCCGGGCAGGTCGTCGATGTCGCGCTCTACGAGGCGGTCTTCGCCATGATGGAGTCGATGGTGCCGGAGTTCGACGTTTTTGGTTTCGTCCGCGAACGCACCGGCAACATCATGCCGGGCATCACGCCGTCGAGCACGCACACGACCAGGGACGGCAAGCACGTGACCATCGGCGCCAATGGCGACGCGATCTTCAAACGCTTCATGCTGGCCATCGGCCGGCCCGATCTCGCCAATGATCCGACCCTGGCTGACAACGCTGGCCGCGATGCGCGGCGTGACGAAATTTACGGGCTGATCGACGCCTGGTGTGCCGAACACGACGAAGCCGAGGTGCTGGCCATCCTGGCCGCCGCCGAGGTGCCTTCATCGCGCGTTTATTCGGCTGTCGACATGTTCGCCGACCCGCAATTCATTGCCCGCCAGATGTTCGAGTCGGCGCGTTTGCCGGATGGCAAGGAGTTCAAGATTCCCGGCATCGTGCCCAAGTTGTCGGCAACGCCGGGCAGCACGGAATGGCTGGGTGCGGCGCTCGGCGAGCATACCGACGCGGTGCTGGCCGGGCTGGGCTACACGCCGCAGCGCATCGCCGCGCTGCGGGCCGGCGGGGCGATTTAGGCGGCCCTGGCGCCGTGGGGCAGATTTTCACGCTCAACCGGATTGAAGCTTGTCGTTAGTCCACACTGTTGTCCAGAATAGGACGCCATTCAAATTTTTGGAAATCAAGCCCATGCAACCCAAACGCAAGTATCTGCTGCCTGGCGCCAGCCTTGGTCTTGCCTGTTTGTTCGCCTTCCTGCCAGCGTCGACGATTGCCGCACCGCTGCAATCCGGGGAGCAGGTTTACCAGCGAGTGTGTGCTGCCTGTCATGGTCCGGGGCCTGTCGCGGCGCCAAAACTGGGGGATCAGGCGGCCTGGCGACCGCTGCTTGCGGAAGGTCAGGCCGTGGTGACGGCACACGGCTGGGTTGGTGTTCGCGAAATGCCGCCGCGCGGTGGCGTACCGGGGCTGAAACTCGAAGAGTTCGGGCGGGCCGTAGCGCATATGGGCCGTGCTGCCGGCGCAGACTGGCAGGATCCGGCAGGTTCGCCGAGCCTGATGAAAGCGATTCGTGCCGAAGAAAAGGCCCGCCGCAAGGATGTGCGGCAGCTCATGTCGCTGGCGAAAGACCAGGGACGCTCCGGGGCGGCCGTTTATGAGGCGGTCTGCCGGCATTGTCACGAATCCGGTGTCGCCGGGGCGCCGAAGAAGGGTAATCGGGCGGATTGGCGTGATTTGATCAAGGAAGGCCAAAGCGTGCTCACTGCCCATGCCTGGGTCGGTGTCCGGGCCATGCCGCCGCGTGGCGGGCATCCCGATTTGTCGCTTGAAGAATTCGCCCGGGCCGTAGCCGAGATGGTCAGCGCGTCTGGTGGTGACTGGCGCGATCCGTCAAACAACCCCGCGTTGATAAAAGCGATTCGTTCCGAAATCAAGAAACGCGAACTCGATTTTGGCAAGTGAGCCTTAAGCTATCAGGATTCCAGCTTGCCAGCGATCAACGTAACCTGAAGCGTACCGGCAGGACGACCTGGCGCGGGGCGTCGGCAGGCAGCGATTGCAGCGAGCGGACGGCGCGCAGGGCGGCCTCGTCGAGAATCGGCTGGCCGCTGCCCTGTTCGACGCGGGCGGCGCTGACCTGGCCGGCTTCGTCGATGATGACGAGGACGAGAACTTCGCCTTCGAGTCCGCGCGCGATGGCCTCGGCCGGGTAGAACTGGCCGGTCTTGTCGAGTTTCCTGAGGTGGTCGCGGACGGCCTGGGTCCAGGTTTTCGGGGCGGGGGCGCCGGTTTTTTCGGGCGGCTTTGCCAACGCTGGCTTGGGTGTTTTCAGCGTTGGCTCACTGGCCGGCCTGGGTTGTTCCGGTAGGCTCAGCGGCGGCGTTGCGGCGGCGACCGGGGGCGGGCGCAGCTCGGCTGTCAGCGGTGCCACGGTCAACCGGAAATTTTGGCCAAAATTGAAATCCGGCAGGAGTGGCAAGAGGTGGAGCGATAGCGACAACGCCAGCGCCGCAAAAAGCCGGTAATCGATCCGGGTCATGAGAAAATGGGAGCTGGCCTGAGGCAATGGAAACGCGATGAGACTAACTGTAAAACGACGGCTTGCCATGATAAGCGCGATGGGGTTTTTGCTGTCGGCTTCGGCGCCGGTTTTTTCGGCCGATGCCTGGCCCGACCCGGTGCGCTTCACCGTCAGCATGGAGCTGGGCGATGTCAGCCAGGCCGAAAGCTGGCTTGACGCCGGCCTGCCGCCCGATTTCATGGGCAGCCGGATCGGTTCTGGTCTGATGATCGGCGCCTGGGAGGGCAAGCTGGAGCTCATGCGCCTCTTCCTGGCGCGCGGGGCCGACATCAACCGGCTCAACGCCAATGGCGAATCGGCCATTGCGCTGGCCGCCTGGCGCGGCAATCTGGCGATGGTCAAATGGCTGCTCGAGCGCGGGGCGAGCATCAATGCGCCGGCCCGGCAATGGTCGGCGCTGCATTACGCCGTTTTCGCCGGACACACCGAAGTCGCCGATTTTCTCATCGACCAGGGCGCCGACATCAACGCCCAGAGCACCAATGGCTCCAGCGTGCTCATGATGGCGGTGTACGAAGGCCACCAGCCGCTGGCCCGCAAACTGATCGAAAAGGGCGCCGACCGCACGCCGAAAAACGACTGGGGCGACGGCGCGCTGGAGTGGGCGATGCGCCACGACCGGCTGGAACTGGCGCGCATGGTGAGCAATCCGGAAGAATTCAACATCGCGGTCAGCCAGCCCAAGGAAAAATGGGGCGCGCCGGTGCGTTCGATGCGCAGCTCGAAGGAGCTCGAAGAACTGCTCGGCATGCGCGAAAAACTCGTCGAACGGAGCATGTCGACCGAGGTCATCGACAAGCGCATCGCCACCGAACGCGTGCGCATCGTGCGCGCCGAAATGGACCGGCCGACGCCGGCGCGGGCGGTGACGATGGAAATCACCGCCAGCCGCAAGAAGCCGCAGGAGCAGTCGGCAACGATCATCGTCGATGAAAAAGGCAAGGGCAAGGCGGTCGGCTTCAAGGCGCCGCCGGCGACCTACTTTGGCACGCCGAAAATGCCGCTCAAGGCACCGGTCAGGAACTACTGATACTGGGCCTTCCCGGCCGGGATCAATTGCAAATGACGACCAGCTAATGCAGACTTCGCTGATCACCCCAGAGAGGAACAGGCATGCTTTACGTGGCGAGAGACAGCAAGGGCAATATTTGTGAAGTGCACCCGATGCCCCTCGGCGATGCCAGCGAAGCCTTGCCGGCCGATCACCCCGAGGTCTTGCAGTTCATCCACGAACGCTGGCGGCAGAACGAATTGCATGAGCTGGACCGCGATTTCGTCCGGGTCATTGAAGACACCATCGAACTGCTGATCGCCAAGGATCTGATCCTGTTCACCGACCTGCCGCCCAAGGTTCAGGAAAAGCTGCTGCGCCGCAAGGAGGTTCGCCAGCTCAAGCACTACGAAGGCCACTTCGGCACCGGCGGCGACGACATCATCCCGCTTTGAGTCTTTGGCCCGGCGCGTCGGCCGGGCGTTTTCAGTTAACCGTCACCACGGCCTTGACCAGTTCGGCCAGGGTGCGCACGCCCATTTTCTCCATGACCCGCGCCCGGTGGGCCTCGACGGTTTTCATGCTGATGTTGAGTTCGTCGGCGATCTGCTTGTTGAGCTTGCCGGCAACGACCAGTTTCATGACTTCGCTTTCGCGCTGGGTCAGCTGATCGAGGCGGTGGCTGATCGCCCCGTTGCGCTGGCGGCGGGCCGAGAGCTGGGTGTCCAGCTCAAGGGCACGGACGATGCGCGAGAGCAGATCCTCGTTGTGGAAGGGCTTTTCGATGAAATCGCAGGCACCGCGTTGCAGCGCCGAGACGGCCATCGGCACGTCGCCATGGCCGGTGACGAAGATGACCGGCAATTGCGAGCCGAGGGCGTCGAGCTTTTCGTGCAGTTCGAGGCCGCTCATTTCCGGCATCCGCACATCGAGGATCAGGCAGCCGCGCATGTCGTCGCGGCGGGCCTTGAGGAAGCTCGCGGCCGAATCGAAGCAGGCGACGACGTAGCCTTCGCCCTCAAGCAGCCAGGTCATCGAGTCGCGCATGGCTTCGTCGTCATCAACGACGTAAATGGTTTGCGTCAGATCATTCATCGCTCATCTCTCGTTTCTCCTCGCCAGTTTCCTCGATTGGTACGGTGAAATGGAACAGGGTGCCGCCGCCGCGTCGCGCTTCGACCCACAGCCGGCCCTGATGAAACTCGATGATCGAGCGGCAGATGGCCAGGCCGATGCCCATGCCATCGGCCTTGGTCGTGTAGAAGGGGGCGAAAATCTTTTCGATGTCTTCCTCGGCCAGACCATGGCCCTGATCGGCCACCGTGATTTCGAGCATCCTTTCGTCCACCACCTCGGCCTGCAAGCTTAGCTGGCGACGTTCGACCGGCACGTCGCTCATCGCCTCGATCGCATTCTTGATCAGGTTGAGCAGTACCTGCTCGATCATGATGCGGTCGACGACGATTTTCGGCAAATTTTCCGGCAGGTCGACAATGATCTGTGTGCCGGTACGCTGGGCGTCGATGTCGGCGAAGGCGCGTGTTTCATCGACCAACTCGGCGAGCGCGATGGGCTGCCGGTTCGGCTCGCCCTTCTTCACCATGTCGCGCATGCGGCGGATGATCTTGCCGGCCCGCTCGGCCTGGTCGGAGGCTTTCTGCATGGCTGACAGCAGGTCTTCGAAGCGGTAGTTGCCGGCTTGCATGCGCTTGATGCAGCCGGCGCAATAGTTGGCGATGGCCGACAGCGGCTGGTTCAATTCGTGGGCCAGCGACGAGGCCATTTCGCCCATGGTGATCAGGCGCGAGGTCTGTTCGAGGCGCTTTTGCTGCTGCAGGTTGACCTCGTCGATGTGCTTGCGGTCGGTGATGTCGGCGGCGATCTGGACGCGCACGGTGCGCCCGTCCACCCAGCGGATGGCGCGCTCGTGCAGGTGATACCAGTGGCCGGACAGGACGTGCTGGATTTCGCCGTCGAACAGTTCGCAGGGCAGTTGATCGGCGCTCAGGGTGGCCGGGTCGTGATGCAGCCATTCATTGTTCGGCCGGCAGGCGGCGGTGACCAGCGCCGAGTCGCGGCCGACGCTGTCGAAACCGAAAATGTTCTGGAAGGCGCGGTTGGCGAAGAGGATTTCGCCGCTATTGACGTCGGCGACGTGCACGGCCGAGTCGAGACCGTCGATCACGGTTTCGAAGCGCTCATGGGCGCGTTCCAGTTCAACGCGCACCCGCTTCGGCTCGGTGATGTCGTTCATCGAGGCCATCCAGCCGATCTGCGCGCCGTTGGTGTCGATCAGCGGTGAAAAGTAGAGGCGGACGTCGAAGCGCTCGCCGCTCTTGCGCATGATGCGCATCTCGAAGCCGCTGGCCGGCGCCAGGCCAGCCAGGGCGGTATCGATGTTGTGCTGCAGATGCTCGAATTCTTCCGGTGGCCAGTAGGGGTAGGGCGGTTTGATGCCGACCAGTTCGCTTTCTTCAAAGCCGGTCATCCGGCAGAAGGCGGAATTGACAAAGGTGATCGTTCCTTCCAGATCAATGGCGCGCAGGCCGGTGACCATCGATTGCGACATGGCCTGGCGGAAGGCGTAGGCGGCGCGCAACTCCTCCTCGGTCTCGGCCCGGTGTTTGGCGTGGCGGCGTAGCTGGATCAGCGTCACCGAGGCGATCAGCGTCAGCACGATGATCAGCGCCGCCGGCACGAAGGGCAGCCAGGCGCCGCCGACGCGGTAGGCGACGATGTTGAGGCCGAGGCGATTGTTGGGCAGGTCGAGGCTGATGGCGCCGGATACCTGGCGGTCGGTCGGCTTGACCGACGAATTGCTGAGGACTTCGCGATTCTGCGCATCGACCACGGTCAGGCTGTAGCGGGCCGTAAACACCGTGGGCAAGGTGGTGCGCAGCAGCGTTTCCAGCGATTGCAGGGCGACGAAGGCGCCGAGGTCGCCGCTGCCGCGCTGGACCGGCTGGATGATGTCGTGGGCCGGACGTTGGCTGGCATCCCGGTAGTCCGGCGAAACCACGGCACGGCGCACGCGCAGGGCTTCCTGCAGGGCAGCCAGGCGCTCGCCGGCGAGCTGTTCGCCGACGAAGACGGCGGTTGATTCATTGGGCGCGACCCATTCGACCTTGCCGTCGATGTCCACCCAGATGATGGCCTGGATTTCCGGCGCCTCGCGCACGTAGCGGCTGGCCTTGACCTGGAAGGCCTCGTAGGTGAGTTGCTTGAATTCCTGCTCGCGGCCGAGCTCGGCGAGAAAATCCTGATGGGCGTGCAGGCGGTTTTCGATGGTCCTTTCCGCCCAGTGCATGTCGCCCTCCAGGGCCGAGCGCGCGGTGTCCAGTTCGCGCCATTGAAGCAGCCCGGTCAGGATCAGCATGGCCAGCGCGAAAACACCAATCGCGACATAAGGTGCGAGCCATAGCCGCGTGTGTTTTGGCTGAGGAGAAGGAGGACGCATGAGCATGGGCAAATTCTTCGCCCCCCGCGTCATATCGGCCATAGGTACTTACCCTATAGTTAGTCGGTAGTCGGTAGTCGGTAGTCGGTAGCTGCTGGTAACTACCGACTAAAAACCAGCAACTAACCACGGCACGAGCAGGGCGGTCAGCGCGCCGTTCATGCCCATGGCCAGGGCGGCAAAGGCGCCGCTCTGCTCGTTGACCTGAAGGGCGCGGGCGGTGCCGATACCGTGCGAGGCGATGCCGATGGCAAAGCCGCGAATGGCCGGATCGCGCACCTTCATGGCATCGAAGACGAAACGGGCACCGACGGCGCCGAGGATGCCGGTAATGATGACGAGCACGGCGGTCAGCGACGGAATGCCGCCGATGCGTTCGGCGATGCCCATGGCGATTGGCGTTGTCACCGACTTGGGGGCGAGGGAGAACTGGGTCGAGGTGCTGGCGTCGAGCATTCGGGCGACCAGCACGGCCGAGACGATGGCGGTCAGGCTGCCGGCGAAGTAGGTTTCGTACGATGTCACGGTCAACGTCAAAAACAGCACCAAAATGAAAACGGCGATGAGCACCGGATTGACCAGCGGATTGTTGCCGGAACGCCGGTAGAGCACGAAGGCGGCTTGATAGGCGAGCAGCGTGACGGTCAGCCCGAGTAGCGGGGAGGCCGAGAGGTAGACCCAGATCTGGGTGATGTCCTGGGTCATGGCGTTTCTCCCGTGGTGGCGGGGCTGCACTGGCAGAGCTTCATGACCAGGGCGGTGACGACCAGGGTGGCCAGCGTGCTGACCAGCAGCGAAACGAGCAGCGGTAGCCATTCGTCGGACACGCGGTGGAGATGGACCGTGATCCTTGAAGCCTCGGTTGCCCGCTTATCCAGCCTTGGCCAGCCGCCTGAATACAGGCCTTTGCGCCTTCGAGGCGATTCACCCCTTGGCTGACAGCGCGACGTGGCCGCTGGCACGCCTGGTCGGGCGCCCGGTTTTGTCGCTCCTTCTTGCCGGCATGAGCCTGCTGCGGCGTCGCTTGGCGCCGGTCATCCCGCCCGGGCGCACCATCTGCCACGTCCAACTGAGGTTTCAAGGATGATGCCGGTGCCGGCCAGCACGAAGAGCAGCGAGAGGTGTTGCAGCAGATTCTGGCTGGTCGTCTGCAGTTCTTCGCCGGGGCCACCGCGCACAAGTAGCGTGACGAAAAGCAGGATCATGCCGATGACCGGGCCGGGGATGGGCAGGCCGAGTGAGCGGGCGAGAACTTCGCCAATCAACTGGAAAACGAGCAGGGCGGAGAGGGCGGAAAGCATGGACAGCCTTCTTTGAGATTCAGAAGGCTGTCAGTGTATTGGCTCAGTTAAGTTTTGATAACGGGCGAAAAAGTCGATTTATCTTGTATCTCTGGTAATAGATAAGGCGCTCAATATTCCTTGTTGTCGCTCCACATCGCCGGATTGAAACGGACGACCCGGTTGCGCCCGCGTTCCTTGGCCTGATACATCGCCACGTCGGCAAACTTGACGGCCTGCCAGAAGGTTTCGCTGTCGGTCGGGAAATCGGCAATGCCGATCGAGATGGTTTTTTGCAGCGTGATGCCGGCGATCTGGACTTTCAGGCTTTCGACGGCAAGGCGGATCTTCTCGGCCACGTTGTCGGCGGCCTGGCCCTCGCTGTCGACCAGGATGATCAGGAATTCCTCGCCGCCATAGCGAATGACCAGGTCGGAGGCGCGCACCGACTGCTTGAGCAGCGAGGAGAGGGCTTTCAGTACGGCATCGCCGGCATCGTGGCCGTAGGTGTCGTTGACCATCTTGAAGTAGTCGAGGTCGAGCATCAGGATGGCGACGTGGGTCCGCTTGCGCTGCACGCTGGAAACCAGCGTCTCGACGTATTCCTCGAGGAAGCGGCGGTTGTTGAGGCCGGTCATCGGGTCGCGCAGCGTCGAGTCGCGCAGGTTTTCCATGAGGCGCTTGGTTTCGAGTACCGGCGCCGTTTCGCGCAGGTAAACGTTGATGAAGGGAACCTTGGTCAGCAGGTCGGCGGCGTTCTCCGGGGTGGTCACCAATTGCACGACGCTGCCGACGGCGCCGGACTGGATGACCGGGAAGCAGACATGGCGCCGTTCGCCGAGTTCGGCCGGTGGCCGGAACGAGTTGCAGATGTCCGGGCTGCTCACGCTGTCGACGAGATGGCCGGTGCGGCGGACGCGGCAGGCTTCGGGGCGGATCAGGATC
This sequence comes from Azonexus sp., assembly GCA_030691385.1. GTDB lineage: Bacteria > Pseudomonadota > Gammaproteobacteria > Burkholderiales > Rhodocyclaceae > Azonexus. The sequence continues at coordinate 10,636 of JAUYEI010000088.1, forward strand.
TGCGGGTCGCACCAGCGGCAGGTGTCGGCCATTTCGCCATCGACCATGATGGCCTTCATCTGTTTCTTGTTGCTGCTGACTTCGTAGAGCGAGAATTCCTTGAGCTTGAATTCCTGCTGCAGGGCGACGGAGAGGCGCTGGTAGATCTCGGTCTTGACTTCGTCTTCCTCGATGGCCTGCTTGAAGTGAGCCGCCTTGGTCAGGCCGTCGACCATGTCGATGGTGGCCGTCAGCAGGTTTTCGCCGGGGGCGGGCGTGCGCTCGGTAAGGCGGGCGACGTTGGTGCCGATGCGGTTGAGGCCGTCGTCGAGGAAGGTCAGCAAACGGTTCATGTCGGTCGCGATCTGGCCGATTTCATCGTTGGTCTTCTTTTCGACATGCGCCTTGAAATCACCGCGCAGGGCTCGCTGGACGGCTTCCTCGACGGCGATGGCGGTATCCGAGATGGGGCGCAGCAGGCGGCGCAGGAGGAGGACGAGGAGCAGGGCAAAAAAGGCCACCGCGATGCCGATGCCGGCGACGGTAATCAGCGCCTTGTCGCGCAGCGCTTCGATCGACATGCTCATGCTGACGGCGCCGAGCACGGCGCCTTCGCTGACCTGGTGGCATTGCAGGCAGTTCGGGTTGCCATGGGCGGTGGCAATGTAGGGAATGGTGCCGCGAAAGATGGTTTCGTCGCCCTGTTTGATGACTTCGAAACGCGGCTTGCCATCCTTGAGCACCTGGCGTTCCAGATCGTCGGCCGCCGCCTCCTGGCTCAGGCCTTTGCCGAACTGCTTCTCGACTTCCGGCGAACGGATGACCCGGGCCGATTTGAGTCCCTGGACTTCGACGAGGCGGCGCAGGAAGCTTTCGCGCTTGTCGATGACGCCGTTGATCATCGATTCGGTCAGGTGCACGCGGACGATTTCACCGGCGGTCCGGATGTGATCGGTCGCCGAGGCGATGGAAAAATTGCGGAAGGCGTACAGGCTGATGGCGAGAAGAACCGCCAGCAGGCCGGCAAAAATACTGACGAAGAAGAAAGTGACTTTTGCGTTGAGGTTCACGGCAATTTTTCCCGAAGGTCAAAATTTTCAGTGCGTGATTATGGCTTAAGGAGTACCTGGGGCAATCCGGGCTAGTCCGTTTTGACTAGGAGATCAAAGCTTGTTTGATCAAGGTCAACCTGCGGAGGGTGTGGGGGCAGCCAAGCGCTTGAATATCATCGAAAAATGATGAACCGGATTTCAATTTTGTCCGTTTTTTCCGGTTGACCGTAGGGGCTAAGTCAGCCGCAGTCACTTATTCGGGCAGCGTTGCTGCACCCGGTATGCCCTTGGCAACGGCCTCGTTGCGAAAGGCCCTGGCGGCGATCGGGTTCACGGTCCACAGCAGCAGGAATGAAGCCTTGGCGTCCTGGTTCTTGCCTTCGGCCAGATTGAGCAGGGTGGCGAGGCTGAGGACTGGGGGGGCGTTCGGTTGCAGTGTCATCAGTTTGTTGAGACTTGCCCGCGCCGGGGAAGTTTGTCCGCTGGCGAGATAAGCCTGGGCGAGGTAGAGGCGTGCGTCGGCGGCCTGAGGGGCAAGTCTGGTCGCTCGCTCCAGGACATTGATGGCCTTGCCCAGTTGTTTCTGCATCAGCAGGGCTTGGCCAAGATTGATCCAGGCATTGGCGAAATCTGGTTGCAGCCGCACCGCCGTTTCAAGTGCCTGCACCGCTTCGTCGTGGCGATTGAGCCGCATCAGCGCATGGCCCTTGCCACTCCAGCCTTGTACCGAACTCCCGTCGGCGGTGAGGAGGCGTTCGTAATAGGCCAGGGCGCGTTGGTTGTCGCCGCGGTTGCCGTAGAGCCATGACAGCCCCATCAGCACGCCGTTGTTGTCGGGGGCCTGACGCTCCGCGGTCTTCAGGGCGCTCTCGGCTTCCGCCAACTTGCCGGTTTTCAGGCAGGAATTGCCCAGTCCCACCCAGTCTTCAACCAAAGCATCGGGGAGCGCCGTTGCTCGTCGATAGGATTCCACGGCACCGGCGTAGTCGTGGGTCTCGAACTGCACCGCGCCGAGCAGGCGCCAGCTCGCCACCCTTTGTGGCTCGAGGACGACAATGCGTTCGAGCAGGGCGCGGGCCGCCGGGTAGTCCTTGTCCATGGCGCGCCGCTCGGCGCGCTGGGAAAGGGACGGCACATGCTTCGCGTCGATGGCCAGCGCCTGGTCGATCGATGCTTCGGCTGCCTCGCGCCGGCCGCTGGAATATTGCAGATAAGCCAGGCTGGTCCAGGCAACGGCCGAACGCGGATCGACTTCCAGCGCCTTGCGGAAAGCGTTTTCGGCATCGGTATGGCGTTTGCGCTCGCCTTCGGCGAGGCCCAGTCTGATCCAGTCGGTGGCGCTCATCTTGCCGGCGCCAGGGGACTTGGCGATGATCTCACGCGCCTGCTCGCCCTTGCCGGCAGCGGCCAGCGTGCGGGCGAGGGAGGCGGTCAGCTCGGGTTCGTTGGGCAGATGGCGCTGGGCGACGCGGAAAGCCAGGGAGGCGGCTTCCGGGTTGCCGAGTTTTTCCTCGATATCGCCGAGAAGCCACCAGGAGAAGGCATTGCTGGCGCTCTGCAGGACGGCTATTTGTGCTCCCTTCTTCGCCTCGTCGTAGCGCTTTTCAACATGGCGCACCTTGGCAAGCTGAAGATGTGGATAGCCGGATCCGGGATAGATGACCATGGCTTGGCGAAATGCCTGCTCGGCCTCTTTTTTTCGTCCGAGCAGGTCTAATGTCGAACCCAACTCCACCCTTGCTTCGGCATTTTTTTCATGGAGCGCCAGACTCGCACGCTGGCTTTTTTCCGCATCGGCTAGCTGGCCCATATTTTGTTGTGCCAGCCCCATTCTCTGCCATGCAGTCGGTGATTTTGGTTGGGCCTCGCTCCAGCGTTGTGCCAGTTCGGCGAGTGCCTTCCAGTCGCGTTTGATCATGAACGCATCTGCATCGATCTGCCAGCGGGGTTCGGGCGGTGGCACTTCCGGAATCACGGGGGGCGTGGTGCCGCGACTGGCGATCTCGGCAACCCATTCGGCTGGCATGGCGATATTGAGATTCTGGCCGAGGCTCATCACCGCCGTTGTGATCCCGACCAGCCGGCCTTCACTGTCAAACAGGCCGCCACCGCTGGAGCCGGGGGAGAGCGATGCTGACGTGTAGATGCGCCGCTCACCCTCAGCTGGGGCAATGGTGGAGACAAGGCCGGCGCTGACTGCCAGGCCGAAGCCGAGCGGATTGCCCACCGCGAAAACCCGCTCGCCGGTGGTCAGCAAGTCGCTGGCACGTTGCTTGACCGGTGGTGCTTCGAGCCCCGGAACTTCGAGTACACACAGGTCGCGCGGCAGGTCCGCGCTCAACCAGCGGGCGGGTAGTTCCTTGTCGGCCCGGCGGACCTGTAGGGTTCTGGCCTCGCGGACGACATGGCAGTTGGTGACGACCCGGGTTGGGGCGATGACGACACCGCTACCGTGGCCATCGGCGCTGCCGGTTTCATCCAGCGTCTGAACAGTGACGACTGAAGGTGAGACCTGTTCGAAGATACGTGCTGCATCATCGGCAATCGCGACTGTGCTGGCAAAGGCCAGGGTAAAGGCGGCGATGGATTTCACGGCATGATCTCGGCGGGCAACACGAACCACAGATAGGCTTGCTCAGCCTGACCCTGATCGAGTGCTCTCAGTTGTTTGTACGCACGAAGCATATTTTCCCGCCGACCTGCCTTGTAATATTGCTCGGTCAGTGCCAGCCAGACCTTGCCCTGTTTGGGGTCGAGATTGAGGGTATGCTCCAGCGCGACGATAGATTCCGGGATTTCGTTGCGGTAAGCATGGACAAAGCCTACCTGCCGCCAGCCGAACGGATCGTTGGGCTGGGTTTTGGTAATGTCCTTGAAGATCGACATGGCTTCTTCAAACTCATAGCTGTCCTTGAGCGCGATGCCGAGTTTTCGCCGCCATTGTGTTTCATTGGGCTCGAGGCGCAGGCTCTGGCGATGGGCGGCGACCGATTCGCGCCACATCTGCAGTCCGTAGTAAGTGTCGCCAAGGGTGCTCCACACCCAGGCCGGGCTGCGCGGCTGGCCGGCAAGACTGCGCAGGAAGGCTTCGATGGCGGCCATCGGGCGCTCCAGGCCGACCAGTGCCACGCCCTTCCAGTACCACGCGTCGGCGTTGTCCGGGGCTTTCTGTAACAGCCGCTCGGCCGTGGCGAGTGCTCGGGCCGGGCGTTTCTGGAGCAGGTAGGCTGCGGCCAGGCGCTCGCTGACCTTGGCGGCGTCGGGCTGGAGGTGGGCGAGCTGGCGCCAGATGGACACCTGCGTGTCGACATCGCCGCGTTGCCCGGCCACCCAGGCCAGGTTCTCGTAGGCTACGGTGGCCCAGGGGGAGAGTCCGATAGTGCGTCGAAAGGCCTCTTCCGCCGCGGCCAGATTGCCCAGTACAGCCTCGGTCCGGCCGATCATGAACCAGATTTCGGCATCTTCCTGGCGCAAGGCGAGCAGGCTTCTGGCCTGCGTGCGCGCTGCTTCGTTCTTCTTCTGCTGCAACAAGACGCGCGCCAGACCCAGTCCGCCCTTGAGTGAATCCGTCTCCAGGCGCCGTACTTCGCGATAACCGTGTTCGGCCTTGGCCATGTCGCCCAGGCTTTCGGCCATCGCGGCCTGCCAAAGCCAGGCCTCGGCATCGTCCGGATAAGCTGCCGTCCAGCCTGCTGCATGCTCCAGCAAGGCCGGCCATTGCTGCTGGCGCGACAGTGTGTTCGCCTTGTCGCGCAAAGCTGTCCGCTTGTCGTCCGTTGTCTGTCGCGTGCCGATTTCCGCGATCCAGCGAGCGGGGGCGGCAAAGTTGATGTTTTGGCCGTCACGTCGCTGGTAGTCGATCAGGCCAATCAGTTGGCCGGAACTATCGAACAGGCCGCCTCCCTCGGAGCCGGGGGCGATGGGCGCCGTGAACTGGATGTAAGTCTCGCCAGCGAAGCGGCGCATGCCCGAGACGACGCCCTCGGAGATGCCGAGACCCAGCCCCAGGGCGTTGCTCAAGGCATAGATGCGTTCGCCCGGCTGCGGCGGGGAATCGCGCATGATGGCCTGGTCACGATCCAGGCCGGCCGACGCCAGCACGCACAGATTGCGGCGAGGGTCGTGCTGGACCAGCGAGGCGGCATGGCGGCCCGATGATTCGACAAGAAAAATCCCGGCGACGCCGGACAGGACCTCGCAGGTGGTGGCAAAACGGTTGCCGCCGATAGCGACGGCGCTGTGGGTTGAAAGGACGGCCTCCTTCTCGTCGGTCAATTCGACAGCCACTAGCTGGGCCGAGGCTTGTCTGAAAAGTTGCTGCGGGGTGAGTTCGGCGGCCAGGCAGGGCGCTGTCGTGATCAGGCTGACAAGCAGGCCAAGACCAATGCTTGCATCACGGAGCGGCGGATAGGCGGGAATGGAGGGCATCCTGGCGACACGGAAAAGTTTGTTGAGTATGCGCCTGATTGATGACGTTGTAATTACGGTGGCGCCGGCGTGGTTCTTTCAATGGAAGGTCAACAAAAAAACGCCGGGTTGCCCCGACGTTTTTTTATTTTTGACCGTTTTTTCCGGTCGACCGTGGCAATTACGCCATTGCCTCGTACAGCGGCAGGGTCAGGAACTCCGGGTATTCCGGGGTCAGTGACATTTCATCGAAAATCACGGCGGCCTGGTCGTAGCTGGCCGTGTCTTCGCCCTGGGCGGTGACGAAGGCCTTCACCTTGACCAGTTCTTCGGCGATCATCGGGCGGACCATTTCAACGGTGACCTTGCGGCCATCGTCGAGGATGCCCTTCGGCGAAACGACCCACTGGTTCGGCTTGTCGCCGAGGACCTTGACGAACTCTTCCATGGCGATCGGCACGAGGCCCGGGTGAGCGACCCAGCCGCCGTCGAAGCCGTCGTTGGCGTCGCGGGTCTTGTCGTGGCGGATGCCAGCCAGCGCCTTCTCGTTGGCGACCGGGTCGTTCTTGATCGGGATCAGGGCCGACATGCCGCCCATCGCCGGGGCGCCGCGCTTGTGGCAAGCCTGCACCAAAGCGAGAGCGTAGCCGCGCATGAAGGGCACTTCCATCGTGATGGCGCTGCGCTGGGCCAGGCAGAAGTCCTTGTTCTTCTTGAACTTCTTGATGCAGGAGAAGATGTAGTCCCAGCGGCCGGCGTTGAGGCCGGACGAGTGATTGCGCAGTTCGTAGAGGATTTCTTCCATCTCGAAGGTGGCGAAGGTTTTATCTGTAGTACAGGCATGCTAGAGTTTGGTTGAACTATGTTCAACGAGGTGCTAAATGTCTTGCGTAACAGTTTCCAACAAGGGGCAGGTGGTGATTCCGGCTGATTTGCGTAAACAGCTTGGAATTCTGCCGGGCAGTCAGGTTGAGGTGTCCGTGGTCGAGAATAAGATCGAAATATCCCTGCTCCATCCGGCCGGCCACTCCAGCCATGAAAGCGGGTTTGGCATGTTGAAGTATGTCGGGCCATCCCGCCGATTGGCAGATATGGACGTTGCAGACCTGATGCGACAGACGAAGGATGCTGAATCGTCATGATCGCTGTCGATACCAATGTTCTTGCCCGCTATTATGTGGATGACCCCAGCGACCCGGAGGCCGCCCATCAGCGGCCATTAGCCGAACGGCTGATGCGGGAGTCGCCAAGTGTGCACGTGCCGGTGACGGTCATTCTGGAGTTCGCTTGGGTGCTGCGGGCTTTCTACGCTTTTTCTGCCGAGGATTGTGCGCGGGCCATGGAGCATCTCATTGGCCTTCCCAACGTGCAGGTGGAAGATTGGCCGGCGGTTCAGGAAGCGTTGAGCCTTTATCGTCAAGGTCTTGATTTCGCCGATGCGCTCCATGTGGCACGCAGCAAGAAGTGCGACCGCTTCTACACCTTCGACGACAAGAAATTTGCCCGGCGGGCAGTGAAATTGGCGGTGGTTCCGGAGGTGGTGGTGCCGTGATACGTACGGCAACGACTTCGGTGCGCAGTCGTAACGACGGTGAGGATTACCTGCCTGACGACGACCACGATGAGACTGTTCGTTTGGGGAGGCATCGGATATGGGGGTGGATCAAGTTACCCGATTCAGCTTCCGGACTTGACCAATTCGATCCAAACGCTGGGCGGTTACCATTTCCTGCTGCAAGTCCTGGAAAAGAGATTCGTAGTTCCTTCGATTTACATCTCGGTGAGGATGGTCGGCGATGGTATTCGGGTGTTCAAGGAGTGGATACGGCTTTTTGCGCAGAGGTTTGGGGTGATCGAACCAAGGAAAGTGATTACAGCTATCCTGAGTTCGGTCGCATGCTCTATGTCGGCTCAGACTTCCTGAAGATGCTCCTGAAGCGATTGAAACGTTGCTTGATCGTTAAGGTGGAGATTTCTCGTCGCGAGTCAAGCTACGCGCGTGACAGTGAATACTTGTATGTGCTGCCGTACTACCGATTGTTCGTGGTCGATAGCAAAGGACACATTTGATCACTCTGACGATCTGCTGATTGTCGTTCCAACAAAAACGCCCCGGTTTTCCCCGGGGCGTTTCGCTTAGCGCTTCTCTGTCGGAGTCGGGCGTCTGGGCACCTTTTTTCCGGGTACTGCTTTACGCCATCGCCTCGTACAGCGGCAGGGTCAGGAACTCCGGGTAGTCCGGGGTCAGCGACATCTGGTCGAAAATCACCGCGGCCTGGTCGTAGCTGGCCGTGTCTTCGCCCTGGGCGGTGACGAAGGCCTTCACCTTGGCCAGTTCTTCAGCAATCATCGGGCGAACCATTTCAACGGTGACCTTGCGGCCATCATCCAGAATGCCCTTCGGCGAAACCACCCACTGCCACACTTGCGAGCGGGAGATTTCAGCGGTAGCGGCATCTTCCATCAGGTTGTGGATGGGCACGCAGCCGTTGCCGGCCAGCCAGGAGCCGAGGTAGTGGATGCCGACGTTGATGTTGTTGCGCAGGCCGGCTTCGGTGATCGGCTGTTCCGGCTGGAAGTCGAGCCACTGGGCCGGGCCGAAGTTGCCTTCGACCTGCTTTTCCCACTGGTTCGGCTTGTCGCCGAGGACCTTGACGAATTCTTCCATGGCGATCGGCACGAGGCCCGGATGCGCCACCCAGCCGCCGTCGAAGCCGTCGTTGGCGTCGCGGGTCTTGTCGTGACGGATGCCGGCCAGCGCCTTTTCGTTGGCAACCAGATCGTTCTTGATCGGGATCAGGGCCGACATGCCGCCCATCGCCGGCGCGCCACGCTTGTGGCAAGCCTGCACCAGAGCGAGGGCGTAGCCGCGCATGAAGGGCACTTCCATGGTGATGGCGCTGCGCTGGGCCAGGCAGAAGTCCTTGTTCTTCTTGAACTTCTTGATGCACGAGAAGATGTAGTCCCAGCGGCCGGCGTTGAGGCCGGACGAGTGGTTGCGCAGCTCATAGAGGATTTCTTCCATCTCGAAAGTGGCGAGGATGGTTTCGATCAGCACGGTGGCCTTGATGGTGCCTTGCGGCAGGCCGATGTGGTCCTGGGCCATGACGAAGACGTCGTTCCACAGGCGGGCTTCGAGATGGCTTTCCATCTTCGGCAGGTAGTAGAACGGGCCGGCGCCGCGGGCGATCTGCTCCTTGGCGTTGTGGAAGAAGACCACGGCGAAGTCGAAAATGCCACCGCCGACGCGCTGGCCGTCAACCAGCACATGCTTTTCGTCGAGGTGCCAGCCGCGCGGACGGATCTGCAGGGTGGCGATGGTGTCGTTGAGCTTGTATTCCTTGCCGTTCTCGTTCTTGAACGACAGTTCGCGGCGGATGGCTTTGTAGAGGTTCATCTGGCCGACGATCTGGTTGTCCCAGTTCGGCGAGTTGGAATCCTCGAAGTCGGTCATGTAGGAGTCAGCGCCCGAATTGAAGGCGTTGATGATCATCTTGGCTTCAACCGGGCCGGTGATTTCGGTGCGACGACGCTCAAGCGCCTTGGGCAGCGGGGCGATCTTCCAGTCGCCTTCGCGGATGGCCTTGGTTTCCGGCAGGAAGTCGGGCATTTCGCCGGCGTCGATGCGGGCCTGGCGCTCAACGCGGGCCTTGAGCAGTTCCTGGCGACGGGCTTCGCAGGCGCGGTGCAGCTTGGCGACCAGTTCGAGGGCTTCGAAGGTGAGAACGGATTCGTAACCCGGCTTGATCGGGCCGGTGATTTGCACGCCTTGGGGCAGGTTGAGGGCCATGAGAAACTCCTGAGTGAAGGATGAATGGATGTTGCGCTGCAACGAATTCTATGACTCTTCTATAAGACTTGAAAGCCGGATAGAATCAATTCATCTTTTACTCAAAGTATGAAATGGATCGCCTGAAACAGATCGAAGCCTTTGTTTCGGCCGCTACTCGGGGCAGTCTATCCGCTGCAGCGCGGGTCGAGGGCGTCACACCGGCGATTATCGGGCGTCGACTCGATGCGCTTGAAGCGCGGCTCGGCGTCAAATTATTGCTGCGCACGACGCGTAAATTGACCATCACGTTCGAGGGGCAAGCCTTCCTTGAGGACTGCCAGAAGTCGCTCAACGATCTGGCCAATGCCGAGGCTGCCGTGTCGTTGGGCAGCGTGAAGGCCAGCGGCCAGTTGCGCATTTCGGCGCCATCGGGCTTCGGGCGCCGCCATGTTGCGCCGCTGGTCGGCGATTTCATGCTGGCCAACCCGGAAGTCCGGGTCAATCTGAACCTCAGCGACCGCCTGGTCGATCTGGTCAATGAAAACATCGACTGCGCCATCCGCATCGGCGAGCTAACCGATTCCAGCCTGATCAGCGTCCGCCTCGGCGAAATGCGCCGCATGGTCGTCGCCAGCCCGGCCTATCTGGTCGCCCGTGGCGTGCCGCGCGAGCCGGCCGATCTCGTGACGCACGAATGCCTGTCGCTCGGCCAGCAGCGCGGCTGGGTCTTTCGCGATCCGGAGGGTGGGCAGGTCGATACCATCAAGCTTGGCGGCAGCTTCGAATGCAATGATGGTGCCGTGCTGCACGAATGGGCGCTGGCCGGTCGCGGCCTGGCCTGGCGTTCGCTGTGGGAAGTCGGTCAGGATTTGAAAGAAGGCCGGCTGACCTCGGTGCTCGACGCCTGGCAGGCGCCGCCCATGGGCATCTACGCCGTTTTTCCGCAACGCCGGCACCTGCCGCTGCGGGTCAGGCTGTTCATCGATCTGCTCAAGGAAACCTACAGCCGGCCGAGTTATTGGGAACTGCGCTGAGGTCGCCATGAAAACACCTGTCTATCGTGGCCTCGGCGTGCTGTGTGTCGTGCTCGGCGTGATCGGTGCCGTGCTGCCCCTGCTGCCGACAACGCCTTTCCTGATCCTCGCCGCCTATTTCTTCGCCCGCTCGCATCCGGAATGGGAGGCCCGGCTGCTGGCGCACCCGACCGCCGGGCCAGCCATCCGCGCCTGGCGCGACCATGGTGCCATCCCGCTCATCGCCAAGCGGCTGGCGACGGTGCTCATGGCGATCAGCGCCGTCGGCGGCTGGTTCGGTCTGCCGGAGCCGTGGTGCTATGTGCCGCTGGCGGTTGCAGCCGTCGTGCTGAGCTGGATGTGGACGCGACCGTCAATTTGAGCATTTCAATTTTGGCCATTTTTTCCGGTTGACCGTAGCAAGCTCGTTTGACCGCGTGAATGGTCGCGCAGAAATGGAAAAGGCCGACACCTCGTGAGTGTCGGCCTTCGTTTGCCGCCTGGTCGGGCGGCAATTCAAAGCGGTGCGCTGCTTAGTGGAACTGTTCTTCTTCGGTCGAGCCGGTCAGCGCGGTGACGCTGGACTTGCCGCCCTGGATCACGGTGGTGACGTCGTCGAAGTAACCGGTGCCCACTTCCTGCTGGTGCGAGACGAAGGTGTAGCCACGGTCGCGGGCAGCGAATTCGGGCTCCTGAACCTTCTCGACGTAGGCCGACATGCCGCGCTTGGCGTAGTCCTGGGCCAGGTCGAACATGTGGTACCACATGTTGTGAATGCCAGCCAGGGTGATGAACTGGTACTTGTAACCCATGGCGCCGAGTTCCACCTGGAACTTGGCAATGGTGGCGTCGTCGAGGTTCTTCTTCCAGTTGAAGGAAGGCGAACAGTTGTAGGCCAGCATCTTGCCCGGGTGCACCTTATGCACGGCTTCGGCGAACTTGCGGGCAAATTCCAGATCCGGCGTACCGGTTTCGCACCACACCAGGTCGGCGTATTCGGCGTAGGCAATGGCGCGGGAGATGGCCTGGTCGAGACCCTTCTTGGTCTTGTAGAAGCCTTCAGCGGTACGCTCGCCGGTCAGGAACGGCTTGTCGTTCTCGTCGTAGTCGGAGGTCAGCAGGTCAGCAGCTTCAGCATCGGTACGGGCGATGACCAGAGTCGGCACGCCATAGACGTCGGCCGCCATACGGGCAGCGATCAGCTTCTGGATGGCTTCGGTGGTCGGCACGAGAACCTTGCCGCCCATGTGGCCGCACTTCTTGACGGAAGCCAGTTGATCTTCCCAATGCACGCCGGCCGCGCCGGAGCGGATCATGGCCTTCATCAGTTCGTAGGCATTGAGCACGCCGCCGAAACCGGCTTCAGCGTCAGCGACGATCGGCAGGTGGTATTCGACATGGCCGGCATCACCCTTGTTGATGTTCTTCGACCACTGGATTTCGTCGGCGCGGTTGAAGGCATTGTTGATGCGCTCGACAACCTTCGGCACGGAGTCAACCGGGTACAGCGACTGA
>JAUYEI010000093.1 GCA_030691385.1 Azonexus sp.
ATGTCGAATTTCGGCGAAAAGCCGGTGCGTCGTTCCTGCGCTGCTGCTGACCGCACCGGTCACGCCATGTTGCACGCCATGTATCAGCGCAATGTCAAGGCCAACACCCAGTTCTTCGTTGAATGGATGGCCCTGGATCTGATCCGCGACGGAGAAGGTCACGTCCTCGGCGTTACCGCCATGGAAATGGAAACCGGCCAGATCGTGATCTTCCACGCTCGCGCCACCATTTTCGCCACCGGCGGTGCCGGTCGTATCTACTACTCTTCGACCAATGCCTTCATCAATACCGGTGACGGCCTGGGTATGGCGGCTCGCGCTGGCATCCCGCTCGAAGATATGGAATTCTGGCAATTCCACCCGACCGGCGTTGCCGGTGCCGGCGTGCTGATTACCGAAGGCGTGCGCGGCGAAGGCGGCATCCTGCGTAACTCCAGCAAGGAGCGCTTCATGGAGCGCTATGCGCCGAATGCCAAGGATCTGGCTTCGCGTGATGTGGTTTCGCGCGCCATGGCAACGGAAATCAAGGAAGGTCGTGGTTGCGGCGTCAACAAGGACTATGTCCTGCTCGACATCACCCACCTTGACCCGGCCACCATCATGAAGCGTCTGCCGGGCATCCACGAAATCGGCCTGCAGTTCGCCGGCGTCGATTGCCTGAAAGAGCCGCTGCCGGTCGTTCCTACCTGCCACTACCAGATGGGCGGTATTCCAACTCATTACTCAGGTCGTGTCGTGATGCCGAAGGACGGTGATCACAGTTCCATCGTTCCCGGCTTCTATGCTGGTGGCGAATGTGCATGTGCCTCGGTGCACGGTGCCAACCGTCTCGGTACCAATTCCCTGCTCGATCTGCTGGTCTTCGGCAAGTCGGCCGGTGACTCCGCCGTCGAGGATCTCAAGGCAGGCCGCGCTCACCGCGAACTGCCGAAGGATGTTGCCGACAAGACCCTGGCCCGCATCTCTGCGCTCGACAACCGCAAGGGTGGTGCCAATGTGCACGAAACCCGTCTGGCCATGCAGCGCACCATGCAGGACCATGCCGGTGTGTTCCGTTTTGGCGACATGCTGAAGCAGGGCGTCGAAAAGATCCTCGAAGTCGAAAAGGCGGCTCGCCAGCTCGAAATCAAGGACAAGTCGATGGCCTGGAATACGGCCCGTACCGAAGCCCTCGAAATGGAAAACCTGATCGAAGTCGCCAAGGCCACGATGATTTCCGCCGAAGCCCGCAAGGAATCGCGTGGCGCCCACGTCCGCGACGATGCGCCGGATACCGCCGAGTTCCCGAATGGTCGCAACGACAAGGAATGGCTGAAGCACACGCTGTTCTCGCCGGTTGATAACTCGATCAGCTACAAGCCGGTCAACATGCAACCCCTGACCGTCGAGGCCGTAGCCCTCAAGACGCGCTCGTACTAACTGGAGTCCAGAATGAGCAAACGCATGGTTCAATTCAGTATCTATCGCTACGATCCGGACAAGGACGACGCGCCGTACATGCAGGACATCTCGGTCGAACTCGAACCGACTGACCGCAAGCTGCTGGACGCGCTGACCAAGCTGAAGGCCAAGGACGACGCGATTTCCTACCGTCGCTCCTGCCGCGAAGGCGTCTGTGGCTCCGATGCCATGAACATCAACGGCAAGAATGGCCTGGCCTGTCTGACCGATATTGACAGTCTGAAGCAGCCTATCGTGCTGCGTCCGCTACCGGGCCTGCCGGTTATTCGTGACCTGATCGTCGATATGACCCAGTTCTTCAAGCAGTATCACTCGATCAAGCCGTACCTGATCAACAATGATCCACTGCCGGAGCGCGAGCGTCTGCAGTCGCCGGAAGACCGTGAAGAGTTGAATGGCTTGTACGAGTGCATCCTGTGTGCCTGCTGCTCCACGTCTTGCCCGTCGTTCTGGTGGAACCCGGACAAGTTCGTCGGTCCGGCCGGTCTGCTGGCTGCTTACCGTTTCATTGCCGATACGCGCGATCAGGCAACCAACGAGCGTCTCGATAATCTAGAGGATCCGTATCGCCTGTTCCGTTGCCATTCCATCATGAACTGTGTTGATGTGTGCCCGAAGGGTTTGAACCCGACCAAGGCCATCGGCAAGATCAAGGACATGATGGTTCGTCGAGCCGTCTGATGGAAAGAGCGGACTACGAACGTCTGCGCTGGCGTTGTATTCGTCGTGCGCTTCTTGAGCTTGACATCACCCTGACGCGTTTCCTGGATGGTGGCGCGTTTGAAAAGCTTGGCGACGATCAGCAACAGGCGTTTGTGGTGCTTGCTGATATGGAGGATTACGATCTCTGGGACTTGCTGACCGGCAAGGCAGAGATCGATGATCCTCGCTTGGCGCACATGGTGGCGCTGATTCGTAAGAGTTGAGTAAGGTTTGCATTCTACCTTTGGAATGTTGACCGCTTTTTTGGCAGTGCAGTTACAACCAACACCTGTAAAGGGATGACTCCATGACGACTGAACGCAAGGCAATTTTGACAATCGATGGACAGGCTCCCGTCGACTTCCAGATCATGACTCCGACGCACGGCAACGACTGCGTCGATATTCGCACGCTTGGCGCCAAGACCGGGCTGTTTACTTATGACTCTGGCTTTCTTTCCACCGCTAGTTGCAAATCGACTGTTACCTTCATTGATGGTGACAAGGGTGAACTGCTCTATCGCGGCTATCCGATCGAGCAACTGGCTGAAAACTGTAATTTCCTCGAAGTCACCTACCTGCTGAAGAACGGCGAACTGCCGAATACCCAGCAGAAAACTTCTTTCGAAAACACCATCAAGAATCACACGATGGTGCATGAGCAACTGACCAAGTTTTACTCGGGTTTCCGTCGCGACGCACACCCGATGGCCGTCATGACCGGCGTCGTTGGCGCCCTGTCGGCCTTCTACCACGATGCCATGGACTTCTCCGATGCCGAGCACCGGAATGTCAGCTTCAACCACCTTGTTGCCAAGATGCCGACCATCGTCGCCATGGCCTACAAGTACAATACCGGTGCGCCGTTCATGTATCCGGACAACGAACTGGATTACACCGCCAACTTCATGCGCATGATGTTTGGCAATCCGTGCGAGAAGTACAAGCCGAATCCGGTGCTGGTCAGTGCACTCGACACCATTTTCACCCTGCACGCTGATCACGAACAGAATGCCTCGACCTCGACCGTCCGTCTGGCCGGCTCTTCCGGCGCCAATCCGTTTGCCTGTATCGCGGCCGGTATTGCCTGTCTGTGGGGTCCGGCCCACGGTGGTGCCAACGAAGCCTGTCTGCAGATGCTCGAGCAGATCGGCGACGTCTCCAAGGTTGGTGAATACATCAACCGCGCCAAGGACAAGAACGATTCCTTCAAGCTCATGGGTTTCGGTCACCGCGTTTACAAGAACTTCGATCCGCGCGCCAAGCTCATGCGCAAGGTCTGTTTCGACGTTCTTTCAGAACTGGGCCTGCAAAACGATCGCCTCTTCAAGCTGGCCATGGAACTGGAAAAGATCGCTCTGGAAGATCCGTATTTCGTCGAGAAAAAGCTCTACCCGAACGTCGACTTCTACTCCGGCATCGTCCAGAAGGCCATCGGCATTCCGACTGAAATGTTCACCTGTATCTTCGCGCTGGCCCGTACGGTCGGCTGGATGACGCAGTGGGAAGAAATGATCACCGATCCGGAATACAAGATCGGTCGTCCGCGTCAACTGTACATGGGTGCAGCGAAGCGCGACGTAGTGCCGCTCGCCCAACGCGGCTAAGAAAGAAACTGGGCGGCCGTGTGGCCGCCCTTTTTTTACCTGCGGAAACTTGTCACCAAGCTATCTGTGGCGACAGTGGAAAAAAATACCCTTGAGGGGATGCCTATGACTACGATGAACAATTTATTCGACAGCACGATGTACTTTGGCGGCAACGCGCCGTTTGTCGAAGAGCTGTACGAAAACTATCTGAATAACCCGACAGCCGTGCCTGAAGAGTGGCGCGAGTATTTTGACCGCCTGGCCCAGATGCCGGGCTTCGTTGCCCGCGATGTGGCGCATGCACCGGTTATTTCCGCCTTTGCCGAACTCGCCAAGGATGGTGGCTTCCGCCCGGCACCGGTTGCTGGTGGCGACAACAAGAAGCAATCGGCCGTTGGTCAACTGGTCACGGCTTATCGTTCGATGGGTACGCGTTGGGCTGACCTCGATCCGCTCAAGCGCTTGGCGCGTCCGAATATTCATGAACTGGAGCCGTCTTTCTATGGCTTCACCGATGCCGACCTGAATCAATCGTTCAACGTCGGCTCCCTGAAGGGGCTCCCGGAATCAGCCAAGCTTGGCGATATCCTTGAAACCCTGAAGCAGACTTACTGCGGTACGGTTGGCGTCGAGTACATGTACATGTCCGACTACAACGAAAAGCGTTGGCTGCAGGAGCGCCTTGAGGGCATCCGGTCGCGTCCGACCTACAGTGCCGACCAGAAAAAACGTCTGCTCGAGCGCTTGACCGCAGCCGAGACGCTGGAACGTTACCTGCATACCAAATACGTTGGCCAGAAGCGTTTCTCCCTGGAAGGCGGCGAGTCGCTGATCGTTTCCATGGACGAAGCCATTCGGGTTGGTGGCAAGCTGGGTATCGACGAAGTCGTGATCGGTATGGCCCACCGTGGTCGCCTGAACGTTCTCGTTAATACCCTGGGCAAGGCTCCTTCCATGCTCTTCGCTGAATTCGAAGGCAAGAAGAAGAGCGACCTGTCGGCCGGTGACGTCAAGTACCACATGGGCTTCTCGTCTGACGTCTCCACCCCGGGAGGCCCTTGCCACCTGACGCTGGCGTTCAATCCGTCGCACCTCGAAATCGTTAACCCGGTGGTCGAAGGCTCTGTCTATGCCCGCCAGGTTCGTCGCGGCGCAGAAGGCAAGTCCAAGGTGCTGCCGGTCGTTGTTCATGGCGACTCCGCCGTGGCCGGCCAGGGCGTCAACCAGGAAATGCTCAATTTTGCGCAGACCCGTGGCTACGGCACGGGCGGCACGCTGCACATCGTTGTCAATAACCAGATCGGTTTCACAACCAGCGACCCGCGCGACTATCGCTCCGGTCATTACTGTACCGACATCTTCAAGATGGCCGATGCGCCGATCTTCCACGTCAATGGTGACGACCCGGAAGCCGTTGCGCTGGTGACCCAACTGGCTATCGAATTCCGTCAGGAATTCAAGAAGGATGTCGTCGTCGACATCATCTGCTTCCGCAAGCTTGGTCACAACGAGCAGGACGAGCCGATGGTCACCCAGCCGCTGATGTACAAGATCATCAGCAAGCACCCGGGTACCCGCAAGGTTTACGGCGACAAGCTGATTGCCGAAGGCGTGCTGCCCGCCGATGGCCCGGATCAGATGATCAAGGAATACCGCGAGCATCTGGACAAGGGTGAACTGCTGTACAACCCGGTGCTGGCCGGCTACAAGCATCCCAACACCATTGACTGGACGCCATTCCTGACCAAGGGTTACATCGAAACCTGCGATACCACGGTGCCGATGAAGGAACTCAAGCGTCTGTCGAAGTGTCTGACGACTTTCCCCGAAGGCTACACGCTGCATTCCCGCGTCAAGAAAATTGCCGAAGATCGCGCCGCCATGGGCGAGGGCAGGTTGCCGGTCGACTGGGGCATGGCCGAGAATCTGGCTTACGCGTCTCTGCTGGTGTCCGGCTATGGGGTGCGCATTTCCGGTGAAGACGTTGGTCGCGGTACCTTCTTCCACCGCCATGCTGCCTTCCACGACCAGAACCGGACGAACTGGGACGAGGGTACTTACTACCCGCTGAAGAATCTGCAGGAAAAGCAGGCTGTTTTCCAGTGCTACGATTCCGTGCTGTCCGAAGAAGCTGTTCTCGCTTTCGACTACGGCTACGCCTCGGCCAATCCGTACGAAATGGTGATCTGGGAAGGCCAGTTCGGCGACTTCGCCAACGGCGCCCAGGTTGTCATCGACCAGTTCATCGCCTCCGGTGAAGCCAAGTGGGGCCGGGCCTGTGGTCTGGTGATGTTGCTGCCGCACGGCTACGAAGGTCAGGGTCCGGAACACTCTTCGGCCCGCCTCGAACGCTACATGCAGCTTTGTGCCGAAATGAACATGGAAGTCTGCGTGCCGACGACGGCCGCTCAGGTCTTCCACATGCTGCGCCGTCAGGGTGTTCGCATGCAGCGCAAGCCACTGATCGTCATGACGCCGAAGTCGCTTCTGCGCCACAAGGATGCCGCTTCCAGCATGGAAGAACTGGCTACCGGTGAGTTCAAGCGTGTTATCGGCGAGGTGGATGACATTGATGCCAAGAAGGTCAAGCGCGTCATCCTGTGCTGCGGCAAGGTCTACTACGATCTGCTGGCCGCACGTCGCGAGAAGAAGATTACGGATATTGCCATTGTTCGTGTCGAACAGTTGTATCCCTTCCCGAAAGATTCGCTTGAGAAGGAACTGGCCAAGTATCCAAAGGCGACCGAAATTGTCTGGACCCAGGAAGAGCCGCGCAATCAGGGCGCCTGGTACTGGATCGCTTCCCGTCACCATCTGGACACCCAATTGGGTGTCAAACAGAAGATGTTGCTGGTGTCTCGTCCGGCTTCCTCTTCACCGGCAGTTGGCTATCTGGCCAAGCACAACGAGCAACAAAAGGCACTGGTCGAGTCCGCACTGGGCAAGATCGAGTACTGATAACTACAGCAGAGTGGAGTTCCTATGATCATTGAAGTTCAAGTTCCCCAGCTTTCCGAGTCTGTTGCCGAAGGCACACTCGCTTCCTGGAAAAAGAAGATCGGCGACGCGGTTGCCCGCGACGAAATACTGATCGACATCGAAACCGACAAGGTCGTTCTCGAAGTGCCGTCGCCGGGTGCCGGCGTGCTGGTCGAAATCATCAAGGCGGACGGCGAAACCGTCGTCTCCGGTGAGTTGATCGCACGCATCGACACTGAAGCCAAGGCTGGCGCTGCCGCCCCTGCTGCTGAAGCCCCGAAGGCTGCCGCCCCTGCTGCTCCGGTTGCCGCTGCTGCCGCGTCGGCTGGTACGGCCAGCCCGTCGGCCCGCAAGATCCTCGACGAAAAGGGCGTTCCTGCCGCTGACGTCGCCGGTTCCGGTCGTGGTGGTCGTGTTACCAAGGAAGATGCTGTTGCTGCTGCGCCGAAGGCCGGCCCGGTTGCCGCTCCGGCTGCTGCCAAGGCAGCCATGCCGACGCCGCCGGTGGCTGTCGCCCTCGGCGATCGCACCGAACAGCGCGTCCCGATGTCCCGTCTGCGCGCCCGGATTGCCGAGCGTCTGCTCCAGTCGCAGCAAACCAACGCCATCCTGACCACGTTCAACGAAGTAAACATGGGCCCGATGATGGCGCTGCGCAAGCAGTACGGCGAAAAGTTCGAGAAAGCCCACGGCGTTCGCCTCGGCTTCATGGGCTTCTTCGTCAAGGCCGCATGTGCTGCCCTGCAGAGGTTCCCGATCCTTAACGCTTCGGTCGATGGCAATGACATCGTCTACCACGGCTTCATCGACATCGGTATCGCTGTTGGTTCGCCACGTGGCCTGGTCGTGCCGATCATCCGCAATGCGGACCAGATGAGCATCGCCGAAATCGAGAAGAAGATTGCCGAATTCGGTGCCAAGGCCAAGGACGGCAAGCTGACCATCGAAGACCTGACCGGTGGCACCTTCTCGATCTCCAACGGTGGCATCTTCGGTTCCATGATGTCCACCCCGATCATCAATCCGCCGCAATCGGCCATTCTGGGCATCCATGCCACGAAAGACCGCGCCATGGTTGAGAATGGTCAAGTCGTTGTCCGGCCGATGAACTATCTGGCCATGTCCTACGACCACCGCATCATCGACGGCCGCGAAGCCGTCCTTGGTCTGGTGACCATGAAGGAAGCGCTGGAAGATCCGTCGCGCCTGCTGCTCGGCGTCTGATCTAGCTTTTAGGATCTAGTTGCCTAGGATCGAGTGATGGAGCGCATTAGCTCGATCCTCGATCCTATTTGCTAATTACTCTCGGAGTTTTACATGTCCAAGCAATTTGACGTGCTCGTTATCGGTGGCGGTCCTGGCGGCTACATCGCGGCCATTCGTGCTTCGCAACTCGGCTTCACGGCCGCCTGCGCCGAATCCAATCCCTATGCCGACCCGAAGGGTGAGCCGCGTCTCGGCGGCACCTGCCTGAATGTCGGCTGCATCCCGTCCAAGGCGCTGCTCCATACCTCGCACCTGTTCGAGGAAGCTGGTCACAGCTTCGAAGGCCAGGGCATCAAGGTCGGCAAGGCCACCATTGATGTGCCGGTCATGAAGGCACGCAAGGACGGCATCGTCAATCAACTGACGTCCGGCATCAAGATGCTGCTCAAGAAGAACAAGGTCACCTTCCTGGCTGGTCACGGTTCCTTCGTCGGCAAGGAAGGCGAGTTCTGGAAGGTCAAGGTTGGTGCTGAAGAAGTGCTGGCCAAGCAGGTCATCGTGGCGACTGGCTCCAAGGCCCGTCACCTGCCGAACCTGCCGGTCGACCAGAAGATCGTCATGGACAACGAAGGCGCCCTGAATCAGGAATCCGTGCCGAAGAAGCTGGCCATCATCGGTGCCGGCGTCATCGGTCTGGAAATGGGTTCGGTCTGGCGTCGTGTCGGTTCTGAAGTCACCGTTCTTGAAGCCTTGCCGGATTTCCTGGCCGTGGCCGATGTCGATGTTGCCAAGGAAGCGCTCAAGCTGTTCACCAAGCAGGGCTTGAACATCCAGGTAGGTGTCAAGATCGGCGACATCAAGGCAAGCAAGAAATCGGTTTCCATCGCCTACACCGACAAGGATGGCAACCCGCAGAAGCTGGATGCCGACCGCCTGATCGTTTCCATCGGTCGCATCCCGAACACCGATGGTCTGAACGGCGATGCCGTTGGCCTGAAGCTGGATGCCCGTGGTTTCGTCGAAGTCGACGGCCATTGCAAGACCAATCTGCCGGGTGTCTGGGCGATTGGCGACGTGGTTCGAGGCCCGATGCTGGCGCACAAGGCGCATGAAGAAGGCGTCATGGTTGCCGAGTTGATGGCTGGCCAGGCCGGTCACTGCAATTTCGACACCATTCCCTTCGTCATCTACACTTCGCCGGAAATCGCCTGGGTCGGCAAGACCGAGCAGCAGCTCAAGGCTGACGGCGTCGCCTACAAGGCGGGCAAGGTGCCCTTCCTGGCCAATGGCCGGGCACTGGGCATGGGCGATCCTTCGGGCTTCGTCAAGATGCTGGCCTGCAAGGATACCGACCGTATCCTCGGCGTGCATATCATCGGCGCCAACGCTTCCGAACTGATTTCCGAAGCCGTCGTGGCGATGGAATTCGGTGGTGCTTCGGAAGATCTGGCGCGCATCTGCCACGCCCATCCGACGCTGTCGGAGACCGTGCATGAAGCCGCGCTGGCCTGCGACAAGCGCACGCTGAACTTCTGAGCGCCAAGTCAGCTACTCGAAAGGCGGGTTGCGGCAACGCACCCGCCTTTGTTTTTTGGCAGAATACGTTTTTCCCCCAATACCGATTCATTGCGATGCCCCATGAAAAATTGAATGTCGCCGCGCAGGGCATGCTCGACGCCTACCAGAACCTGCTTGATGCCCGCGGCTATATGGCCGATGCAGCGCAGATGACGGCCGCCAATGCCTTGCAGACCCTGTACGGAAATTTGCTGGTGTTCAAGGTCGACCGCAGCAGTACCTTCAAGCGTCTGCTGTTGCCGCCGACGCCGCCGAAGGGCATCTATTTCTGGGGTGGGGTGGGGCGCGGCAAGAGTTTTCTGATGGATTGCTTCTACGATTCGGTCCCCTATCGCCGCAAGAAGCGCCTGCATTTTCACTCTTTCATGCAGCAGATCCACCGCGATCTGGAGAAATACAAGGGCGAGCCCGACCCCATGCTGCGGCTGGCCGAGGCCATCGCCAAGGAGGTTCGGCTGCTCTGTTTCGACGAATTCCATGTCTCGGACATTGCTGATGCGATGATTCTCGGCCGGCTGATGGATGGCCTGTTCGCCAATGGCGTCATTGTCGTCATGACCTCGAATTACCCGCCGGATCGCCTTTACCCGAACGGCCTGCACCGCGAGAGCTTCCTGCCGACCATCGCGCTGCTGCAGAAACACCTCGATGTCTTCGAGGTCGATTCCGGCATTGATTACCGTCTGCGGGCGCTCGAGCAGGTCGAGATTTTTCACCATCCGGCCGACGCTGCTGCCGAGATGAAAATGCTCGACTACTTCCGCATGGTGGCCGGCGAGGAGGGCAAGAAGGGCGGCCACATCGAGGTGCTGGGGCGCAACATTGACACCGTACGGCGCGGCCACGGCGTGATCTGGTTCGATTTTCACACCTTGTGTGGCGGGCCGCGCTCGCAGAACGATTACCTCGAAATCTCCCGCGGCTACCACACGGTCCTGCTCTCGCACATTCCGCAGATGACCGCCCATCAAGCCTCGGAGGCGCGGCGCTTTACCTGGCTGATCGACGTTTTCTACGACAACAAGGTCAAGCTCATCGCCACCGCCGACTGTGCGGCCGATGATCTCTACACGGACGGTACCCAGGCCAGCGAATTCAAGCGTACAGTCAGCCGTCTGACTGAAATGAACTCGCGCGAGTATCTGGCCCTGCCGCACATCGTCGCGCCCTGAGGAATCCGTTTTGAAAATTGGCCTGAAATTCCTGTTGACCGTAGCAATCGCGTTCTGGATCAGCGTGGTCGCCGCGCAGCAGATGGAAATCATCGAATTGCGCAGCAAGAGTGTCGACGAAGTCCTGCCGGCCTTGCTGCCCCTGGTCGAGCCGGGCGGCACGCTGACCGGCATGAACAATCAGCTTTTCCTCAAGGCCTCGCCGCGCAACCGGGCCGATATCAAGCGGGTGCTGGCGGCCATCGACAAGCCGACCCGGCGCCTGATCATTCGTGTTTCGCAAAACCGTCAGGCCGAAGACAGTGCGCGCGGCGCCGAGGCGAGCGGCCAGGTCGTACTCGGCAGCACCCGGCGCAGCACTGTCGGGGCGACTGTCTGGGACACCAGGAGCGTGCGCGGCGAAAGCGCGGCGCAGATGGTGCAGACCGTCGAAGGCGGGCAGGCTTTCATCCAGGTTGGGCGCTCGCTGCCCATTCCGATGCGCCAGGTCTTCATCGGGCCTGGGGGCGCGGTGGTCAATGAAACAATGGTCTATCAGGATGTCGGTCGTGGCTTTTATGCCGTGCCGCGCGTGAATGGCAACCGGGTGACGCTCGACATCAGCCAGCAGGCGGCCAGCCAGGGCGGCTACGGCAGCATCAACAGTCAGCAGCTATCGACCACCGTCTCCGGCCGGCTGGGCGAATGGATAGAGTTGGGCGGCAGCGGTCGCCAGGCATCAGGCAATCAGGGCGGCGCGCTCACTCTTTCAACAAGCGACGCGCGTGACAATCGCTCAATCTGGTTGATGGTGGAGGAAGTTGAATGAGTGATCTGAAACGACATATCGGGCAAAAAGTGGCACTGGCCACGGCAGTATTTTGCGCCCTGCTGGTCTTGCCGGCTTTTGGCCTGTTCGTCTGGCTGTGGATGGAGCGCGGGCTGGCCGACACCTGGGTGCCGAGCGCACTGGCCTCGGTGGCCTTTCTCGGTGCGTGCGCTGTCGTGCTCTACGTCACGAGCCGGCCGCAACCGCCCTTGCCGCCAGAAGAAGGGCAACCCGAAGCCTGAGCCGGGTTACCAGTCGTTTTAGGCAATCAGGTGAGCAATCAAGGTGCCGTCGGCGACGCCGGTGGCGGGTAAGCCCGTCTTTGCCTGAAACTGCTTGAGCAGATTGGCGCTGGTCTGGCCGAAAATGCCGTCGGCCTTGATCGGGACGCCCTGCTCGGACAGTCCCAATTGCACGAGCCGGACATCGAGGCCGCGGGCCAGCGGGCTTTGCAGCGCGATGGCGCGGGTGCCCGGCTGCGGGCCGTCGTAGCAACCGGGCGGCGTGGCGCGCAGGGTGCTCAGCGAGATTTCGGCGCCCCGGATGACGAGCGGCAGTTCCAGCCCCCAGTAGCCTTGCTCGATCAGGCGCTGGAAGGCATCCATCCGGTAAGCCGTCTTGCGCAAATCGCTGCGCGGATGATTGGTCAGCCAGGCGCGGCGGGTCGCGACGTAGGCCGCGATCCACTTCTTTTCACCGAGCGCCGCGAGGCTGCCGGATTGCGCCATGGTGCGGTCGCGCATGGCTTTCCATGAGCCATGCACGGTGCTGTCGTAAACCACCGCCGTGCCGATGGCCGAGGTGATACCGAGGTTGGCGGCGATGCGGGCGGCCGTCTGCCAGTAAACCTCGTCGAAAAACTGATCCTGGGTTTCGCGCATGACCGGGTCGTCAGCCGTGGCGCGGAGCAGGTTGTGCAGACGAAGTTCGTTGTCGAGGCCCAGGTCGATGACCGCGAAACGGGGCAGCCAGTGCGATAGACGCTGACCGAAACGGGCGCCGTCGTTGCTGCAGTAGCGCTGCAGCAGATCAAGCAGATTGCCCGAGGCCAGCGTCGTTTGCGAGCGGCCGAAGGTGAGGTGGCCGGTGTCGCCGGGAATGACGGTGACACAACCGTAATCGCCGAGTACGACGCCGGTTTCAAACAGGTTGACGATGGATTGTGCCGTCTGCTTCTGAGTGGGGGTCAGCATGGGGTGCTCCTTTCGTTGGCCGGATGATCACGTTTGGAACGCGATTCAGAATAGCACGCTGGCATTCATCTTCATCGGCTGGTGGGAACAAAAACAGCGGCGCAGAAGTGGCATGAGGCGCCCGGTTTGGCAAAGGCGGGAATCCCACGGTGAACCGGAAAAAACGGTCAAATTTGAACCTTGAAACCTCAGTTGGACGCGGCTGATGGTGCGCCTGGGCGGGATGGCCGGCGCCAAGCGAGGCCGCAGCAGG
>JAUYEI010000098.1 GCA_030691385.1 Azonexus sp.
GTTTTTGCTGCTACACCGCAACTGGCGGTGCAATCGAAACAATAAGCCAGGGTTTGGTGTTGGCTGAGTGCTTGGAATTCTGGTGGGGCGCGACAGATTCGAACTGTCGACCTACGGATTAAGAGTCCGCTGCTCTACCAACTGAGCTAGCGCCCCACGGTCCCTAAAATTTATGGTGGGTCGGCCGAGATTCGAACTCGGGACCAACGGATTAAAAGTCCGCTGCTCTACCGACTGAGCTACCGACCCGGCCTACAGGGAGCGCGCATTATATAGACGGCGGTAAGCACCGTCAACGAAAAGGCCTCTGTGAAGAATTGTGTGGATGGGTGTGATCCGGCTGTTCAGTGCCGATGATGCGGCTAGAATAAATTGTCGTTCAAGGCTGTTGAGCGAACGGATCGGAATGCATTTTTCAACCTTGAAACCTCAGTTGACCGCTTGTCCAGCCTTGGCCAGCCGCCTGAATACAGGCCTTTGCGCCTTCGAGGCGATTCACCCGTTGGGTGACAGCGCTACGTGGCTGATGGTGCGCCTGGTCGGGCGCCCGGTTTTGTGGCTTCGCCGAAACTCGCCGATTTGCTTTATTGTTATCGGCTCGTTTTCGCTCCTTCTTGCAGGCATGAGCCTGCTGCGTCGTCGCTTCGCGCCGGCCATCCCGCCCAGGCACACCATCTGCCACGTCCAACTGAGGTTTCAAGGTTTATTTCGATACCAACAAGGTGCTGCGCGAAGCGCTGGCCGAGGCTGGTTTCCCGGCGCCGATGCCGGCGCAGAATGTGTTCGTTATGCAGGCTGCCTGACCCGCTGACGCAAAAATGCCCGCTGAGGCGGGCATTTTGATTTCGGGCTATTTTTCCGGTTGACCGTGGCAACCGACTTTACCCGAGGCGGCGGCAGATTTCGGTGGTCAGCGCCGACTGGTTCATGGCATAGAAGTGCAGTCCCGGTGCGCCGCCCTTGAGCAGACGTTCGCACAGTTCGGTCACGACATCGAGGCCGAAGGCGCGGATCGAATCGCTGTCGTCGCCATAACTTTCGAACTTCTTGCGCAGCCAGCGTGGCAGTTCGGCGCCGCAGGCGTCCGAGAAGCGGGCCAGTTTGGTGAAGCCGACGATGGGCATGATGCCGGGCACGATGGGGACATCGACGCCGAGCGCCCGGGCTTCGTCGACGAAGTGGAAGTAGGCGTCGGCGTTGTAGAAATACTGGGTGATGGCCGAATTGGCGCCGGCCTTGACCTTGCGCGCGAAGGCGTCGAGGTCGTCCTTCGGGCTGCGGGCCTGCGGGTGCCATTCCGGGTAGGCGGCGACTTCGATGCTGAACCAGTCGCCGGTTTCGGCGCGGATGAATTCGACCAGTTCGTTGGCGTAGCGGAATTCGCCGGTTTCGGCCATGCCGGAGGGCAGGTCGCCGCGCAGGGCGACGGTGCGCTTGATGCCGGCGGCTTTGTATTCGCTGAGTATTTCGCGGATGTTGTCGCGCGTCGAGCCGATGCACGACAGGTGCGGCGCGGCGTCGTAGCCCTCGGCGGCGATTTCCTTGACGACGGAGAAGGTGCGCTCGCGGGTCGAGCCGCCGGCGCCGAAGGTCACCGAGAAGAAGGCGG
Source organism: Azonexus sp. (assembly GCA_030691385.1). Classification (GTDB taxonomy): domain Bacteria; phylum Pseudomonadota; class Gammaproteobacteria; order Burkholderiales; family Rhodocyclaceae; genus Azonexus. Next base: position 1,610 of record JAUYEI010000098.1, read on the forward strand.
GATGCAGTTTGGCCAGCTCGGCGCGGACGGTGCGCAGCTTGTCGACGCCTTCCGGCGTCTGTGGCGGGAAAAATTCGATAGAGATTTCTGTAGTCATTTTTTCAACCAGATGAAAAATTCGCGGTTGCCATCACCGCCGGTAATCGGGCTGTTCAGCCAGGCTTTCACGGTCAACCGGAAATTTTGGGCTAAATCGAAAAACTTGCGCTCGACGCCGGCGTAAAGCGCCGGATCGCGGACGATGCCGCCCTTGCCGATGTTGGCCGGGCCGACTTCGAACTGGGGTTTGATGAGGAGTAGCAGGTCGCCGTCGGCGGCGAGCAGGGCAGGGAGTTGCGGCAGGATCAGAGACATTGATATGAAGGACACGTCGCCGACGATCAATGCGAAACCGCCTTCCGGCAAGGCTACGCCGAGATCGGCCGGGCTCAGCGCCCGGCAGTTGATGCCTTCGAATGCCGTGACGCGCGGGTCGCCAGCCAGTCGGGAATGCAATTGTCCGTGCCCGACATCGATGCCGACGACATGGCTGGCACCCGCCTGCAGCAGGCAGTCGGTGAAGCCGCCGGTCGATTGGCCGACATCGAGACAGCGCTTGCCGTCAGCCGAAATGCCGGTTTCAGCCAGCGCGCCGGCCAGCTTGAGGCCGCCGCGCGAGACGAAACGGTCTTCCGGGTCAATTGCTACGGTCAACGGCGTTTTTGGCGGTAAATCGAAAGCCGGTTTGACGATGGTGCCGCCCGACCAGCTAACCCGGCCGGCCGCAATCAGCCGCTGGGCGGCGGTACGCGAGGCGGCGAGCCCGGCTTCGACCAGCAGTTGATCGGCCCGCGCCACTCAGCGGCCTTTGGCGGACAAAAACAGGGCGCTAAGCGCCCAGGAAATCACGCTGTACACCACCGAGCCGAACAGCGCCGGCCAGAAGCCGCCGACGTTGAAGCCATCGACCAGATAGCCGGCCAGTTGGAAGAGCAGGGCATTGATGACGAAAATGAACAGGCCCAGCGTCAGCAGCGTGACCGGCAAGGTCAGCAAAATCAGCAATGGCCGCAGCACGGCGTTGATCAGCCCGAGAACGAGGGCGACGATCAGTGCCGTGCCGAAACTTGCCACGTGGACCGACGGCACGACAGTCGGCAGCGCCAGCAGGGCGAGCGCGTTGATGATCCAGATGGCAAGCAGGCGCATGGCTCTTTTAGTAACGGTAGTGGTCGGCCTTGTACGGGCCTTCCTTGGCAACGTTGATGTAAGCGGCCTGCTCGTCGGTCAGCTCGGACAGTTGAGCATTGAGCGTCTTCAATTGCAGACGGGCGACCTTTTCGTCGAGGTGCTTGGGCAGCGTGTAGACGCCGACCGGGTACTTGTTGGAACCCTTGACCGCTTCGGTCCACAGTTCGATCTGGGCGATGGTCTGGTTGGCGAAGGACGAGGACATGACGTAGGACGGATGGCCGGTGCCGCAACCGAGATTCACCAGGCGACCCTTGGCGAGCAGGATGATGCGCTTGCCATCGGGGAAGATGACGTGGTCGACTTGCGGCTTGATCTCTTCCCACTGGTACTTCTCGATTGAAGCGACGTCGATTTCGTTGTCGAAGTGACCGATGTTGCAGACGATGGCGTTGTTCTTCATCGCCGCCATGTGGTCATGGGTGATGACGTGGAAATTGCCGGTCGTGGTGACGAAAATGTCGGCCTTGTCGGCAGCGTATTCGGTGGTGACGACGCGGTAGCCTTCCATCGCCGCTTGCAGGGCGCAGATCGGGTCGATTTCGGTGACCCAGACCTGGGCCGACAGGGCGCGCATGGCCTGGGCGCAGCCCTTGCCGACGTCGCCGTAGCCGACGATGAGGGCGACCTTGCCGGCGATCATCACGTCGGTGGCGCGCTTGATGCCGTCGACCAGCGATTCGCGGCAGCCGTAAAGGTTGTCGAACTTGGACTTGGTGACCGAGTCATTGACGTTGATGCCCGGGAACTTGAGTTCGCCACGCTGGTGCATCTGGTAGAGGCGGTGCACGCCGGTGGTGGTTTCCTCGGTGACACCCTTGATCTGGGCCAGACGCACGGAGTACCAGGTCGGATCGACGGCCAGCTTGGCCTTGATGGCGGCGAAGAGGATGGTCTCTTCTTCCGAACCCGGCTTGGCGACAACCGAGATGTCCTGCTCGGCGCGGGCGCCGAGGTGCAGCAACAGCGTGGCGTCGCCGCCGTCGTCGAGGATCATGTTCGAGTAGCCGCCATCGGTCCATTCGAAAATACGGTGGGTGTAATCCCAGTAATCGACCAGGGTTTCGCACTTGACGGCGAAGACCGGGATGTTCTGTGCAGCAATGGCGGCGGCAGCGTGATCCTGCGTCGAGAAGATGTTGCAGGAAGCCCAGCGCACTTCGGCGCCAAGCGCGGTCAGCGTCTCGATCAGCACGGCGGTCTGGATGGTCATGTGCAGCGACCCGGTGATGCGCGCGCCCTTGAGCGGCTGGGTCTTGGCGAATTCTTCGCGAATGGCCATGAGGCCCGGCATTTCGGTTTCGGCAATGAGGATTTCCTTGCGACCCCAGTCGGCAAGGTTGATGTCAGCGATAACGCAGTCTTTGAATTCAGCCACAGTAAGCTCCTGATGAACTGTGGCCGGGAGAAGGATGGGGAAAATTCGGCTCACCCGCCATCCCGTGCCCGGCACGGATTAAATGGGTGAGCGCAGTTACAAACCGAGCCTGAGAGAGTGGTTTCTGACGACCAAGCCCCTGCAGCGCCCCTCGGTAGGTCGAGGATTATAAACCGATTTCAGGCCTTGTCGCCGACCCAGTAGCGATCGATGTCCTTGATGCCCCACTTGGCGGCATCTTCCCGGCCGGCGACTTTCTCCGGGCTGCGCGCGATGTCGATCAACTCCGGTTTGATGCAGGCCTGCGACTTGATCGAAAAAAAGACCCGGACCTTGGGTTTGAGAAGGGATTGCTCGCCCTGCTCGACGACCACGCCCAACTTGCCCGATTCCAGCCGGACCAGCGTGCCGATCGGGTAGATGCCCAGACTCTTGACGAAGGCCTGGAAGACGAGCGGGTCGAAATGCCCCTTCCATTCGGCCATCCGCTTGATCGATTCGGCCGGACACCAGCCCGCCTTGTAAGGCCGGTTGGAGGTCACGGCATCATAGACATCGCAAACGGCACCCATCTTGGCGAACAGACTCATCGTTTCGCTGTTGAGGCCTTCCGGATAACCGCTGCCATCGACTTTCTCGTGGTGGTGCAGGCAGACATCCCGGGCCATGTCGCTGACGCCCTTGCCTTCCAGCAGCAATTTGTAGCCTTCTTCGGGGTGTGTTTTGACCAAAGCGAACTCTTCACCGGTCAGCTTGCCCGGCTTGTTCAATATTTCCAGCGGAATCATCGCCTTGCCCAGGTCGTGCAGCAGGCCGGCCATGCCGGCTTCGCGTGTTTCCTGCTCATCGAGGCCAAGTTGGCGGGCCAGCGCAATCATCAGGGCGCAGACGGCGACCGAATGCATGAAAGTGTAGTCATCGGCAGTCTTCAGGCGGGCCAGACTGATCAGGGCGCCCGGGTTACGCATCACCGAATTGGAAATTTCCTCGACCAGCGGCGCCGCTGCTTCGGCCTCGATGGCCTTGCCCATGCGCGCTTCCTGGAACATCGAAACAATCGCTTCCTTGCCCTTGGCGCAGATTTTGGCGGCGCGTTTGAGCTCGTCGTTGAACGAACTTTTCTCCTGCACCGCTGGCGGTGGTGCTGGTATCTCTTCGGCGGTGACGATCACGGCCGTTTCGCCGGTTTTGACATCGAGCCCCCTGGAAATATCAATCCAGACTTCGGTGACCCCGCTCTCGCGGATCAGGGTGAGGTCGTTCGGATCGTTCAGGACGAATTGTGTCCGCCAGAATGGATGATCCAGCCAGGCGCCGCAGAAGGCCTGGAGATGCATGCCCAAGCTGAGTTGATCGACGGGAATTCGTTTAAGCATATTTCGCAACTCTAACGAAAAAGGGAGCCTGCGGCTCCCTTTTTATGCTGAAAGAATGGCGGGCTACAACCCAGCATCCGATTTCAGCAGGTTGGCGCGGTCGACGGCCTCCCAGGTAAATTCCGGTTCGTCACGGCCAAAGTGGCCGTAGGCGGCGGTCTTCTGGTAGATCGGGCGGAGCAGGTCGAGCATGTTGACGATGCCCTTCGGCCGCAGGTCGAAGTGCTTGCGGACCAGCGCGGTCAGGGTCTCGTTGCTGACCTTGGCGGTGCCGTAGGTCTCGACCATGATCGAGGTTGGTTCGGCGACGCCGATGGCGTAAGAGACCTGCACCAGGCAACGCGAAGCGAGACCGGCAGCGACGATGTTCTTGGCCACGTAGCGGGTGGCGTAGGCGGCCGAACGGTCAACCTTGGAAGGATCCTTGCCCGAGAAGGCACCGCCGCCATGCGGGGCGGCACCGCCGTAGGTGTCGACGATGATCTTGCGGCCGGTCAGGCC
>JAUYEI010000042.1 GCA_030691385.1 Azonexus sp.
CGGCGAGCAGGTCACCATCGGCCTGCTCTCCATGGCCCTGAAAAGCATCGGCGTCCCTGCCCGCAGCTACACCGGTGGCCAGGTCAAAGTCCTGACCGACAACACCTTCACCAAGGCACGCATCCTGTCGATCGACGAGAGCAACATGCGGCGCGACCTTGATGCCGGCATGGTGGTTGTCGTCGCTGGCTTCCAGGGTGTCGATGCTGATGGCAATATCACCACGCTCGGTCGCGGCGGTTCGGATACCTCAGGCGTTGCCCTGGCGGCTGCGCTGAAGGCCGACGAATGCCAGATCTACACCGATGTCGATGGCGTCTACACGACCGACCCGCGCGTCGTGCCGGAAGCCCGCAAGCTCGACACCATCACCTTCGAGGAAATGCTGGAAATGGCCAGCCTCGGCTCCAAGGTGTTGCAGATCCGCTCGGTCGAATTCGCCGGCAAGTACAAGGTCAAACTGCGCGTTCTTTCCAGCTTCCAGGACGAAGGGGAAGGCACGCTGATCACTGTTGAGGAAGACAAGAACATGGAACAACCGATCATTTCCGGTATCGCTTTCAACCGCGACGAAGCCAAGCTCACCGTGCTCGGCGTTCCCGACACCCCGGGCATCGCCTATCAGATTCTCGGCGCCATCGCCGACGCCAACATCGACGTCGACATGATCATCCAGAACGTTGGTCACGACGGCACCACCGACTTCTCCTTCACCGTCAACCGTGGCGATTACGCCAAGGCCCAGGGCATCCTCGAAGGCGTCAAGGCCAAGCTCGGCGCCCGCGAAATCACCGGCGACAACAAGATCTGCAAGGTCTCTGCCGTCGGCGTCGGCATGCGCTCGCACCCGGGCGTTGCCTCCAGGATGTTCAAGGCACTGGCTGACGAAGGCATCAACATCCAGATGATCTCGACCTCCGAGATCAAGATTTCCGTCGTCCTCGACGAGAAGTATCTGGAACTCGCTGTCCGCATGCTGCACCGCACCTTCGGTCTCGACCAGTAAGTTTGACCAAAGGGCGCGGAGGCTATATCATCCGCGCCTCTTGATGGACACGTGGCCGAGTGGTCGAAGGCACACCCCTGCTAAGGGTGCATCCGGGCAAAACCTGGATCCAGGGTTCGAATCCCTGCGTGTCCGCCAAGCAACAAGCAAACAAGCGCCTCTCGGGGCGCTTTTTTGTGCGCGTTTTCAGGTTGTGGCAGTGTCTGGATGTCTTGTAGGATCATTGTCTGAAATGCAGATCAGCTACAACCGAAGGGAGATATCCATGCGCTACAGTATCCTTCTGGCACTTCTGCTTGCATCCACTGCATCCCAGGCCGACGTCTTTACCTGCCACACGCCTTCCGGAGAAGTTATCTATTCCGACCTTCCTTGTGACAAGGGGGCGATGATAAAAAAAATAAGCCCGAGCGAGTCGGTGTCCGACCCGGTTGCCGCCCAGAAAGAACTTGAACGACAAAAGGCTTACGTCGAGAGGCAAGCCGCCGAAAATGCCAGGGATCGGGCCGCGGTACGAGGACCGGCGATTCTTCCGGATTACGCCAGTCCTCCGCCAAAATCGCCAGCACCGACGCCCTTGTCGCCGTCATCGTCAGGGCAATCGGCAACACCCCCAATCACGCGGTGATCTGGCGGCCACTGTTGCGCAGGCTTGAGATATGGGGCGTTGGCAGCAGACTGCTACGGTCAACCGGAAATTTTGCCCGATTTTGAAATGTTGTCGTGGAACGGGTTTACGGCAAGCAGCGGGTGGCTGATTCCGGGTCGGGCATTTCAGCCGGTGACTGAATAAGGGAAGCCGCATACCGGCGCTTCTCGCCGGGCGACAACTGCTTGATCCGGTATTCCGCCGTCGAAGCCGATGAACGATCGGGATGAATCTCGTAGCCCAGCAACCGGCGCGGCGGGTGCGAGCGCGTATAGCGAGCGCCGATGCCCTGAAGGTGGGCGGCATAACGGCACGCCACGTCGACCGCGATGCCGGTATAGATGCTGCCATCGACGCACTCGATCATGTACAGAAACCAGGGCTTGCTCATGCTTCGGTCGTACGTGCCAAGGCGTGGCGGATGCGCTCGAGGGTCGCTTCAACCGGCGCCTGGCGGGGCACGTCAAGACCGAGATCGCGGGCGATGGCATTGACCTTGGCCGGATTGAGCGGGATGCCGCCGCGGTCTACTGCCGCAATCAGCTGGCGGGCCCGCGCGTAGTCCGAAAGCGGGGCGGGGCGGCCGAAAAACAGTGCCCATATGCGCGAGAAAAGGCCTGTCGGCCGGCGTGATCCCATACACTTGCTTCTGGATAAAAGCCGAAGGATACATGGATGCAGCTAGCAACGATGATGGAACAGGCCTGGAGCGTAGGCCAATCGTATGAATGCGTGACGCATCGTCTCCTCCCCCTTTATGTCCCGCAGGGACGGTATCCCTTGGGACAAGGGGGAGGCAGGGAGGGGGATGGGGAGGAGAGCAGCGTATCCTGCGCCATGTTCCGGCCAGATTTACCCCATCCCCACCCCAACCCTCCCCTTGAAGGGGAGGGGGTGGCGCGTAATGCGACTGTTCTTGCCTGGAGCGCGCAATCTTGAGCGAGGTGACGATCAGCCGCAGCATGCTCGCCGCGAGCGAGTTGCCGATATACAGCGGCGTTTCGATGGACAGAATCACGCTGGTTGATGACGCGTCACTCGCTGCGCCGGCCCTGGCCGCCTTGCTCGCGGCGCCGGCCATCGGCTTCGATACCGAATCGAAACCCACCTTCCTCAAAGGCGAGATTTCCACCGGGCCGCACCTCGTTCAACTGGCCACCGACCAACACGTCTATCTTTTCCCCGTCCTCTTCGCCGCCAACCATGATGTGCTGCGGCAAATCCTCGCCGCCCCGAACCTGCTCAAAGTCGGCTTCGGTCTCGGCAACGACCGTAGCGCCCTGCGTTCGCGCCTCGGCATCGAGCTCACCAATCTGCTCGACCTCGGCGAAGCGCTGCGCGGGCCGGGGCATCGGGGCACGGTCGGGGCGAAAGTCGCCGTCGCCCACTACTTCGGCCAGAAATTCCAGAAATCGAAAAAAGTCGGCACCAGCAACTGGGCCAGCTCGCGCCTCAACGAGCGCCAGTTGTTATACGCTGCCAACGACGCGCATGTCGCCCTGCAGATCTACCGGGCCTGGCTGCGCGACCCGGAACGCCTGGCGCCAGCCGCGCCGGCCCCGGCAATTTAACCAAGCTCAGGAAACAAAAATCATGGCCGACACACTGCCCATGCTCTCATTGCTCGAAACCCGAGTACTCGGCACCCTCGTCGAAAAACAGCGCACCGTGCCCGACACCTATCCGCTCTCGGTCAATGCCCTGCTCGCCGGCTGCAACCAGAAAACCAGCCGCAACCCGGTCATCGAAGCCAGCGAGAGCGACGTCGTGCACGCCATCGATGTCCTCAAAGGTCTCTGGCTGGTCAATGAAATCAGCGGCAGCCGGGTCAGCCGTTTCGAGCATCGTCTCGAGAAGATACTCGGCGTGCCGACGCAAGCCTCGGCGCTGCTCACCGTCCTCATGCTGCGCGGGCCGCAAACAGCCGGCGAGTTGCGCCTCAACTGCGAACGCCTGCACCGCTTTGCCGACATCTCGTCGGTCGAAGCCTTCCTCGAAGAACTGGCCAGCCGCGAAGCGGGCGCCCTTGTCGTCGAACTGCCGCGCCTGCCCGGATCGCGCGAGAACCGCTGGATGCACCTGCTCAGCGGCGAGCCGGAAATCGAAACCATGCAGCCGGCAAAGTCGTCGCATACACCCAATCACGAAATCGAAGAGTTGAAGGCGAGGGTGACTGTGCTCGAAACCGAACTGGCTGAAATGCGCGCCCGGCTAACTGCAATCGGTGCATGAAAACCCGCCACAAGACCAGCATCGCACGCATCCGCATCATCGGCGCCGCCAGCGGCATCGGGGCGCAGGACCGCGCCTGCGAAGACGGTCCGGTCGCCTTCCACCATTCGCAAGCCTGGCACGAACTCGAACATCACCCGCTGATCGACTGGGGCAAGACCCTGTTTGCCCCGGAAGGCGACGGCGCCTCGATCACCGGACGAATCGCCGCGCTGTGCCGCAATCTCGCCGACGAAGTCGCGCTCGCCCTGCGTGCCAGCCAATTTCCGGTCGTCATCGGCGGCGACCACTCCATCGCCATCGGCACCTGGAGCGGCGTCGCCCGCGCCATGGCCGAACCGCTCGGCCTGCTCTGGATCGATGCCCATCTCGACAGCCACACCCCGGAAACCAGCTACTCCGGCGCCATCCACGGCATGCCGCTGGCCTGCCTGCTCGGCCGCGGCGACAAACGCCTGCTCAACATCGGTCTGGAAGGCACCCAGATCAGCGCCGCCCACACCGTCGTCCTCGGGCCGCGCAGCTACGAACCGGAAGAACTTGAATTCCTGCAGCGCATGCAGGTGCGCATCATCGACCGCGACGAAATACACCGTCGCGGCTTTGCCGCCTGCCTCGACGAAGCGATAGCCATCGTCGCCAGCGCCCCGGCCGGTTTTGGCGTCACACTCGACCTCGACGCCATCGACCCGCGCCTCGCCCCCGGCGTCGGCAGCCCCGAGCCGGACGGCCTGGTCGTGCACGATGCCGTCGAAGCCATGCGCCGAATCGGTGGCCTGCCCGGGCTCAAGGCGCTGGAAATCGTCGAATACAACCCCGACCGCGACCGCCACGGCACGACGGCCGGGCTGATCTCGGATCTGATCGGGGAATTGCTGCCGCCCGGTAGCGACAGGTAGTCCGAGGGTATGACCAAGGACGCGCACTGACCGACAGGGCAATCGTATGAATGCAGGATGCGTCATCCCCTCCCCCTTGAAGGGGGGGGTGACGACCCGACCTCCCCCAACGGCCAAGTGTCATTGGAATGCAACACACGTCGGATATTGTTTCAGGGTTGGCTGCGTCAAAATGACGCGCAGGTTTATTGTTTTGGGCTGCCAATTGTGAAGATAATCACGGATTAGTCTGAATGGACTGTTGCTGGTCTTTGTGGGAGAAGTAAAATCGCGCCCGGCCTGTTCATGCATATTGAATGGCCTGTCAGCTCCGGTGGGCTGAAAGCCTGGTCCTTTATAAATGTAGTCGGCTATTCTGGGTAAAAATGCTGCGGTGCAACGTGGTAATATTTCAAGAATGATGTCATGTCAAAAAATTCTTATTGCATTTGCGGCCGCCGCACTCATTCATCCCGTTTTCGTGATGGCGAACGAGGGCGATGTCGTCAACCTGAGTGCCGCGCTCACGATGATGCATGACAACAACCTGTTTCGCCTGGCGCCCTCGGCCAACCCGGCCAGTTTCGGTATTGAAGGGCGTTCCGACACCATCACCATGGCCTCGGCAGGGCTTAATCTCAACAAGATGCTTGGCCGGCAGCAACTGATCGGCAATATCAATTTTGTCGACACCAGCTACCAGCGCAATGCTTACCTCGATTACCTGGCCCTCAACTACGACGGCAAGTGGCTGTGGGCCGTCGGCACCCGCTGGACGGGTGAGCTTGCGCTGGATCGTGCCGAATCGCTCAACACTTTTGCTGACTACACCACCAACAACTATCAGGCGCGCAACGTCCGCCTGATCGAAAACGAGCGCTTCACCGCCAACTACTGGTTTCACACCAGCTGGGCGGCCTTCCTCGGCGTGTCGCGCAACAGCGTGAGCAACGAACAGGCGGTCCTGGCTGCAAACGATTACGAAGCCAGCGGTTTCAACTACGGCATCCGTTTCCGCCCCGTTTCCGGCAACACCGTTGCGCTGCGCGTCAAGCAACTGGATGGCAGCTACTCGAACCGCCCGTTCGATCCTGCCGCGCAGTTCGACAACGGTTTTTCGCATAGAGGCGTCGAGCTCGATACCAGCTGGTTGCTCACCGGCAAGACACAACTACGCAGCCGGCTCGAATACCTTGAACGCAAGCACGACCACTTTGCCGCACGCGACTACAGCGGCTGGGCTGGCAACCTTGATCTCGTCTACGCCGCCACCGGCAAGAGCAGTTTCACCTTCGGCTACAAGCATGACCTGGTCGCCTTTCAGCAAGCCACCTCCAGCTACTACGAGCTCGACGAGCTCAACCTTGGTGCCCGCTGGGCCGCTACCGACAAAATCTCCACCGGCGCCCGCCTGGGCTACGGCAAGCGCAGCTATCGCGGTGAAATCATCACGCTGCCAGCCGGTGTCGAGTCGCGTGAAGACAAAATCACCCGGGCCGGCCTCGATATCGGCTACAAACCCGCGCGCTGGCTCGAACTCAAGGCCGGCATGAACTACGAGAAGCGCAACACCAACAATGACCGCTTCGACTACAAAGATCGCACCACTTTTGTCTCGCTCAACGCTCAGTACTGACATGACGAACGCCATCCAAGAATCCGCAGCAATTAATTGAAGGTGACACTGTGAACAAGCTCAAAACCATCTCTGCCGTTGTTCTTTCCACCCTGGTGCTTGGCGCCTGCGGTGATCGTCCGCCCGAGAAAAAAGCCACCCAGGTTGCCGCCAAAGTGAATGACGGTGAAATCTCCGTCCATCAGATCAACTTCGTGCTGCAGCGCACGCCCAACATTCCGGCCGACAAGGCCGATGCTGCCAAGCGCCAGGTGCTCGAAAGCCTGATCGACCAGGAACTGGCCGTTCAGCAGGCCGCCGAAGCCAAACTCGATCGCACGCCGAATGTCATGCAGGCCATCGAAAGTTCCCGCCGTGAAATTCTTGCCCGCGCCTTCATCGAACAGAAGGTTTCCAAGGAAGGCAAGCCTTCCGCTGAAGAGATCAAGAAGTTCTATGACGAACACCCCGAGCTCTTCTCCAATCGCAAGATCTACCGTCTTGAAGAAATGGCCTTTGCTGCCACTCCGGAAATCGTCGCCGGCGTGAAGGCGCAGCTAGGCAGTGGCAAATCCTCCGTGGCCGAAGTACTTGCCGGCCTCAAGGCCAAGGGCGTTGAAGTCACCGGTGGCGTCAGCGTCAAGGCGGCCGAGCAACTGGCTCTCGAACTGCTGCCCCGTCTGGCGCAGGCCAAGGATGGCCAGATCCAGATGATCGAAAACCAGGGGCGGGCAGCGCTCATCATCGTGCTCGCCAGCAAGTCCGAGCCGATAGATGAAACCAAGGCCCGCCCTTTCATCGAAAACTTCATCAGCAACAAGCAAAAAACCGAACTGGCGCGCAGCACCATGAAAGAGCTGCGTGAAAAGGCCAGGATCGAATACGCCGGCGAGTTTGCCGGAGCCGTTCCGGTTGCCGCCGCACCAGCCGCCGCAACGGACAAGCCCGCCCCCACCGCCACCGAGGCAGCCGTCAACAAAGGCATTGCCGGTCTCAAGTAAATCGGAACCCACACATCCATGATCAACCTGAAAAGTCTTCTCCTCGGCATTCTTGTCACCTTCGGCGTGATCGCCGGCGCGCAGGCGCAAGGCAAGCAGGTCGACTACCGCCTGGGGGCAGGTGACGCCATCAAGATCAGCGTCTTCCAGAACCCGGACCTCACCGTTGAAACCCGCGTCGCCGAAAGCGGCTCCGTCACCTATCCGCTGATCGGTGCCGTGCAACTTGGCGGGCTGTCCATCGCCGATGCCGAACTGGCCATCGCCAACAAGCTGCGCGAAGGCGGCTTTGTGCAAAAGCCGCAGGTCAACATCCTGCTCATGCAATTCAAGAGTAACCAGGTTTCCATCCTCGGCATGGTCAATCGCCCGGGCCGCTACCCCATCGAAACCGGCAACACCCGCCTGACCGACATGCTGGCCACGGCCGGCGGTGCCATACCCTCCGGCGGCGCCGATATCATCATTCTTTCCGGCCTGCGCGACGGCAAGGCCTACCGCCAGGAAATCGACATCCCCGCCATGTTCATCAGCGGCAACACCGATCTCGACATTCCCGTGATGGGCGGCGACATCATCTACGTTCATCGCGCCCCCGTCTTCTACATCTACGGTGAAGTCCAGCGTGGCGGCTCCTATCGCCTCGAGCGCAACATGACCGTGCTCCAGGGCCTGGCCCAAAGTGCCGGCCTGACCGTTCGCGGCACCGAGCGCGGCCTGCGCATCCACCGTCGCGGTCCGGACAGCAAGATACAAATCATCTCCCCGGAAAAGTCCGACCTCATTCAAGCCGACGACGTGCTCTACGTCCAGGAAAGCTTCTTCTAAGAAGATCACCGAAAGCCCCGCATGACTTTTCAGCAATTCCTCCTCATCCTCTGGGCGCGCCGCAAGCTGGCGTTGTCGATCTTTGGCGTCACCGTGCTCACCACGCTGGTCATCAGCCTGATCCTGCCCAAGGAATACACCGCCACGACCTCGCTGGTCATCGACGTCAAGTCGCCCGACCCCATTGCCGGCATGCTCATGCAGGGCATGATGACACCCGGCTACATGGCGACGCAGATCGACATCATCACCAGCGACCGCGTCGCCACCCGCGTCGTCAAGCTGCTTGGCTTCGAAAAGAGTGCCCAGGCTGTCGAGAACTGGAAGGAGGCCAGCGAAGGCAAGGGCACGCTCGAAAGCTACTACGCCAACGTTCTGCAAAAGAAGCTCGACATCAAGCCCTCCCGCGAGAGCAACGTCATCAACGTCAACTTCTCCGGTGCCGACCCGATGTTTGCCGCTGCCGTCGCCAACGCCTTTGCCCAGGCCTACATCGACACCGCCATCGAAATGCGCGTCGAACCGGCGCGCCAGTACAGTGCCTGGTTTGAAGAGCGCCAGAAAGGCCTGCGCGCCAACCTCGAAAAAGCCCAGTCCCGTCTTTCCGCCTACCAGCAGGAAAAAGGCATCGTCGTCACCGACGACCGCATGATGGACAACGAAACGGCCCGCCTCAACGACCTGACCATGCAGCTTTCCGCCGCCCAGGCCCAGCGCGCCGACGCCTCCAGCCGGCAAAAGAGCGGCACCAGCGAACTCTCGCTCGAAGTGCTGCAAAACCCGCTGGTCCAGAACCTCAAGGCCGAAATCGCCCGCGCCGAATCCCAGCTCTCGCAAATCGGCAGCAACCTCGGCAAGAACCATCCGCAAGTCCTCCAGCTTGAAGCGCAGATCGAAGAACAGCGCCAGCAACTGCGCCAGGAAATCGGCCGCATCTCCGGTGGTGCTGCCGTCGCCAGCAAGTTCGGTGTCGTCAAGCAGGACGAGCTCAAGAAGGCGATCGAGGAGCAGAAAAAGCGCGTCCTCGCCATCCGCTCCGAGCGCGACGAACTCAGCGTGCTCGTCAATGACGTCGAAACCGCCCGCCGCGCCTACGAGGCCGTCGGCCAGCGCATGACGCAAAGCAACCTCGAAGGCCAGTCGCAGCAGACCAACGTGCTCGTGCTCAGCCCGGCCACCGAGCCGACCCAGCACTCCCGCCCCAAGGTTTTCCTCAACGTCCTGGTCTCCATCTTCCTCGGCACCATGCTCGGCGTCGGCGCCGCGCTCGTGCTTGAACTCAGCCAGCGCCGCATCCGTTCAGCCGAAGACCTCACCCTGGCGCTCGACCTGCCCGTGCTGGCCGAACTCGATTCCGCGTTGCCCAGGGCAAAAAAAGGATTTCGTTTTTGGGCAAAATTTCCGGTTGACCGTAGCAATGGCGAACCCGCCCTCAAAACCGGCAATCAGCCCGCCGCAGCCAAGGCCTGACCAAAAATGAACGCAATGACCGAAAAACTCGACACCGGCGCCGGCCGCTCCATCGGCGCCATCCTCATCGACAACGGCCGCCTGACGCCGGACGCCGCCGAGCGCATCCTCAAACTGCAAAAAGAGCAGGGCCTGCGCTTTGGCGATGCCGCCATCCAGCTTGGCCTGCTCTCCGAAGCCGACATCCAGCAGGCGCTCTCCCGCCAGTACGACTACCCCTACCTCATGCCCGGTGACGACCGCGTCAGCGAAGAAGTCGTCGCCGCCTTCAAACCCTTCAGCCCCATCGTCGAACAACTACGCGCCGTGCGCAGCCAGCTCATGCTGCGCTGGTTCGACGCCGATGTCGGCCACAAGACGCTCGCCGTCGTCAGCGCGGGCAGGGCAGAAGGCCGCAGCTTCACCGCCGCCAACCTCGCCGTCGTCTTCTCGCAACTCGGCGAGCGCACGCTGCTCATCGATGCCGACCTGCGCAACCCGAGCCAGCACCAACTCTTCCGCCTCGAAAACAAGCTCGGCCTCTCCAGCCTGCTCGCCGGCCGCGCCGAACTCGCCGAAGCCGTCACCCGCATCCCCGGCCTCATCGACCTCTCCGTCCTGCCCGCCGGCGCCACCCCGCCCAACCCGCAGGAACTGCTCGCCCGCCCGGTCTTCAACGCCCTCATGGCCACCGCCGCCGGGCAATACGACATCGTGATCGTCGACACCCCGGCCGGCGCCGAAACCGCCGACAGCCAGACCATCGCCGCCCGCACCCGCGGCGCCGTCGTCGTCGCCCGCAAAGACATCTCCTCCGCCCCCGCCCTGCAAGCCTTCGTCACCTCGCTGCAACACAGCGGCGTTGCCGTCGTCGGCGCCGTGCTCAACAACGGCTAAACCCAATGCAGGCCACCGCCCCCTCGCTTCGTCCAGTGGAAAAGCGCTCTAAAAAAGAGAACAGTTGTTCTAGTTTTCAGAACGCCAAAAAAACCGTGGTCTGTCCCCGGTTTTCCTCCCTCCCCTTCAAGGGGAGGGCCGGGGTGGGGATGGGTGAGGGAGTAAATGAGGGAGTAAATGAGGGAGTAAATGAGGGAGTAAATGAGGGAGTAAATGAGGGAGTAAATGAGGGAGTAAATGAGGGAGTAAATGGCGGTGTAAAACCAACATCTAAACCTCTACTGCACTCCGCCAGACCGATTCGGCAAGCCCTTGAGCTGACTACAAGTTGTAGTCGACTGCCAATACAGTCCGCTGATGGGCATAAACTTGTCGATAAGCGCAGAGATACCGCGCTCTACTGTCGCAACTAACCCCAATGCCAAAACTCTACGAATACTTTGGACTGATAGTCATGTTCTACGCCAATGAACATGACCCTGTGCATGTGCATGGCAAATCGCAAGGGCGTGAGTCACGTGCTGAAATTGTAGTGATCAATGGTGACGTAAGCGAAATCCGCTACACCATGGTTGCCGGCAAGGCGCCTTTGGACTTGAATGAAATGCGCTACTTTGAAGAGCTTGTCACAGCGCGTGCGGATGAAATTGTCAGCAAATGGATCGACTTCTTCGTACTCCACAAATCGGTAAAACCTGAACGTATTACCCGGAGGTTGAAATGAGCACACATATCATCCAGATTATTTCGGCAACTCAAATCGGCGATTACAAGCTTTGCATTGCCTTCGACGACGGCATCACACAGGAAGTCGATTTCAAACCATTTCTCAGCGCTGCACTGCATCCCGATATTCGCGCTTACCTCGACCCACAGCGTTTTGCCTCGTTTCGCATTGAATATGGCGAGTTGGTTTGGGGTGACTATGACTTGTGCTTCCCTATCATCGATCTGTACAAAAACCAGCTTGAAAAGCGTTCAACGCTGGAACAAGCCGCATAAATGGAATCGCATAAATGGGGTCAGACCCCATTTTTTATAACGCCCATAGCCAACCAATGACCACCACCGCCGTTTCCCTCACCCAAGACTCCGAAGCCTATCTTCGCGAGCTATTCCTGGCCAAGTTGCCGGCAGGGGCGCGGGTTTACCTTTTTGGCTCCCGCGCGCGCGGTGATGCCCGGTGGAATTCCGATTTCGATTTTTGGATAGATTTTCCGGTTGACCGTAGCACCCTGCTCGAAATCGAAGAAGCGATCGAAGAATCCTTCGTCCCATTCAATGTTGACCTCGTCACCACCGCTCAACTCAATGGGCGATTTGGCGAAATCGTCAAACAGGAAGCCAGGCCATGGCTCTAAAGCTAAACGCATTCAGTGAAGCGCCGGGGTGCCACCGCTACCCCCCGGCCGTATTCAACCAGATCATCGCCCGCCTACCCGCCTATGCCGAACTTATGAACGGTATCTGCAATACGCTGAAACAAACGCCGCCATGAGTCTCACAGCAAACAAAGTACCGACGCTGTCGGCACAATCCCGCCCGGCCATCGCCGAATGGTTCCCCATTCTCATCGGCCTCATTGCGCTCTACGTTCCCACCTGGGTCGATCTCTCCGGCACCATCTGGGCCACCGAAGCGCAGGCGCACGGCCCCATCATCCTGGGTGTGGCCATCTGGTTCTTCTGGAAACAAGGCCCGACCATCCACGAGATGGCCGCAGCGCCCGCAAAAGCCGGCTGGCCGCTCTTCATCCTTGGCCTGCTGCTCTACGCCATCGGGCGCTCGCAAGACATCCTGCTCTTTGAAGTCGGCTCGCAAATCGTCGTCATCAGCAGCCTGCTGCTCATCATGCGCGGCTGGGCCGCCCTGCGCGCCGCCTGGTTCCCGCTCTTCTTCCTCTTCTTCATGATCCCGCTGCCCGGCACCGTCGTCGATGCCCTCACGCTGCCCATGAAAATGGCCGTCTCCTACGTTGCCGAAAACGTCCTCTACTGGGTCGGCTACCCCATCTCGCGCACCGGCGTCATCCTGCAGATCGGCCAGTACAAACTGCTCGTCGCCGACGCCTGCGCCGGCCTGCAAACCCTCTTCACCCTCGAAGCGCTAGGCCTGCTCTACCTCAACATCATTCGCCACGACTCCTTCTTCAGAAACGTCGCGCTCGCCATCCTCATCATCCCCATCTCCTTCATCGCCAACGTCATCCGCGTCATGGTGCTGACGCTCATCACCTACCACTTCGGCGACGAAGCAGGGCAGGGCTTCCTGCACGGCTTTGCCGGCATGGTGCTGTTCATCACCGCGCTGCTCATCATCATGGGTGTTGATTCGCTGCTGCAACTTGGCGAAAAACGCTGGCGCAGCCAGCCTGCAGTGATCAAGGCATAAAACCATGAAACTCCCGATCCGCAACATCATCCTGCTCGTCCTCATGCTGGCCAGTGCCGGCCTCGCCATCGCCATGCGGCCAACGCAGAAGATCGCCGACCAAGGGCCGAAGGTGGTTCTGGAAACCATGATTCCGCATGCCTTTGGCGAGTGGCAAGAAGAGAAGCAATCGGGCACCCAAATTGTCGACCCGCAAACCAAAGAAATGCTCGACAAGATCTACAGCCAAACGCTATCCCGCACCTATATCAATGGCAGCGGCTATCGCGTCATGCTCTCCATTGCCTATGGCAATGACCAAAGCGACTCCATGCAGGTGCACAAGCCGGAGGTTTGCTATCCGGCGCAGGGCTTCGCGCTGCAGGGCAAGCAATCGGGCACCCTCGCTGTCACCAACGGCGAAATTCCGGTGATCCGCATTCTCACCACCCTGGGGCAGCGCAGCGAACCGGTCACCTACTGGACAACCATCGGTGATCAGGTGGTTAAACCCGGCATCCACAAAAAGCTCGCCGAAATGAGCTATGGCCTGAGCGGCAAAATCCCCGACGGCATGCTCATTCGCGTTTCATCCATCGACGCGCAAAGCGACAACGCATACCAGATGCAAAACCGGTTTGCGGCCCAGATGCTCGACGCACTGGCCCCGCAACACCGCCAAAGGCTCACCGGCAATCTTCAACCTAACTAAAACAATGACTGACTCTATGACCACCACGCACAAAGTAGCGCTCATCACCGGCGTAACCGGCCAGGACGGCGCCTATCTCGCCGAATTCCTGCTCAAGAAGGGCTACATCGTTCACGGCATCAAGCGTCGTGCCTCATCGTTCAACACCGACCGCATTGATCACCTCTACCAAGACCCGCATGTCGAAAACAAAAACTTTGTCCTGCACTACGGTGACCTCACAGATTCCACCAACCTGATCCGCATCATCCAGCAGACCCAGCCCGACGAAATCTACAACCTTGGCGCCATGAGCCACGTGGCGGTCAGCTTCGAGTCCCCCGAATACACCGCCAACGCAGACGGTATGGGCACCCTGCGCATCCTCGAAGCCATCCGCATCCTTGGCCTCGAACAGACTACCAAGTTCTACCAGGCCTCCACCAGCGAACTCTACGGTCTGGTGCAAGAGATTCCGCAAAAGGAGACCACGCCTTTCTACCCGCGCAGCCCCTACGCTGTCGCCAAGATGTACGCCTACTGGATCACCGTTAACTACCGTGAAGCCTATGGCATCTACGCCTGTAACGGCATCCTCTTCAACCATGAATCACCGCTACGTGGCGAAACCTTCGTTACCCGCAAGATTACCCGTGCCGTTGCCCGCATGGCGCTCGGCCTGCAAGACTGCCTCTACCTCGGCAATCTCTCCTCCCTCCGCGACTGGGGTCATGCCCGCGATTACGTCGAAATGCAATGGCTCATGCTGCAACAGGACACGCCAGACGACTTCGTTATCGCCACCGGTGTGCAATACAGCGTTCGCCAGTTTGTCGAATTCGCTGCCGCCGAACTCGGCATCCAGCTACGCTGGGACGGTGAAGGCGAGAAGGAAGTGGGCGTCGTTACCGCCGTCACCAACAAGGAAGCGAAGGTCAAAGTCGGCGACACCATCGTCAAGGTGGACCCACGCTACTTCCGCCCGACCGAAGTCGAAACCCTGCTCGGCGACCCGACCAAAGCCAAGGAAAAGCTTGGCTGGGTACCCAAGACCACACTGGCCGAACTCGTCCAGGAAATGGTTCAGGCCGACTACACCGCAGCCAAGCGCGATGCCCTCGTCAAGATGGCCGGCTTCCAGGCCTTCGATTACCACGAATAAGCCATGGACAAGAACGCCAAAATTTACGTAGCCGGCCACCGTGGCATGGTTGGTTCCGCCATCGCGCGCAACCTCCAGGCCAAGGGCTACACCAATATCGTCACCCGCACGCATCAGGAACTCGACCTGATCAATCAGGCTGCGGTCGAAAGCTTTTTTGAGCAGGAAAAGCCGGACTACGTATTTCTGGCAGCGGCCAAGGTGGGCGGCATCATCGCCAACAACACCTACCCGGCCCAATTCATCCGTGAAAACCTGGCGATCCAGACCAACATCATCCACGCCGCCTACGTAAACAACGTCAAGCGCCTGATGTTCCTTGGTTCCAGCTGCATTTACCCGCGCATGGCCCCACAGCCGATGAGCGAAGAATGCCTGCTCACCGGCCCGCTCGAGCCGACAAATCGTCCCTATGCACTGGCCAAAATTGCTGGCATCGAAATGTGCTGGAGCTACAACCGCCAATACGGCACCAAGTACCTCGCCGTGATGCCGACCAACCTCTACGGCCCCGGTGACAACTACCACCCGGAAAACAGCCACGTCATTCCTGCACTGATTCGCAAGTTCCACGATGCCAAGGTAGCGAATGCCAAGGAAGTTGTTGTCTGGGGAACCGGAACGCCGAAGCGGGAGTTCCTCTACAGCGAAGACATGGCTGATGCCTGCGTATTTCTCGGCAATCTGCCTGACGAAAAGTACGAAAGCCTGCTAGGGAGCGACGAGTCAAAGAGTGGGAAATTCGAGCCGCCGCTGGTAAACGTTGGCGTTGGCGAAGACATAACGATCAAGGTTCTAGCAGAAACAGTGGGGCGGGTTGTCGATTTTGAGGGCGATATTGCCTTCGACAGCAGCAAACCGGATGGCACCCCGCGTAAGCTAATGGAAGTCTCTCGCCTTGCTGGCCTCGGTTGGTCAGCAAAAACCTCACTCGAAATTGGCATCGCCCAAGCATACGCCGCATATCTCGGCACAGCCGCGACCGCTGCCTGATCGCGTCGAGAAGCCGCAAAAGCATTGTGAAAAACCTGGGTGCCAAAAGCTTGTCTGCTGTTTTCTGGGGAACGGGCGGGGCAATAATCCGCCTGATTCTTCAGTTTGGAGCACAGGTTGTGCTGGCCCGAATTCTTGGGCCTGAACAATATGGCCTCTTTGCAATCGGGGCTATCGTCATCGGATTCAGTGGTTTTTTTTCCGACATCGGGCTCGCTTACGGCCTTATTCAGAAAGAAACCGTCGTTGATCGCGACATCCGTTTTGTATTTACTTGGCAAGTAATACTTGGTTTGGCTGTCACGCTGGCCATTGGTCTATCGGCTGAAGCCATCGCTACGTTTTTTGGCGATGCACGCGCAGCGGATGTTGTCAAAGCACTCGCCATCATTTGCTTACTCAACGCACTTGCCGCGCCGTCGCTCAACCTCCTCAAACGCAACCTTGATTTTCGTCGTATTCAAATGGCCCAGATTACCGGGTTCATTGTTGGCTACGTATTCTTTGGCATTCCCCTGGCGCTCTATGGCTCGCAAGCTTGGGCGCTCGTCGTTGCCTGGCTGATTCAAGCGACGGTTTTTCTGGCGCTCACGTATGCTGCAACACGCCACCCGCTTGCCCCTCTCATACGCTACGAGAACGCCAAAAGTCTTTCGGCCTATGGCGCTACGGTCTTGGTCACAAACCTTGTAAATTGGCTGATAAACAATGTTGACCGTGTCATCATCGGGCGCGTTTTTTCCAGTCGGGAAATTGGCCTCTACGCCACGAGCTACAACATGCTCTATACGCCAACCACTTCTCTGCTTGGCATTGTGCAGCCCGTTTTTTTCTCTGCTGCCTCGCGTTCTACCCACAACCCGGAAGTCATCGCCAGCAGTTACCGTGCCCTGATCGGCGCTGTGGTCGTATTTGTTTTGCCTGCATTTGCTGTCATCGGTGCCATCGCAGAAACATTCGTCCTTGCGCTCTACGGGCCAAAATGGCACGAAGCAGTCGCGCTACTCCGCCCGCTGGCCCTCGCGATGCCGCTATTCCTCATTTGGGGATTTACCACCCCGCTCCTATGGACCGGTGGCCATGCCAGCAAGGAATTTCGCGTCCAGTTGCCTATCGCCCTGATCTGGATTGGCGCATGCTGGTTAGCTGCGCAACAATCCGTCGAGATGGTCGCCTGGACGGTACTCGCACTATTTGTCGTACGTTGCCTGGTCATTGTCGGCAGTGCGATCCGCATACTGAAAATGGACATTCTGCCTATATGGCGCTCGGTTCGTGGTGGGCTCCTCATTGCGCCACTATTGGCCTTGCTCGTTTTCAGCGTCGACGCCCTCTGTCATGATTTTCACCCCATCGCACGCCTCGCGCTGGACGCACTTTTGGGCGCCCTAGGGCTTATGGCGTTGCTACGTATTCTCCCTTGGTCCATCGGTATCGAACTGGCCCAACTGCTTAACCGAATTCTTGATCGCACCCCCGTAAAAGTGGCACGTCATCTGGCATTTCTTGGGCGTGCAGGAAAATCCGAATGAACCCAGGCGAAATTATTAGCTATGCAATACCTATTGGTGTGGCGTTAGCAGCGTCCATCGCTGCCGTGCTCGCCTTTGGCGTATTTCTGCAGGTCGACCGCTCATTAGGCCGATTGATTGTTCCCGCATTGCTACCACTTGTTGCAATTGGAATCAGTGTTGGCAGCTTGCTCTCAAACCGCAATCTTACCTATGCGTCGCTCAGTATCGACTCCATCAATGCCGGTACCGAAGCCGCCGGTGGCGGCAGCATCCTACGCCTGATCAGCTTCAGTATTATCGGCCTGTGCGGAGCCAAGATTCTCGGCTACCTGCTCAACCAAAAAAAGCAGATAAACACAAATGGCAAACCACTCTTTCTGGCCTTTGTCGCTTTCTTCATCGCCAATGCCGTATTGAGCAGCGCCTTTGGGGCACACCCGGAGTTCATTCACAACACGTTTTACTCGATCATCGTGTTCACAGCCGTCTACCTAGCGCGGGACGAATCGCTGACCGATACCATCAAATTCGCCAAGCTCGCCCTTGTGGCCATGATGCTGCTCAGTCTTTTTGTCGCCGTTATCCAGCCCCAGCTAGCCGTACAGCCCAACTACAAAGGCTGGATTCCCGGACTATCCATTCGTCTATGGGGGGTTGGGTCAAACCCAAATAGCATTGGCCCGCTCGCCTTGCTGCTGCTGATGCTCGAAAGCATGCAACCATTCCGCAAATTCTGGCTGCGCTGGCTCACCATTCTCTCCGCCATCGCCGTATTTACCCTGGCCCAATCCAAAACGGTATGGGCTGCCGGAATGGTCGCCATTGCCATCGTATTCTGGTACCGAAATGCCCGCTCGGAAAATGGTGGCATGGACCCCAGATTTGTTCTGGGCATCGTCGTCGTCTTGCTCATCGGCACAATTGGTCTGGCCTTTGCTGACCTTGATCGTATCTGGAACAAGATTACCTTTACGCAAGCCGGCACCGACATCACAACCCTCACCGGTCGTGCGCAGATATGGGCGACCGCCATCAACATATGGCAAGACAACCCCATCTTTGGCTACGGTCCGTCAGCCTGGGGGTTAGAGCACCGGATAACAATAGCGATGCCATTCGCCTACAGTGCGCACAATCAGTTCCTGCAATCCTTGAGTGTTGCCGGCACACTCGGTGGCGTCACGCTGCTCTGTTATCTGCTCCTGCTGGGTGCTGCATCCCTCAGAGCAGCATCAACTACCCGCGGCATTTCGCTTGCTCTGTTTGCGACAATCATTTTCCGTTGCATGACTGAAGCACCGCTATCCTTTGGCACCATCCTTAACGGTGACTTTCTTACTCACGCGCTGCTGTTTGCCATTGCCCTGCGTGGTCGCCAGGCCCCCCAAGCGGATGCGGCACCTATCCCCAACACTCTCACGGGCAGGGTGGTGGCTCAATGATCTCGCCCATTCGCATTTCGGTCATCATGCCGCTTTACAACAAGGCGCCCTACGTAACCGAAGCCATCGAATCCGTGTTGCAGCAAAGCCACCCGGCATGGGAAATCATCGTTATCGACGACGGCTCAAGTGATGGTGGCCCGGAATTGGTGAAACGATTCGGCGACACCAGAATCAAGCTGCACAGTCAGGCGAATGCCGGTGTCTCAGTCGCCCGCAACCGCGGAATTGACATTGCAAGTGGCAACTACATCGCATTTCTGGATGCTGACGACCGCTATCAACCGGGCTTTCTTGCAAAAATTGTGGAGTTGATCACTAAGTTCCCCGACGCTGGAATGCTCTGCACGGCCTATACCTGCTTTTGGGACAATGGCGACAAGGAAGAACGTTGTCTCAACAATCTTCTGCCTGACAGTCTGCTGTGCATTCCGGATTTTTACAGTGCTTGGACGAAAGGCGCCTTTACTTACACCAGCGCAATCGTGATCGCGAGCCGAATTCTGAAAGACTCGGCCCTTCATTTTCCCAACGGCGAGAAGTTGGGGGAAGACCAGGATCTCTGGTTCCGGGTCGCTGAACAAACCAAGGTTGCTTACGCCAACACCTCGTTGGCCGACTATCGCATGGGCGTGCAAGGCAGCGCGACGCAGGGCAATACGGTGCGGGACATCCTCCCCTGCTATCGGCGCCTAAGCGAACGCCTGGAGCACAAGCAGGTACCTGCGCACCTGCAGCGCGGCGCGCGTCGTCTACTCGCCAGCCATGTTCTCAACATTGCCCGCGCCAACCTTAAAGCGGGCAGTCGTCAAAAAGCGGCCAGATTTCTGCTTGACCGCAGGGCTTTCGGAAATCCGTTCTACCTCTTGCGTACCGCGCTTGCAGTTGCCTTTTCTGCACCCCAGAAAAATCAAAAATC
This sequence comes from Azonexus sp., assembly GCA_030691385.1. Classification (GTDB taxonomy): domain Bacteria; phylum Pseudomonadota; class Gammaproteobacteria; order Burkholderiales; family Rhodocyclaceae; genus Azonexus. Next base: position 19,647 of record JAUYEI010000042.1, read on the forward strand.
ATGAAAGCTTCGCTCATTCTCGCCACCTTGGGCCGTACGGATGATGTTGGTCAGGTCATCCGCAGCCTGGCAGCACAAAGCGACCGTCGCTTCGAGCTGATCGTCGTCGACCAGAACCCGGACGACCGACTGCAACCGTATCTGCAAGAGGGTATGCGCGCAGGACTCGATCTCAAGCATCTCCGGCTTGACCGTCCGAGCCTCTCCGGCGCGCGCAACCTGGGGCTGTCCATTGCCTCCGGAGAGATCGTGGCCTTTCCCGACGATGACTGCTGGTATGAGCCCGATACCATCAAGAACATGCTGGCTACCTTTGAGGTAACTCCGTCACTGGATGGAGTTATCGGGCATTGGGTCGAGCAGGCTGCAGCTCAAAATCGGATACCGAAGTCAGAGTTGCTTTCCAACGCAGACTGGCGATGCTTCCGTGGTGGCAATGCCAGTTCGATCACGCTATTCATTAAGCGAAAGTTGCTCACCGAACTAGGCGGCTTTGATGAACGCTTCGGTGTTGGTCAGTGGTATGGCGCGGCGGAGGAGACCGATTTCATTCTTCGTGCTCTGGCCTCTGGAGCAAGATTGCAAAGCACGCCAGATGTGTGCGTTCACCATCGCTTCTCTACGCTGCCTGCAATCCGGCTACTTGAAGAATGCCGCAATGCCCGAAAACGGGCGCGAGGTACTGGTGGGATATATGCTAAACACCGCCTAGATGTCTGGGTTGTTGTTCGAGGCTTGTTCGCCCCATTTGTTACTCCGCTATTTAAAGCAGATCTCCGCAGTGCTTTCCGTGGCTTTTTTGTCTCATTGGGCAGGGCGGAAGGTATGACTGCATGGCGCAGGAAAGAAACGATATGAAAAAACTGATTGCCTTTCTCTTTGCTGCAGGCTTGCTTGCCAGCCACCATGCCTCAGCTGTTAAGGAATCGAATGTGGCAAAAATCCCGTTGCAGTATTTCGGCCTACATATTCATCGTGCCGATGCTGGTACAGCATGGCCCAACGTACCGTTTGGCAGCTGGCGCTTGTGGGACGCCTATGTCGGCTGGGCACAGCTCGAAACCACTCGTGGGCAATGGAGTTTTGCCAGGTTGGATCGCTATGTTGCTGTGGCAAAACTTACAAATGTGGAATTGCTGCTGCCGCTTGCCATGACCCCAATTTGGGCCTCTGCGCGCCCGCAGGAAGCAAGTGCCTATCGCCCCGGTAATAGCGCGGAACCTGCCAATATGAATGACTGGCGAGCCTACGTAACGATGGTAGGTACTCGTTACAAAGGAAAAATCCGTCAGTACGAAATCTGGAACGAACCCAGCGACATGAGTCACTACACGGGCAGCGTGGAGAAACTAGTCGAGATGACCTGTGAGGCGCATCGCATTCTCAAGGACATCGATCCCAACAACCTCGTTATTTCACCCGCTTCGGCAGGTGGCGGTAAGCACATTGACTATCTCGATCACTTTCTTGCAATAGGTGGCAAGAGATGCATTGATGTCGTAGCTCACCATTTTTACGTATTCCAAAAACCCCCTGAGGCCATGCTGCCCCTGATTAGGGGGGTTCGTACTGTCATGGGGAAACATGGCCTCGCAAACATGCCGCTCTGGAATACAGAAACCGGCTGGTGGATCGCGAATGGCGATGGCACGCCCGATCATCAGATGGTCGCCAAAGGTGGGTGGAGAAAACTCTCACTGGAAACAGAGTCAGGGGACTATGTGCTTCGTGCTCTGCTGCTGGCGAGGGCTGAAGGTGTTGATCGCTTCTATTGGTATTCCTGGGATAACCGTTATGGATTGGGAATGATCGAGGCATCTTCTGGCAATCCCAAACCCATGGTTGCGAAGTGGAGGACAACGGTGGACCGTTTGCATGGCGCTACTCAACTCAAGTGCGCGCAGAGCGGCAAGTATTGGAGTTGCGACTTTATTAGAAAAGATGGGGTGGCTGATCAGGTTACTTGGTCTGTTGAATAGTTAGGAACGCAGAAATGAATTGGTTTATTGCGCTTCTCAGGCGGGTGCAGACTTGGATGCTGATTGCAGGTAAAGGCCGCTACCTAAGCTACGGCAGCGATCTTCATGTAGGAAAAAATACGCGGCTTTGGGCTCCAAGATCTTTGCGAATTGGAAAAGGCGTCTACATCGGCAAGCAGGTGCATATCGAAGCCAACTGTGAAATTGGTGATTATTGCTTGCTTGCAAATTGCGTCGCCATTGTTGGACGTCATGATCATGACTTCTCTGCTGTAGGGTTTCCCGTGCGTTATGCACCACACGTAACGAGTCGTCGATTCATTAGCCCATATGCTGATGAAAAGGCGGTCATTGGCAGCGATGTTTGGTTAGGTTATGGAGCAATAGTACTCACGGGAGTGATCATCGGGAGGGGGGCAATCGTTGCTGCAGGAAGTGTGGTTACTAAAGATTTGCCACCCTATTCAATCGCGGCAGGGGTTCCTGCGCGTGTTGTCGGTCAGCGGTTTCGAGATGCCGAAACAATAAATAGGCATGAAGAGGCTATCAACAAAGGAATGTTTAGGCTTTCCGAAAGAGGATATGACCATTGTTTAATCAAACCTGAGATTTCTGAGGTGTGAGGCTGAAATGAAAAAAGTGTTGTTTATTTTTGATCGAGTGGCGCACTACCATCGCGAGCTATTTCGAACCTTAGAAAAATCTTTGCCGGAACAAGGTATGGAATTGCATTTGCTGTCCGGGGCTACCCCTGAAAGCGCAAAAGGGCGGATTGGGCTAAAAGAAACCATTGTTCAGAATGAACGAAAGTTTCAGTTTCGGGAGTATCAGGTTTCCACCTACACGCTTCGTCGTGCTGAGGGTGTACAAGAGCATATTCGAGAATTAAGGCCTGACCTTGTGCTGTGTATAGGCCACGTTGGCAATGCTACTCACTGGAAGTTGACCCAGTTAAAAAAGCAGCTCGGTTTCAAGTTACTGGCTTGGCAATGTGGCTACGAATACAACCCGGGGAAAGCCAAGGCTTTCTTGCTTAGACGGTTTGTTCCCCGTTTTGACCACCATCTTGCTTACCATTCCAACGCGCGTGATTACGCGTTGACGCATGGGGCTCGACCGGACCAGGTGACGTTGATGCACAACACCATCAACGAAGCGCGAATAGAGTTGTTGCCGAAATCGGTTGCACGCGAGTTGCTGGTGCAGCGTCACCCGGAAATCGGTTCGCGCAAAATCCTTCTGTTTGTTGGGGCTGTTCTCGAGGAAAAGCGTATTGAGGTCATTTTGTCGGCGCTGGATATTTTGCGTCGGCAGGATGTCGTTTTTGTTCTGGTCGGCGATGGTGATCATCTCCCGGCAATTCGCGCTGCATCTGCCGGGCGAACCGATGTTGTGATTACGGGTTCCATTGTTGAAGGCGTTGGCCCCTATTTTGATGCTGCCGAGGTGTATCTGTTGCCGGGTACGGGTGGCCTTGGCATCAATGAGGCGATGGCGCACAGCCTGCCCATCATTTCGGGCTTTGCCGATGGCAGCGCGGATGATCTAGTGGTCGATGGGGAAAACGGCTATCGGCTGCGCGACGGTACGCCAGAAGAAATGGCTGATCGCATTGCCAAGATATTGGATCAACCTGAAGTGGCCGAACGCATGGGGAAAAAGTCTCGGGAGTGGATTACCGGGAAATTTGCCTTCAAGGAATTCATCGGTCGCATCAAAGCCACATTGTTGGCGGTTGCCTGATCCATGTCGTCAGTTTTTGGAGTTCGACGTACAACTAACGTGCTTTCAGCGCCAATTGATGCACTGGATTGGAAAACTGCGACCGGGCGTATTCGTGAATGGGCTGATCGGCGGGTGAGTCGATATGTCTGTATCTGCAACGCACATTCCGTAGTGACCGCCGGGCAGGATGCTGAGTTTGGGCGCGTGGTTGCTGAGGCTGATATGGCTACGCCGGATGGTGCGCCGGTTGCATGGATGCTTCGCAAGCTCGGGGTTGCCGGGCAGCAGCGAATAAACGGGCCAGATCTGATGTGGAAATACTGCGAACAGGCCGCGCAGGGAAGTGAGTCGATTTTTCTCTATGGCAGTACCGAAGAGACGCTGGATATTTTGCTGGCAAGAATGCGGGAAGTGTTTCCTGGATTGAAGGTTGCTGGTGCGATTTCTCCTCCGTTTCGGGCGTTGACCGCAGCGGAACAGGCTGTGGACGTTGAGCGCATCAATGCTTCTGGTGCTGGGACGGTATGGGTAAGTCTGGGGTGCCCGAAGCAGGAAAAATGGATGGCCGCACACCGCGGGAAAATTAATGCCGTGATGATTGGTGTGGGTGCGGCGTTTGATTACCACGCTGGAACGATTTCGCGAGCTCCGCTTTGGATGCAACGAAATGGCCTTGAATGGTTCCACCGGCTATGTAGCGAGCCTGGCCGTCTCTGGAAACGCTATCTGGTGACAAATACCTTATTCGTGGTGTTGGCCATTCGCCAATTGCTATTGCAAAAGACTAATTAACTTTCTGAGTAACGCTGACCATGCAAAAAACTATCTATCTCGTGGCAGGTGCTCGCCCGAATTTCATGAAAATTGCCCCCATCGTGCGTGCCTTGCAGGCGCATGGTGGTCTGGCTTTCAAGATTATTCATACCGGGCAGCATTACGACCGTGAAATGAATGATGTCTTTTTCGAAGAATTGGGCATTCCCGAGCCGGATGTTTTCATGGCGGCGGGGGGCGGTAGCCATGCGCAGCAAACGGCAAAGATCATGGTGGCGTTCGAAGAGCTTTGCCAGGTTGAGCGGCCCGATGCTGTGCTGGTTGTGGGCGATGTGAATTCGACGCTGGCCTGCTCGATTGTGGCCAAAAAGCTGAATATTCCGGTGGCTCACGTCGAGGCAGGTTTGCGCAGTGGCGACATGGCGATGCCGGAAGAGATCAACCGTCTGGTGACAGACAGTATTTCGGACTGGTTCTTCGTCACGGAGCCGAGTGGTGTTTCGCACTTGCAGCGCGAGGGCAAGGCGGATTCGGCGATTCATTATGTCGGCCATGTGATGGTCGACAACCTGCTGTATCAGGCTGAAAAGCTGAAGGATGTCGATGCATCGACATTTGAAATTTCGGCAAATATTCCGGTTGACCATAGGTATGGTGTGGTGACGCTGCACCGGCCGAGCAATGTGGATGATGCGGCGATGATGGCGCAAATTGGTGGTGCGCTACGCGAGATTGCGGCTGAACTGCCGTTGATCTTCCCCGTGCATCCGCGCACCCGAGCCAATCTTGAAAAGTTTGGTGTCGATCTCGGGCCGAATGTGACGCTGGTTGGCCCGCAGGCTTACATGGCCTTCCTGAGCATGTGGAAGGATGCTGTCGTTGTGCTGACTGACAGCGGCGGCTTGCAGGAGGAAACGACGGCGCTGGGTGTGCCTTGCATCACGATCCGCGAAAACACTGAGCGCCCGGTGACGGTGGAGGAAGGTTCCAACGTATTGGCTGGGACTGACCCGGTGCGCATCGTGGCCGAAGCGCGCAAGGTCATGCGCGGCGAGGGCAAGCAGGGTCGCCGGCCGCAGTTGTGGGATGGCAAGGCGGCCGAACGGATTGTTGCGGTGCTGGCCAATGAGCTTTCTCTACATTGATTTCAGTATTTTTCAGGAGTTGCTATGAGTGTTGTTGCGGTTATTGGTCTTGGCTATGTTGGTCTGCCCTTGGTGGTGGAGTTCGGAAAAACCACGCGCACGATTGGTTTTGATATTGCGGTGCCGAAGGTGGAGGCGTGCCTGCGTGGCACCGATCCTTCGCGCGAGCTGACGGATGAGGAAATGGCGTTGGCGAAGTTTGCCGAATACACAGCTGATCCGGCGCGCCTGGGCGAGGCGGACATCATTATCGTGGCGGTGCCGACGCCGGTGGATGATGCGCACATTCCGGATTTCCGGCCGCTGGTTGGCGCCAGCATCAGTGCCGGACGCAACATGAAGATGGGCGCCATCGTGGTGTATGAATCCACGGTGTATCCGGGGGCGACGGAGGAGGTTTGCATTCCGGTGCTGGAGCGCGAATCGGGTATGAAGTGGAAAGAGGATTTCTTCATCGGTTATTCGCCGGAGCGGATCAATCCGGGGGATCGGGAACACACGCTGACGACGATTCTGAAGGTGGTTTCGGGCGATACGCCGGAGACGCTGGAGAAGGTGGCGGCGCTCTATGAAAAGATCGTCAAGCCGGGCGTGCATCGTTGCGGCAGCATCAAGGCGGCCGAGGCGGCCAAGGTGATCGAGAACACGCAGCGCGACTTGAATATTGCGCTGATGAACGAGTTGTCGATCATTTTTGACAAGCTGGGCATCGATACCAGCGAGGTGCTGGAGGCGGCGGGCACCAAATGGAATTTCCTGAAGTTCAAGCCGGGCCTGGTGGGCGGGCATTGCATCGGGGTTGATCCGTACTATCTGACGCACAAGGCGGAGATGGTGGGTTATCACCCGCAGGTGATTCTGGCTGGCCGGCGCATCAATGACGGCATGGGCAAGTTCATAGCCGAGCAGACGATCAAGCAGATGATCGCTAGCGGTAGTTCGGTGAAGGGCGCGCGGGTGAATATCCTGGGCCTGACTTTCAAGGAAAACTGCGGCGACCTGCGCAATTCACGGGTGATCGACATCATCAAGGAACTGAAGTCCTACGGCGTTGCTGTTTTTGTTCATGATCCTTATGGCGACCCGGCCGAGGCGCTGCATGAGTACGGCGTCGCGTTGTCTTCCTGGGAAAATCTGCCACGCGCCGAGGCTATCGTGGCGGCCGTTTCGCATCAGGAGTATGTGGAAAAGGCGGTCGGTGCTTTGGCTGACAAGGTGGTCAGCGGCGGTTGCTTCATCGATGTGAAGGCGGCGTTTGACGAGAAGGCGCTGAAGGCTGCCGGGGTTACGGTCTGGCGTTTGTAGGCCGGGTGTTTGGGCTGCTATGCGATTGCTACGGTCAACCGGAAATTTGGACTGATTTTGAAAATGCTTCGTCGGCAGTTTTTCGGCCGCGCTGGAGATGGCTGATGCGCTGTTGATCGTGACGGAGTGGAAGGAGTTCCGCAGCCCGGATTTTGATTCGATGAAGCAAAAGCTGAATTCGCCGGTGGTGTTTGACGGGCGGAATTTGTTTGAGCCGGTGGAGATGAAGCGGCTGGGGTTTGCTTATTTCGGGATTGGGCGGTGAGCGTCTTTTCGATTTTGGGCGAAATTTCCGGTTGACCGTGGCAGCCTTCCCTTCAGCGTAAAACACGCCAGTAGCGCAACAGGCCGGGAAGCAAGTGTTTCCCGGCCTGTCAGGTGGCTTTGACCTCGCTGAGCAGGTCTGGGTGACGATCCAGCAGTTTGAACAGTTTGACTAATGCCAACGGCGGCTTGGTTTTGCCGTTCTCATAACGTGAGAACGCATTGACGCCACCGCCGAAGAGTTCGGCGGCCTCTCGCTGGTCGAGATTGAGCTTTTTACGCACGTTCGTAATGAATGCCGGATCAACGATAGCGGCATTCACTTGCTTGGAGAAGGCTTGCATCTCACGCATTACGCGGTTCGATTCTGCTGCATCCAGGATCGATTCTGCGCAGGCCGGGCAGAAGTCGCCCCTGACCGCAGCTATAACGGTGGTTTCGCCTTTGTAGGTATAGGGTTGGTCGCGAGTGTCATGGATCAGTTCCGCCGCGCCGCAAACAGGACATTTCATATTCAAAGCTCCTTGAAGGACACGATAAGCACGTCATCAATGACCGTTAGTTTCAAATACACGTCGCCCGCCTGCGTGCTTGGGCGGTAGACGTCCTGCCAGACCGTGTAATCGGCATGGGTGGTCATGCTCTTGTAAAAGTCCACTGGCGTCAGTGCCTTCACCACGTCCAGCATGTCGGAGAGCGCAAAGCCCAACTCGTTTGCCCCGGCTCGCGCTGCATGCGTGGTGCGCACCTTGCCGGCCGCTAACAGCGCTTTGACAGCAGACAGCGTGCAATGTGGGGTTCGTTTCTCCATAGAAGAACACTAACCTAATTGGTTATATTTGGCAAGTTGGTTACTGGCGGAATTTTCCGCGGATTGCAGCTAACAACCCCGTTATATTCACTCAGCCTGCGATGGATTTTGATTGACGACTGCATGAAGCCGGACCGCATTGTGGTGGGCTGCGCTGACGAGCGGGCGGCACACATGATGCGGGCGATCTATGTGCCTTTCCAGCGCAATCATGATCGCTTGGTGGTGATGGACATCCGCAGTGCCGAGCTGACGAAGTACGCGGCCAACGCGATGCTGGCGACCTCAAGGGCAAGCACTTCGCGTTGTGGGGTTTGGCTTTCAAGGCCAACACGGACGACATGCGCGAGGCGACGAGTATCGAGGTGATCAAGGATTTGCTGGCCGCCGGCGCAACGGCAACGGCTTACGACCCGGTGGCGATGAAGGAGGCGAAGCATCACTTTCCTGATGAACCGCGTTTGAGCTACGCCGAGAATCAATCGGCCGCGCTGGAGAAGGCCGATGCGCTGTTGATCGTGACCGAGTGGAAGGAATTCCGCAGCCCGGATTTTGATTCGATGAAGCAAAAGCTCAACGCGGCGCTGGTGTTTGACGGGCGGAATTTGTTTGAGCCGGCGGAGATGAAGCGGCTGGGGTTTGGGTATTTCGGGATCCAACCGTTTTTAGGACGGACAACAAGGTTTTGAGTGTTGGATTGCCCTTTGGTGAGATGTCCTCAAATCGCAGCTTCGCTCCCACTAAGGGGGTGTATGCGAATTCCGACCCAAACTGGACAGCCATTCCGACGGAACCTGGACACTGATTCCGAGGCGAACTGGACACTGATTCCGACGGAATCTGGACAGCCCAAAGTCATAACGTAGCACGCGGGATAACCGTGGCACTGAGTACGGTCACCAATCTCGATGGTATTCGCTGCCGAACTGGTCAAGCAGCGTGATGGTGAAGGGTGACCCCCCTCAGGGAACTTGAACAAACGAACCCTTCGG